>CAMCQE010000077.1 GCA_945876945.1 Klebsiella pneumoniae
ACCGCGTTCAGGCTGATGGTGTAGGTGGCACCCGCCATCAGGGTGACTACGAAGTAGTCGTATTCGCCCCAGTTGAGGTTACCGCTGGCGGCGGCGCCATTCACAAACAACGAGCTGATGGATGAAGTCATGGATTCCTCCCTGCCGGACGCACGATAGGCCGGGGCTCACCTATGCTATTCCAACGACGGCCGCGAGGTCCATCCGGCGCCGGGTGCTCGAACTCTGCGACAGCAAAGGCTGGTAACCGGTGGTGGCGCCGGAGCTCGAGTGCTTTCTGGTCGAGAAAAACATCGATCCGGATTTTCCGCTCAAGCCGCCGATTGGTCGCTCCGGCCGACCGGAAACGGCCCGGCAGGCCTACGGCATCGACGCGGTGAACGAATTCGATCCGCTGTTCGAAGACATCTACGACTACTGCGAAGCGCAGGAACTCGACATCGACACGCTGATCCATGAATCCGGCGCGGCGCACATGGAGATCAACTTCCTGCACGGCGACCCGCTGGATCTGGCCGATCAGGCCTTCCTGTTCAAACGCACCTGCGGCGAGGCGGCCTACCGCCACGGCATTTACGCCACCTTCATGGCCACGCCGCTGCTTGAACACCCGCTTCAATCGTTGCGCCCACGTCATCGCGACGTGGCGCGCGGGTGCGGGTTCGTCGGGGGTCTGTGCCTTACGACAGCCTCGTCTGGCCGGCGTCACTTGCTCACGCAGCCGATGGTTCGGTGCAAACACGCCGTGCATGACAGCGGCGTGAGCTTGTGGTGACCGCTGAATTGACTTCAGCCACCCGCGCCTCTACTTTTTTCACTTCTGATTTCGAAGCTAATCAAGCAGGTCAAAGTGAAAACACGCATTACAGAATTACTGGGCATCGAGCATCCGATCATTCAGGGCGGGATGCATTACGTGGGGTTTGCAGAACTGGCGGCGGCCGTGTCGAACGCCGGCGGTCTGGGCATCATCACCGGCCTGACCCAAAAAACGCCGGACGATCTGGCGCGCGAAATCGCCCGCTGCCGCGCCCTCACCAACAAGCCGTTTGGCGTGAACCTCACGTTTCTGCCGGTGGTGGAAGCGCCGGACTATCCGGGCTATGTGAAGGCGATTGTTGAGGGCGGCGTGCGCATCGTGGAAACCGCCGGCAACAACCCGGCGAAATGGATGCCGATTCTGAAAGAGCACGGCATCACCGTGATTCATAAATGCACCACCGTGCGCCACGCCCTGAAGGCCGAGTCGGTGGGCGTTGATGCCCTGTCGATCGACGGCTTTGAATGCGGCGGGCATCCGGGCGAAGACGACATCCCCAATATGATCCTGCTGCCGCGCGCGGCGGATGAACTCAAGGTGCCGTTTGTGGCGTCGGGCGGCATGGCGGACGCGCGCTCGCTGGTCGCGGCGCTGGCGCTGGGTGCCGACGGCATCAATATGGGCACGCGGTTTATCGCGACCAAAGAAGCCCCGGTCCACGACAACGTGAAGCAGGCCATTCTGGCCGCCACTGAGCTCGATACGCGCCTGGTCATGCGCCCCTTGCGCAACACCGAGCGCGTGCTGACTAACGCCGCGGTTGAACGCCTGCTCGTCACCGAGCGGACCCTCGGCGCCAATGTTTCCTTCGCCGATATCGCGAAGGAAGTGTCCGGCGTCTATCCGCGCGTGATGTTGGAGGGCGATATGGACGCGGGCGCCTGGTCCTGCGGCATGGTGGCCGGCCTGATTCACGACATCCCGACGGTGCAGGAACTGATCGACCGCATCATGCGGGAGGCCAGAAGCTTGATTGCCGGCCGCCTGGCCAATTTGGCCGCCTGAGGCGCGCGTGACGGGGTACTGACGCATGACCAGCAAACGCTTGCCCGACGTCGACTGCGCGGTGGCGCAAGCGCTGGGCGTGGTGGGCGATTTATGGTCGCTGATGGTGCTCCGGAATGTGTTTAACGGCATGCACACCTTCGCCGCGCTACAGGACAATCTGGGGGTCTCGAGCAGCGTGCTCAGCGCCCGTTTGAAAAGCCTGTGCGCGGCGAAGGTGCTAGTGCGCCAAGCGGCCACTGAGGACGCCCGTTCCTTCGAGTATCACCTCACGGCATGCGGTCAGGACTTGTACCCGGTGCTGATCGCGCTCATGCAGTGGGGCGAGAAGTGGCTGCCCAGCAAGCGGGGCAAACGCCTCACGCTGGTCGAGAAACGCAGCGGCAAAGCGATTGTTGGCGCCCGCGTACTCGCCCAGGACGGCCGGGTGCTCCAGCCGCGCGACGTTAAACTGCTGCCCGGCCCCGGCATCGACCCGGCCTTCCACGCGCTGGTGACGAAGCACACAGCGCCGCAACGCTAATCGCACCGAACGCATCCCGCTGCGAAATCCTCGTGCCCAAAGCTGGCCCGCGCCGGCATAATGCGGGCGTGCGTTACCTCATCCTCTTTATCGTGCTGCTGGGCCTTGGCGCCGGTGGCTGGTGGCTGACCCGTCCCAAGCCGGTGACGGTAACGCTGCATACCCTCACCACCGGCACCGTGCGCTCCACGGTCGCCAATACCCGCGTGGGAACGGTAGAAGCCTGTCGTCGGGCGAAGATGTCGCCCTCGGCCGCCGGACAGGTGGCCTCCCTGCCCGTCAGCAAAGGCCAGCAGGTGGCGGCGGGCACGATGCTGATGGAAATCTGGAACGAGGACCTGAAAGCACAGCTCCGCCACACCGAAGCCGAAATCACCGCCGCCGGCCGCCGGGTGGACGAAGCCTGCACGCAGGCGGCCGGCGCGCATCGCGAAGCTAACCGACTGCAGCGCATGGCGGGGCGGAAGCTGGTGTCGGAAGACGCGCTCGATGTCGCCCTCACGCGCGCGAAGGCTGCCGATGCCAGCTGTGCCGCGGCCCGTGCCAACGTCAACGTGGCGCATGAATCGAGCGCCGTGGTGACCGAGCAAATCGAGAAAACCCGGCTGCGGGCGCCCTTCGCCGGCGTGGTCGCAGAACTCAACGCCAAACTCGGCGAATTCATTACCCCCTCGCCCACCGGCATCCCCACGCTACCGGCGGTGGACCTCATCGACATGAGCTGCCTGTATGTGTCGGCGCCGATCGATGAAGTCGACGCCCCGCAAATCAAAACCGGCATGCCGGCCTGTGTGTCGCTGGACGCCTTCCCGGACAAACGCTGTAACGCCGAAGTGCGGCGCATTGCGCCCTATGTGCTCGATCGCGAGAAGCAGGCGCGTACGGTGGAAGTGGAAGTAGAACTCAAAGGTGAACGCGACCTGCAGGGCCTGCTGCCGGGCTATAGCGCCGACATCGAAGTGCTGCTGGCCCAACACGAGCACGTGATGCGGATCCCTTCCGAGGCAGTCATCAAGGGCAACAAGGTGCTGGTGCTGGACGCCGCCACCCATCGCCTGCAGGAAAAGACCTTCACCCCCGGCCTCGCCAACTGGGAGTTCACCGAAGTCAAAGCCGGGCTTGAAGCGGGGGCTTCGGTGGTGCTGTCGGTGGGCCGCGATGGCGTGAAAGCCGGCGCGCTGGCGGTCGCCGAAACGCCTGATGCCGAGCCCTGAGCCGCCGCTGATCGCGCTCTCTGGCGTGACCCGGGCCTACACCCTGGGCGACCAGACGGTGCAGGCGATCGCCGGCATCGACCTCAGCATACAGCGCGGCGAGTACTGCTCGATCATGGGCCCCAGCGGTTCTGGCAAATCCACCCTGCTCAATCTGATTGCCCTGCTCGACCGCCCGTCCAGCGGGCGCTACGAACTGAACGGCGCAGACGTCACGGGCCTCAGCGACGACCAACTGGCCAGCGTGCGGAATCGCAGCATCGGCTTTGTGTTTCAGTCTTTTCATCTCGTGCCACGACTCTCAGCCGCGCAAAACATCGAGCTGCCGCTGGTATTGGCCGGCGTGCCGCCGCGCGAGCGCACGCCGCGCGTGCAGGCCGCGCTGGCCGCGCTGGGGCTGGAAAGCCGCGCGAGGCATCGACCGTCTGAATTATCCGGCGGTCAGCGTCAGCGCGTGGCGATTGCGCGGGCCATGATCATGCAGCCGCCGCTGCTGCTGGCCGATGAGCCCACCGGCAATCTTGATTCGGCCTCGGGTGCGCAGGTCGTCGACATCCTGGAAGGCCTGCACCGCGAGCAAGGCGTCACCCTGCTGGTGGTGACACACGACGCGGCGCTCGGCATGCGGGCCTCGCGCAGGATCCGGATCAGCGACGGCCGCATCGCCGCTGACGAACTCTAGCGCAATGTTATTCGCCCGCCGCATCGGTCACTATCCACCCCGTTTCTCCTACTCCCTGAAGGACGCTGTACGCCCATGACTACGCCCAAACCCCTCGCCGGCCATCGCCTGCTGGTGACCAACGACGACGGCATCGACGCGCCGGGCATTCAACTGCTGGAAGAAATTGCTCGCCAGCTCTCGAACGACGTGTGGGTGATTGCGCCGGACAGCGAAAAAAGCGGCGCCGGGCATTCCATCTCCCTGCACAACCCCATTCGCTTGCGTCGTCGCAGCGAGCACAGCTGGGCGGTGTTCGGCACCCCTACCGACTGCGTGCTCATGGCCTGTTACGAACTGATGCGCGACCAGCGGCCCACGATCGTGTTGTCCGGCATCAACAGCGGCGCGAATCTGGCTGAAGACGTGAGCTATTCCGGCACCTGCGCTGCCGCGATGGAAGGCACACTGCTCGGCATCCCCTCCATTGCGATGAGCGTGGTGCGCGCGCCCACCGGCACCGCCCGCTGGGACGCGGCGCGGGAAATCCTGCCCGGCCTGCTGCCCAAGCTGATTAACAGCGGCAACTGGCCGGAAAGCAGTTTCCTCAACGTGAACTTCCCCGACGTGGAAGGCCAGGCCGAGGTTAGCGGCGTGCGCGTGACGCGTCAGGGTCAACGCCCACCGGGCGCGTTCAGCATCGACGCCCGCGTCGACGCCCGCAACGTGCCCTACTACTGGGTGAAGCTCAGCCATCCGGACGGCGAGAAGCACCCGGACACCGACCTCCACGCGATCCACGAAAACGCGGTTTCGGTCACGCCCATCCAGCTTGATTTCACCAATCGCGCCTGGGGCGAGCGGCTGCGGGGGACCCTGGAGCGATAACGGCGAGCGCGAGGCCCGTTCGTCATTCGATGAGCGGGGGCAGGAACGGGGTTCGGGCGCTTTGCCATCCGCTCGACGGCGCGAAGGCCCGAACGGGATTTGCGTCTTGTAGTTCGGTTTACCGTTCGCCCTGAGCTTGTCGAAGGGCGGGCAAGTGGCACGAGTTTTTTCGGTGCGGATTTAAGTGATCACCCGCCCATGCTTCGACAAGCGGAGCCACGAACGGGGTTTGGGTGCTTTGCCATTGGCTCAACGGCGCGAAGGCCCAAACAGCGTTTGGGCCTTGTAGCCCGGTTTACCGTTCGCCCTGAGCTTGTCGAAGGGCGAGCAAGTGGCTCGAGTTTTTGCGGTGCGGATTTAAGTGATCACCCGTCCATGCTTCGACAAGCGGAGCCATGAACGGGGTTTGGGTGCTTTGCCATTGGCTCAACGGCACGAAGGCCCGAACAGCGTTTGGGCCTTGTAGCCCGGTTTACCGTTCGCCCTGAGCTCGTCGAAGGGTGAGAAAGTGGCTCGAGTTTTTTCGGTGCGGAATTAAGTGATCACCCGTCCATGCTTCGACAAGCGGAGCCACGAACGGGGTTTGGCGCCGGGTGCGCATCTTTGGATCGCTCAGACTCTGACCCCAAACTCGCTTTGCCATTCCCTCGACGGCTCGATGGCCCGAACAGCATCTTGGGCCTTCTAGCTCGGTTTACCGTTCGCCCTGAGCTTGTCGAAGGGCGAGGCCGGGGCGAGCGGATTTAGCCGACGCCGCGCCCGCCCTGGCGCTTATGCCGCAGCCAACTTCACCGGCGGCGTGCTTTCACTCAATTCGCGGGTGACGAAGTCATCCGGCAAATCGAAGGCGCCGCCAAAACCGGCGTCCATCTGCGAGTACTCGGGGCGGCCATTGCCGAGTGGCGGTTGCGCCACCGGCGGGCCTTTGTGGACGAAGGGCGGCGGGTTCTTGTAGCGCGCGAGCTCCTCGGGGCTGATGCCATTCAGCGCGACCACGTCCGGATCGATCCAGGCTTCGGCGTTAATGGCTTCGGCTGAGGTCGACACCTCCAGCACCAGATTCTCCGGCCCGCCGAAATAAATCGACTGGCAGAAGCCGTGGTCCAGCGGCCCCATCACCCGCACACCCTTGGCGCGAATGCGGTCGCGCATGGCGTACAGGGCCTCCTCGCTGTCCACATTGAAAGCGATGTGCTGTACCGCACCGGGCGCGCAGGGTTTCACGGGATTGCCGGCATGCGAGATGCCGAACTCAGTGGGGATGTCTTTCACTGTGGGCGCAAAAACAAAGGCTACCGAGCAGCTGGGATTCAACTCCATAAAGGCGTGAAAGTAGCCGTCGACGTTGTGCATCCAGTACAAGGCTTTCAGCCTCATGCCGAGCACATCGGAGAAAAAATCGATTTGCGATTTGACGTCGGCCGTCATGATCGCCAGATGGTGAATGCCGTTCACAGTAGACATAGCGCGATCCTTGGTGAGGGAGGTGCGCCGAGTGTGCGAGCTGTCGCGGTGCGGCCACAATGCGCGAGCCGGGGATTTTTGCGATTAAGCCACTGCGCTGCGCGACCAGCAGTTCGCTCCCACAAATGAAAGAAGCCGGGCGTGTGGGCGCGGCCTGTTGGCCGCGAGGCCTCACTGCGCAAGCTCAAGCCGCTGGCCGCGCCTTCTCCCAACGTTCCAGATTGCGCACGCCGTCTTTCACAAACGGGCTCGCCCGCAAAATGGCGAAGAATAAATCCCGCAGCCAGGTGCCGGGGAAGCGCAGCGGGCGCTTGAGGTGCATCAGCAGGATGATGCGGTCCTCATCCGTGTCGTTCCAGACTTCATGCGGGTACATGTCGTCGAACACCACCACCCGGCCCTGCTCCCAAATGACATCGTGCTCACCCACTGCCATATGGCAGCGGTCCCGCTTCAGCGGAATGATGAGGCCGAGATGCGCGGTGAGAATGGCCTTGGTGGGGCCGGTATGGCGCGGCACGTGCGCGCCAGCCAGCATCACGGAATAAAACGCGGTGAGGAGATTGGGGATTTGCTCCAGCATCTGCGCCGTTGCCGGGCACCGCGCGCAGTTAGTTTGCACGCGCACGCCGTAACCCCAAAAAAAGAACGAGCGCCATTTCTCGTCCAGCGCGATTTTGTCGTGGTCGGGCGAGACTTCGCGGATCGACGGCACGGACATCCGGTCGCGGAGGATCTCCGCCGCCTCGTCGCGGATCGCTTCCCAGTTGGCTTCGAGTTTAGGAATCCAGGGGAAGGTTTCGCGGGGGAACACCTGATGGTCCGGCGTGGCGGCAAAGCGCATCAGCAGGCGGTCGAAGGCCGGCAAATAGCGCAGGCCAAGCTCAATGATGAACTCGCGATCGAACTTGAAGCGCGACCATCCACTACGAGCCGGTGCGGTCGCGCTGGAATCGACATTGGAACGGGTCTGCGGCATTAGCGGAGCCTTCTCTCTCGGATCTGCCCGCCGTGCTGGCTCCGCGCGGCGGGACTGGGTATCGGATGAATGTCAAACAGCGTGCAATGCTAACCAAGGATGCTGCGCTTGGTCACCCCCTACGGTGACCGACCGGCGTTGGGTTTACAGATGCTGTTTGAAAAAATCGACGCTCAGGCCCAGCGCGCGGTGGGCGTCGTCCTCGCGATAAGGCTTGCCGCCCTTACGCGCGAAGGCGTGGTCGGCCTCGGGATATTGGTGGATCCTCACCAGCGGATTGCTGCCCAGGCGGCGTTCCAGCATGGCGTTGATTTCCGGCTGCACCCAGCGGTCTTTCATCGCCATATGGAGCATGAGCGGGCGATGCAGATTTTTGGCCTCGCGGATGCTGTGCTCGATGTAGGTGCCGTAGTAGGCCACCGCGCAATCGATGTCGGTGCGGCAGCACATGAGGTAGCACAGCTTGCCGCCCAGACAGTAGCCCACCGCGCCAACCTTGCCGTTGCACTCGGGCAGGGTTTTGAGGAAATCGCGGGTATCAATCATGTCCTGTACGCCGAGGTCGTAGTCGAACTCGTAGTACAGATCAAAAGCCTTCTGGCCGTCGCCGGGGTTGTGGTCCGACAGTTCCACCCCAGGCTCTTGCCGCCAGAACAAATCCGGCACCAGACACACATAACCCGCCTCGGCGAACTCCTGCGCGTGATGCCGCATGGTGGCGTTCACGCCCCAGATTTCCATGATGGCGATGATGGCGCCGGCGGGCTTGCCTTCGGGCAGCGCCAGATACGCGCCCATGTTGCCGTCGCGAAGCGGCACCGTGATGTGGCTGCACTGAATGGCCAAGAGAAACTTCCTACTGCCGCGCGGCGGTGCCGCCGTCGATCACCAGAATAGTGCCGTTGCAGTAGCTGGCTTCGTCGGAGGCCAGATACAAACACCCGTGGGCCATCTCCAGCGGTGTGCCGGCGCGCGCCATGGGCGTGAGCTGCGGGCCAATCACCGGATCGTCAAAGACGTTAATCACCGGCGCGATCATCGGCGTGTCGGTATAGCCCGGACACACGCAGTTGGCGCGCACGCCCTGCTGGGCGTAGGTGGTGGCCAGCGCGCGGGTGAGATTGATCATGCCGCCCTTGGACGCGCAGTAGGTGTGGGCGGTGGGCATGCCAAACATGCCGGAGATACTCGCCACGTTCACGATTGAGCCCGTGCCCTGCTTCAGCATCTGGTTCAGGCAGGCGCGGTCGATGAACGCGCAGGCGTCGAGATTGAAACCGATGACTTCGCGCCACTTCTCCGGGGTGGTGGTGGCCAGCGGATCCATCGCGCCCGGGCTTTTCTCCTGCCAGCTCCAGCCGACGCTGGCGGAATGGACGAGGATATCCACGCGCCCGTAGGCGGCGACGGTGGCGGCCACAATTTCATCCGCCGACTCCGGCTTCGCCAAATCGCGGGCGATAACCATGCCCTCGGCACCCGGCGTTTCCGCTTTCACTTCGGCCAGCGCGGCGTCGAGATTCGACTGCGTGCGGGACACGCCCACCACCGTCGCGCCTTCGCGCGCAAACAAGGAAAAACACGCCCGGCCAATGCCGGTGCCTGCGCCGGTGATGATGGCGACTTTGCCTGCAACGCGTCCCGTCATGTGTGCTCCCCTTACAGTCGTTCGATGAGTGTGGCGTTGGCCATGCCGCCGGATTCGCACATGGTCTGTAAGCCATAGCGCCCGCCGGTGTGTTCCAGCGCGCGAATGAGATTGGCCATGAGGCGCCCACCGGAGGCGCCCACCGGATGACCCAGCGCGATGGCGCCGCCGAGGATATTGGTTTTATCGAGATCGGCGCCCAGTTCGCGCTGCCAGCCCAGCACCACCGAGGCGAAGGCTTCGTTGACTTCAAAGGCGTCGATGTGATCGATCCGCAAGCCGGCACGCTGAAGCAGTTTGCGGGTGGCGGGGATCACGCCCGTCAGCATCATTACCGGATCGTCCCCGGCCACCGCGAAATGCGTGATGGCAGCGCGAGGGGTAAGCCCAAGGCGAATCGCCGTTTGTTCTTCGCAGATCAGCACCGCCGCCGCGCCGTCGCTGACCTGACTCGAGTTACCAGCGGAGACGCTCCACTGGATTTGCGGAAAGCGCTCGCTCATGGCGGGATCTTCAAAGGCGGCCTTGAGACTCCCGAGCTTTTCCAGCGTGGAATCGCCGCGGATGCCTTCGTCCGCCCGCACCTGCGCCCCGCCGGCTTCGAGTTCGATACTCACGATGTCGCGCGCGGTGCCGGCAATGTCGGCGGCGGCGCGCAGATGCGAGCGCAACGCGTATTCGTCCTGCGCTTCGCGGCTGATGTGCCAGCGCGCATTGATGAGTTCGGCGGAAATCCCCTGATGCACCAGCCCCTGCGGATAGCGGGCGTGGAAGCGCGGGCCCTTGTCGTCCTTGCCCATGCGGTTAATGCGCATCGGCACCTTGCCCATCATTTCAACGCCGCCGGCGATCACCATGTCGTAGGCGCCGGCGATAACGCCCTGCGCGGCGAAATCAATCGCCTGCTGGGCAGATCCGCATTTGCGATCGAGCGTCACGGCCGGCACGGTTTCGGGGAAACCCGCCGCCAGCACCGCCTGCCGCCCGATATTGCCCGCCTGTTCGGCGACCTGAATCACGCAGCCGGTGATGACGTCTTCCACCAGCGCGGGATCGATGCCGGTGCGCGCCACCAGTGCGGCCAGCACCTGGGCATAAAGATCCACCGGATGCACCGGCGCCAGCGCGCCGTTTTCGCGACCGCGCGCGAACGGCGAGCGGCAGATATCCACAATCACCGCGCGGCGGAGACTCATGAGAAGCGCCGCAGCGAGAGCTTGAAGTCGGGCGAGGACACCTGCACTACCGCCGAGTTGGCGAGCTTCATCAGGCGCTGCACCTGATCCAGCTCAGGCGAGGAAAGCATGGGAAAAGAAGTCTTGACCGGCCCGGCGGCCAGCGCCTTGTCCACTTCGCTGGACGGCACCAGCGCGCGCAGAATGAGTTCGTCGTCGCTGGTGGTGCCGAAACGCTTGTGCAGTTCGGCGAGCGTGGGCTGCTCCGGCGGATTGGCGCAAATTTCCTTCGCACGCGGCGCGGACATGATCTTGTCCAGCACGTTGGGCTCGATCGGCGCCACCGTCGCACCATAGTGCTGGGCGGCGTATTGAATGACTTCGTCCGGAATCACCGAATAGCGCTTGCCGGTGACGATGTTCAGCACGGCGAGCGTGCCAACCAGCTGGCTGAAGGGCGTCGCCATGCCGGGATAGCCCAGTTCGCGGCGCACGATGGCGGTTTCCTGCATCACCTCATCCAGCCGCTCGGACATGCCGTGCTGAACCAGCTGGGCTTTCATAGTGCCGACCATGCCGCCCGGGATCTGGTGCTGAATGGAAAGCACGTCGTACTCGGCGTACTGGTTCACGAGGAAACCCGCCGCCTTGCCGGCTTTTTCGAAATGCGCCGACACCGGCGCAAACAGCGAGGTCTCCAGGTTGTGGGTGTGGCCCATCAGCTCCACGTTGCGCGCCATCACTTCAACCGACGGCACCGACGGCCCGTTGGCCATCGGCCGCACGGCGGTGTGGATGATCGACACGCCGAGTTCGATGGCGTCCAGATAGGCTTTCGCCGACTGGCCCAGCAGGTTGTTGGAGTGGAACTCAATCGGCTTGCCGCGCGCCTTGGCCTTGATCGCCGGCAGCAGGGTTTTAAGCCGGTCTTTCTCCAGCACGCCTGCAGTGTCGTACAGCAGCAGGGTGTCGATGTCCGGGCAGATCGAGAGCTTGTCGGCCTTGTCGGCGTAGTACTCGTCGGTGTGCACCGGGCTCAGCGTGAACATGATCGAGCCGGCCACTTCGGAGCCAAACTCTTTTGCCACTTTCGCCAGCCGGTGCATCTTGTCGATGTTGAACAGCACGTCGTAAATCCAGAAGCTGCGGCAGCCGTGCACGTTCAGCTGGCGCATCCAGGCGTCCATCAGAGCGTCGGGGGTGACGCTGAAGGTGACCGAAGCGTTCGAGCGCATGCCGGCGCGAATCTTGGTGCGCGGCATCGCGGCGGCGAGCAGGTCCAGCCCTTCCCACGGATTCTCGCGGCAGTACTTGATGAGGCATTCGAACATCGAGGAGCCGGTAAGGTCGATCACCCGGTAGCCGGTGCGATCGATCAGCGAGGCCACCGGGAGCGCGTGGCCGGCCTGCATGCGCATGCCCCACAGGCTTTGCTGGCCGTCGCGCAGGGTTTCATCTAGAAATTCAATATGAGCCATCGGGCTTACTCCTGAGGGGCACTAAACGCTGGCAGACCGGTGGTCTCCAGCCAGCGCGTGTTGAGTTGGTTGTCGATGAAATCCGGCTGCTGGGCGATATGGCGCAGCAGCGGCAAATTAGTGGTGAGGCCGTCGATTTCGGTCCGCGCCAGCGCCGCCTGCAGCCGTTCCACGCATTCGGCGCGGTTGGCAGCGGTCACGATGAGCTTGCCGATCATGGAGTCGTAGAACGGCGGCACCAGGTAGCCGTCGTAGCAGTGGCTGTCTACCCGCACCCCCGCGCCGCGCGGCGGCTGCCAGCGCGTAATGCGACCGGGACTTGGACGGAAATCCTGATAGGGATCTTCGGCATTCAGGCGGCACTCGATGGCGTGACCGCGCACCGGGATCTGGTCTTGCGTGTAGCGCAACGGCTCGCCGCCGGCGACGCGAAACTGCAGCTGGATGAGATCGAAACCGGTGACCTGTTCGGACACCGGATGCTCCACCTGAATCCGCGCGTTGACCTCGATGAAATAGATTTCCTGCCGGTTCACGTCGTAGAGAAATTCCACCGTGCCGGCGTTGGTGTATTTCACCGACGCCACCAGCGACAGCGCCGCGCGGTGCAACTCCTCGCGTAAACCTTGAGGCATCGCCGCGCAGGGCGATTCTTCGAATACCTTTTGATAGCGGCGCTGGATGGAGCAGTCGCGCTCGCCGAAATGCAGCACGTGCCCGTTGCCGTCGCCAAACACCTGCACTTCCACATGGCGGGCGTTTTCGACGTAGCGCTCCATATACATGGTGCCGTCGCCAAAAGCTTCGCGCGCTTCGTTGCTGGCCTTGTCGAAACCGCCGGCCAGATCGGCCGCGCTGCGCGCGATGAACATGCCGCGCCCGCCGCCGCCGGCGGAGGCTTTCATCAGCACCGGATAGCCCAGCGTTTCGGCTGCGGCCTGCGCCTCGGTCGCGTCGGCAATGCGATCGGTGCCCGGCACCAGCGGCACGCCGGCGGCACGCGCCAGCGCTTTCGCTTCCAGCTTGTCCCCCAATGCCGCGATGGTTTCCGGGCGCGGGCCAATGAAGGTGATGCCGTGCTCGGCGCAGAGAGTCGCCAGCGCGGCGCGTTCAGACAAAAAACCATAGCCCGGATGCAGGGCGTCGCAGCCGGTGGCCAGCGCGGTGTGCACCAGCAGTTTGGGATCGAGATAGCTAAGCCGTGACGGCGCGGGGCCTATCACCACCGTGCGGTCGGCGAGTTGCGCGGCCATGCTCTCGCGATCGGCCAGCGACACCGCCTGCACGGCTTCAATGCCGAGCGCCTGCGCCGCTTTCACGACGCGCGCGGCAATCTCGCCACGATTAACGGAGAGGACGCGCGAGATGCTCATGCGCGACCTCCCTGACTCAGCACGCTCATCATTTGGCCGGCTCGATGAGCATCAGCGGCGCGTCGAACTCCACCATCTGGCCGTCTTTCGCCAGCACTTCGCGCACTACGCCGCGCACGCCAGCGGCGACCGGCGCGAAGAGCTTCATCACTTCGATGAGACACACTTCGGTGTCTTCGCTGATGGTTTGGCCCACTTCCACATAGGGCGGCGCGCCGGGCTTCGGCGCGCGATAGAAGGTGCCGAGGTTCGGCGCGCGGATGGCGATGAGACCGTCCGGGATGGTCACCGTGGCCGCACCGCCGTGGGCAACGGCGGCGCTCGCTGCCGGCGCGGCACTGGCGACCGGTGCCGCGGCCGTGAGCGCCGGCGCAGCAGCGGGCGCTGCGGCGACCGCGCGACCCGGCCCGGTGGCCTTCGGATCGTTGGAGAGGAAGAGTTCGAACTCTCCCACCTGCACGTGCATTTCGTCCCAGTTGGAGGACTTGAAGAGTTCGATAAGACCTTCAACGTCCTGCGGCTTGATATTGCTTCCCGCGCTCATGGTGTGCTCACTCGTCGTTCACTGTATTCGATTGAAGTTCACGCGCCGCCTCGATCGCCGCCAGGAGTACCGGCAGGCGCGGACTCGCGCAGATAGTCTTGATGCCGGCTGCCAGCGCGGCGCGCACGCCGGCATTGCTGGCAATCGCCCCACCTTTCGCGACCGTATGACCGGGCAGCAAGGCGGGCAATTTGTCTTCGTCCTCGCCGCCGGCCACGGCGTTGAGATCCAGCAAGGGACCTGCCGGTGCCTCGGCCAGCACCGTGATGGGCGATAAGGCTTCCGCCCATGCAATTAACCGGGCCAGCGCCGGGTCGGCATTTTCGTCCGGTACGGTGACGGGCAAGGCACCGGCGTAAATGTTGCCGGTGGCGCCGTCCACGGTGACGATTTGCCCGGCGAGCGCGGTGACGCTGCCTTCGCCGCAACCCACCACGCAGGGTTTGCCCAGCGAACGGCTGACCAGAGCCGCGTGCGAGGTGGTGCCACCGTGCTCGGTCGCCAGCGCATTACAGGCGATCATGCCGTGCACGTCGTCCGGACTGGTGGTCGACCGCGCCAGCACCACTTGCTCGCCGGCCAGCGCGCGGCGTTCCGCTTCATCGGTATTGACCACGATGACGCCAACGCCGGCGCCCTGACAGGCCGGCTCACCGCTGGCGAGCACGGTGGCCGACGCCGCTGCCGCTTCGGCGACGCGCGGGCTTAACACGCTGCGAACCTGCTCGGCGCTGACCCGCGAGAAGGCCGTGGCCTGATCGAGCCGACCTTCGTCCAGCATGTCCATCGCAAACCGCACCGCCGCTGCCGGCGCGCGCTTCGCCGCACGGGTTTGCAGCAGATAGAGCTGGCCCTGCTGCACCGTGAATTCAATGTCCTGCACGTCGCCGTTTTCGCGCTCCAGCGTGGCGGCCGCGGCCAGCAGTTCGGCGTGAATCCCGGGCTGCTGCGCGGCCAGCGCGGCGAGGGGCTGCGGCGTGAAGCGGCCGGAGACCACGTCTTCGCCCTGCGCGCGGGCCAGATATTCGCCATAGGGCGCGGGTTCGCCGGTCAGCGGATTGCGGCTGAACAAGACGCCGGTGCCGGAGTGATCGTCGAGATTACCGAACACCATCGCCTGCACGGTGACGGCCGTGCCGAGGGAATCCGGAATGCCGTGATGCTGGCGATATTTGCGCGCGCGGCGGGAATTCCATGACTCGAACACCGCCTGCACGGCGGCCAGCAGCTGCGCGCGCGGCTCGCTCGGCACCGCCTCACCGGTTTCCGCGCGAATGGTCTCGGCCAGGGCCGACGGCGCCACGTCTTCGCCGAGTTCCGGCAGCGTGGCTTTCAGCACGATGCGGGCGTAGAGATCGAGAAAACGCCGATGCGTGTCGCGCGCGAACGCGGCATCGCCGGCGAGTGCGCCGAGTGCCCCTTCGGTCGCCTCGTTAATGCCGAGGTTGAGCACGGTGTCCATCATGCCTGGCATAGAAATCGCCGCGCCCGAGCGCACCGACACCAGCAGCGGCTGCGGACCCGCGCCAAAGCGCGCGCCGCTGGCCGCTTCGAGCCAGGCAATGCCGGCATCGAGCTCAGCGGCCAGCGCGGGCGGCAGCGCGCCGGTGTCGAGATAGGCGGTACAGGCTTCGGCGGTGATCACGAAGGCCGGCGGTACGCTTAAGCCGAGACCGCGCATCCGCGCAATCGACCAGGCCTTGCCGCCAATGAGATTGCGATCGGGCAGGCTGCTGCCATCGATCGCGAGCAAGAATTTACCAAGGGACTGGGTCATGGGGTCTCGTCTTATTCCTCGCGTACCCGGCCGAGCACGCGCAGCAGGTCTTCGTGTAATTCAAACCACACGGTGTGGTAGCTCTCGAGCTTGGCGTCGCTGACCCATTCAACTTTGCCGGCTTCGGCCTGTTCCAGTGCGGCTTCGAGCTTGTGGCCGTAGCGCGCGAGGCGGGGTAAGCCTTGGGCGAGTTGTGCGAGCACCGGCTCGAAGCGTTCGTGCACGTCGCCGAGGCGATCGAGCACTTCGGCGTCGTATTCGGCGTTGGAATGGTCGTTACGCACCTTCTGGCCGCCGACGTCCAGGGTTTGCCAATCGGTGATCAGTTGCTTCAGTTCGACGTTCACGCGCTCAAAGCGCTCATAGGCTTTGACGAAAGCGGCGTCTTCGCGCTGCGCATCGCAGAAGCGCGAATACTGGCTATCGAGGATCATCCGGCCCGCCGGCGTAAGCGCATAACCGCCCTGCGCTTCCAGCAGCCGGCCGGTGGCGGTGGCGTCTTTCAGCAAGGCTTCCGCCTGTTCAACCGCAAGCCCCACCACCCCGGCCACCGCGTGGGCGGGGGCGTGCTTTTTAATGGCGACGCCGTGCAGGGCAAGATGCATCTCGTTCATCAGCGCTTTCCTCAGAAGTTAAGGCTTGGCCGCTTGCTGAGCCGCCACGCACTGGTCACGCACTTCGCGGCGCAGGATTTTGTTGGCCGCGCTTTTCGGCAAGGCCGGCCAGATTTCCAGCGTTTTGGGCCGCTTGTAGTTGGCGAGGCGGTCGCGGGCGTGGGCCAGCAAGACTTCCGGGTCGAGATCGGCGCGACCCGCCACCACGGCGTGAATGCGGTCGCCCCATTTCTCGTCAGGCAGCCCCACCACCGCCGCTTCCACCACGCCTTCAACTTCCAGCAGCACGTCTTCCACTTCGCGCGGATACACGTTGTAGCCGCCGGAAATCAGCATGTCGTTCTTGCGGTCGAGGATGTAGTAGTAGCCGTCCTCGTCCATGCGGCCGATGTCGCCGGTGTGCAACCAGCCGTTACGGAAGGCCTGCGCGGTGGCTTCGGGTTTGTTCCAGTAATACGCCATGGTCTGCGGGCCGCGGCAGCAGATTTCGCCAATCTCACCGACCGGCAGCGGCTGGTCGTCGTCGTCGAGAATGCAGGCTTCCACAAACGTGAACGGCCGGCCGCAGGAGCCGACGCGGTGATGTTCATCCGGCCC
>CAMCQE010000078.1 GCA_945876945.1 Klebsiella pneumoniae
TCAGCCGCTTGGGAATGATGGGCTCCGGCTTGCTCGATTCCGGAATGTGCACGATGAGCTTGATGTCCTGACCGGACAGCCCGCGCGAGCCGCGCATGATGTGAATCACGTCGTTGTGGCCGCGGGTGGTGATGAGCCCCACCTTGGCGCCCTTGCGCTGAATGATGGCGTTGGTGCCGGCAGTGGTGCCGTGGGCCAGCATGGTGATGGAGCCGAGCAGGGCCGGCAGTTCCAGTCCCACGCGTTCGCCCGCGCGACGCAGGGCTTCCAGCACGCCGTCGGCGAAGTTGCCGGGCGTGGAGGGCGCTTTGGAAATCGTCAGGCGACCGCTGTCGTCCATCAGCACGCAGTCGGTGAAAGTGCCGCCAATATCAAGGCCGCAAAGATAAGAAGGCATATCAGAGTGTCCGCAGATTAAAGTGGTTGCGATGTCTGTGAGGCGACGCGCTAGCGCGAGCGCCCGGGCGCGCGTCGAGCCGTATTTGAACGTACGTTCAAACAAATTGCCAGCCCGGCCGAAGTGCCGGCGAGGGGGCAAATCGCGGGTTTGCCGGGTTTGTTCGCCGCACGCCGCAGCCCAGCGCTTGTGGGTATAGTGGCGCCACTGTTCAAGCCCGAAGCCAGCCGCCGGATGAAGTCCGAACCAGCCATCAAATCCACGAAAGACCGCATTCTCGATGCGGCCGAGCGCCTGTTCGCCGAGTCCGGCTACGACGGCGTGTCGCTGCGCGAAATCACGCGCGCGGCCGGCGTTGAACTGGCCTTGGCGAACTATCACTTCGGGCCTAAAAGCGAACTTTTTCTCGCCGTGGTGCAGCGGCGCGCGGCCGAGTTGAACGAAGAACGCATGGTGCTGTTTGAGGCCTTGCCCCAACCGCCAAGTCTTGAAGGCCTGATCGACGCCTTCGCCAGACCGTTCATGGAAAAAAGCCTGCGTGGCGGTGACGGCTGGAAAAGCTATGCGCGACTCATCGCGCAGGTCTCCTCGTCGTCGCGCTGGACCGAGCAGGTGATGTCGGCGCAATTCGATGCGGTGGCCTCACGCTTTATCGAAGGCGCACGCGCGCTGCTGCCGGGCGCGGATGTGAAGGATCTTTACTGGGGGTTTCATTTCATGCTGGGCGCGATGCTGATTACTTTTGCCGAGACCGGGCGCGTAGACCTGCTCTCAGGCGGTCGCTGCCAATCGTCCAGACTCGACCAGCTCTACGAACGCATGGTGCCGTTTCTCGCTGCCGGCTTTGAACGGATTGCCCAGCCAGCGACCGCGCCCCAACGCTCGCGGCGCGCGCGTCCATGAGCGGCCCTTTTCCGGGCTGTGGGGTCGTTAGCATCACCACCGATTTCGGTCATCGCGGGCCGTTTGTGGGGACCATGAAGGGCGTGATTCTGCGCCGCCTGCGCAGCGCGCAGCTCATCGACCTCACGCATGAAGTGAATGTGCATTGGCCGGCCGAGGCGGGCTTTTGGCTGGAGCGTTCGTATCGCTATTTTCCGGAAGGCAGCGTGCATCTCGCGGTGGTTGATCCGGGCGTGGGCACCGGGCGCCATGTGCTGCTGGCGGTGGGGGATGGCCACGCGTTTGTGGCGCCCGACAACGGCCTGCTCGCGGGTGTGATTGAACGCACCGGGGCTGCGGTTTATCGAGTCGACCCCGGCAAACTGCGCGGCTACGGCATCGAGCGCTTAAGCGCCACTTTTCACGGGCGGGACCTGCTGGCGCCGCTGGCGGCCGAGGTAGCCGCCGGGCGCGTGACGCCGGCCCAAATTGGCACGCTCACAAGCGACTACGTGCCCGCGCTCATCGAAGCACCCACCCGCCGCGGCAATGAAATTCACGGCTTAGTGGTCACGACCGACCACTTCGGCAATCTCATCACCAACATCGACGCCGCCATGCTCGGTGAGTTCTCGCAGCTCACGGTGCGGGCCGCCGGCCACCGCATTCCGTTTCACCGCACCTATGCCGACGTGCCGCCGGGCGGCTTGCTCGCGCTGGTGAATTCCTTCGAGGTGCTCGAAATCGCCGTGGCCGAGCAAAACGCCGCGAATACGCTGGGCCTCTCGCGCGGCGGCCCGGTAGTGGTGGAAGGGCGATGAACCCGCAGGCGCTGGCCGCGCAGACGATCGCCCATTACGAGCGATATGCGGTGTCCTATCGCGATGGCACCGCCGACCACGACGTCAGTCAGAACATCGAGGCTTTGCTGGCCGCGATCGAAGGCCCGGCGCCGTTTCATGTGCTCGATTTCGGCTGTGGCCCGGGGCGGGATTTATGCAGCTTTGTGCAGCGTGGGCATCAGGCGACGGGATTGGATGGCTCCGCGCCGTTTGTGGCGATGGCGCGGCTGGCCAGTGGCTGCGAGGTCTGGCAGCAGGATTTTCTCGCGCTGGACTTGCCGGCCGCGCGCTTTGATGGTGTGTTTGCCAACGCGACCTTGTTTCATGTGCCGCGCAGCGAACTGCCACGCGTGCTTGAAGCACTCCACCACACCCTTAAGCCCGGCGGCGTGCTGTTTAGTTCAAACCCCCGCGGTCAGGATCAGGAAGGTTTTAGCGGCAGCCGTTACGGCGCCTATTTCACGCTGGATACCTGGCGTGGACTGCTGAACGCCGCAGGCTTTGATGAGATTTCACATTACTACCGCCCCACCGACGCGCCGCCGGCAGAGCAGTTCTGGTTGGCCAGCCTCTGGCGCCGACGGGCCTTGGCCGGGCCTTAAACCTTGCCCAGAAAATCGAGCTTGCCGATGGGCACGCCGTTGTGACGGAGCAGGTTGTAGGCGGTGGCGGCGTGGAAGTAGAAATTCGGCAGCGCCCACTGCTGGAGAAAGTCGGTGCCATTGAAGTGAAATTCACCGCCCGGCGTTTTCAGTTCAATGCGCCGGCTAGCGGCGTTCTCAAACTGGCTCGGCGTGAGCGTGCCGAGATAGTCGATGGCCCGCGTGATTCTGCCTTGCAGTTCGGCGAGTGTGGTCTCTGTGTCTTCCCAGCGCGGAACTTCAACCCCGGCCAGTCGCGAGGCGCCGCCTTTGGCAAAGTCGGTAACCAGTTGCACCTGACGCGTGAGCGGGAACATATCCGGGAACAGTCGCGCGCCGAGCAGGGCCGACATCTCGAAGTGTGCCGCCTCGGCGTGGGCGCGGGATTTTTCCAGTAAGACCGCCAGATTGTTCAAGCCACGGCGAAATACGGGCACGGTTTGCTCGTAAAAATTCATGAGGATTGCTCCGAATACGTTAGTCGCAGGGGAAGGCTTCAATAAAGGCGTTGCCGACCAGAATGGCGGCGTTGAAGTCTTCTTCCTCGGGATGTTGTTTGAGGTAGCTGAGCAGCGTGCTGCGCAGTTGGACTACGGTCACGCCCTGGGGAATGCAAAACAGCGACTTCTGGCTGCGCCAGGCCGGCGCGCCGTTGTCGCTGTCGGCAACACCCGAGAGATATCCGAGACAGGTGTTGACCGCGTCCGCGCGCTCCGAGAGGCAGCGGGCTTTGAGTTCGTAAGCGTCGAGAAAATTGGCCTGAGCCAGCGCCGGCAAGGAGAGCAGCAGCGCGGCAAACAAAGGTTTGAGCATGAAAATTCCGTTGAAGATCGAGCGTTCTGGCACGGCTTGCCAGCGCCGCTAGTCTCCGGCCGGGTGGCCGGAAACGTCAATCATCAAACGCAGGAATCTGGCCCTCCCAGCGCAAATTTGCGCCGGGAGGGCCGGATGGCTCAAGCAGACTTGAACAAACTCAGGGTGTCGTTCATTCGCTGCGCGAGGGTGCGCAACTGGTCGGCAGTGCGGAAAGAGGCTTCGGCCGCCGCCGCCGTTTCAATCATGTGGTTGTGAATCTTCATCACGGTTTGCTGGACGGCGCCGGTGACGTGGCGCTGCTCGTCAGTCGCGCCGGCGATTTCGGCGTTCAGCCGGCGACTCTCATCCACCGCACTGCCTATCGAGGTGAGCGCTGCTTCGGCCTTGGTCGCAGTGTCCGCCGTGGAAACCGCCTGCTGGCGGCTTTGCTCCATGGAGGTCGAGACGCGGCGGATCGCACCCTGCAGGGCGTCGATCATCTGATGAATTTCCTCGGTGGATTCGCCGGTGCGCTGCGCCAGGGTGCGGACTTCATCGGCCACCACCGCAAAGCCGCGTCCCTGATCGCCCGCCCGGGCCGCTTCGATCGCCGCGTTCAGCGCCAGCAGGTTGGTTTGCTCGGCGATCGCGCGAATCACCTCGAGCACGCGGCCGATGTCGGCGCTGTTACGTTCGAGGTCGAGAATGGCGGAAGTCGCGCTCTGCACGTCGTGCGCGAGGCCGGAAATCGAGGTCATCACGGTACCCATCACGCTCCGGCCTTCCACGGCCCGCTCCTGTGAGCGGTCGGAGGCGGAGTTGGCGACCAGCGTGGTGTCGGCAATGGATTGCGCGGTGGAAGCCAGTTCGTTGATAGCGGTCGCAATCTGGTCGGTTTCCAGCTGCTGCTTGTCGATGCTGGTGCTGACCGCGCTGGTGGCGTTAGAGAGCTGATTGCTGGCGGTCGCGACATCGCCGGAGAGTACCGCGATAGCGCTCAGGGTCTGGCGCAATTTGCCCACAAAGGCGTTGAAGCCGTCGGCCAGTTCGCCCACCTCGTCCTTTGTGTTGACCTCGAGTCGGGCATCGAGATTGCCTTCGGCCGTGGCGATTTTCTGCAAGTGCCGGGCGACTTCGGCCACTGGAACCGCGACCGTCTTGATGGCGAGAATCGTGAGCAGGATGCTGGCGATCACACCGACCAGCGTGCACAGACCAACGATCATCCCAATCTGGTTGCGCAGGCTGGCAATCACTTCCTGCTGGCCTTCTACCTGACTGTCGCCGATCTCTTCGACACTGGTCAGGCTGGCAAGTACGACGTTCGTCGCGCTGTCGAATTCATTCCGGCGCTGGTAAAGCAGTTCGGGGCTAATGGTGGGATCCTGAAATGCCTGCATCAGGGTGCGCTGCGCCTGAGTGAGGGCGGCAGCATGTTGTTCAAGCTGGCGGCGGTCAGTGGCCGGGATGAGTTCCGACTTCAGGACTCGATTGAGGCTGACCCCGGATTCCTTGGTTGCGGTGTCGAGTTCTGCCAGCAGGCGCACCCGATCGGCCCCGGGTGAAAGAGCCTGCAGGACCAGAATGACCTGGTGCTCGATATTGATTTGGGTTTCCATCGCACCGTCGGCAGCTTCCCAGGCCGGACCGGTGAGGTACTCGATGACGCTAGAAAAGCGTTGCTTGGCGTAAAAACCGGTGCCCCCTGTGATCACAAGCAGGACGCACATCAGTCCGAAAGCCAATCCCAGCTTGGAGCCAAGACGAAGTGAATGTAGCCAGCCCATTAGAAACCTCGTTCACGCGCAGTTGAGTGAAGGGCTTAGCGGCGACCGATTTTGAATCTTGACGGAAATTTCGAGCAGCCACGTTACAGCCGTCGCAGCCGCGCCGGTAATTGACCTGCCAGCAGACACAGGCCACCGACGGCGGCGGCCAGCGTGGCCAACGGCTGCAGGCTGCCGTCGGCCAGTAGCGCGAGCAGGCTGGCAGACCCCAGCGCGACCGCCATGGAGACGCTGCCGAGCAGGCCGGCGGCCGCGCCCGCTCGCGTTTTGAACGGCGCCAGCGCGCCCGCCTGCGCGCAGGGCTGGTTGATGCCATGGGCAAACATCACCAGAAACTGCGCGATCAGCAGCACACCAACACTCGCAAAGTCATAGCGCACCGCAAGCCACAGTCCGCATCCCCCAATCGCCGTCAGCGTGGTGCCGGCCGCCAGCAGGTCTTGCAGGGTTCGGCGCCGCAACCAGCGACGGCAGCACAAGGTGCCGCCGAGATAGCCCGACACCCCGCCCGCGAAGCACAGGCCATAGTGTTCTGGCGTCACGCCCAGCACGTCGATGAAAGCAAACGAGGAACCGGCAATAAAAATGAAAATCGCGCTGTAGGTCAGCGCTGCGGGTAAAACATAGGCCCGAAATTCCGGATGGCTCGCGACTTCGCGGTAGGCCGCCAGCAGTCGTGCAGGCCGCAGTGCCTCGGCGTCGGGATTGAGATTGGACTCCTGCCAGCGCGCGCGTGCGAATAGCGCAAACCAAACCGACAGCGCGCCCAGCAACCAGAACGCCGCGCGCCAACCGAGCCAGATTTGCGTATAGCCGCCGAGCACCGGGCCGATCAGCGGTGCCAGCGCCAGCAGGCTGCCGGAGCGTGCCAGGAGTTGCGCGCCGGCGGCGGGCTCATAGCTGTCGCGGACCAGCGCACGCGCCGCCACGACGACCCCACAACACCCGATCGCCTGGAGCAACCGCCCCACTAATAAAACCGTGAGCGAGGACGCGCAGGCACACAGCAGACTGGCCGCGCAGTACACCGCGTAGCCGCCCAGCGCCACCGGCCGCCGCCCGTAGCGATCCGACAGCGGTCCGGCCAGCAGTTGGGTGACGCCGAATCCCAGCACAAATAGCGTGAGCGTGGTCTGGATGGCAGCCGGCGTCACCGCGAAGTACCGGCTCAAACTCGGCAACGACGGGAGATAGAGGTCGGTTGACAGCGGTTGCAGACTGAAGCCGCTGGCCAGCAGCAACAGCGTCAGACGTTCGTCGGGCGCTGGCGTGTCTGGACTAGTCGTCAAAGCGCGGCACACGCCGCTCGCTGTGGGCGGCGATGGCTTCGGCAATGTCGGGCGCAAAGAGCAACGCGGCGTTGCGTGCGGCGACAAACTCCAGTCCTTCGCTAATCGAATGGTCGCGGCTGAAATTAAGGGTTTCTTTGGTGCCCCGCAGGGCTATTGGGGATTTGGCGGCGAGGCTGCGGGCGACCTCGAAGGTGTGGGCGAGCACGGCGTCGCGGTCAGGCAGTGTGGCGTTAATAAAGCGGAGTTTCTCGGCTTCGGCGGCGTTGAATTGGCGCCCGGTCATGGCCAGTTCGCGGGCCGGCCCTTCGCCGATCAGCCGGGGCAGTCTTTGCAGGGTGCCTAAATCGGCGACGATGGCGACGTCGATTTCTTTCACCGCGAACGTGGCATCGGCGCTGGCGTAGCGCATATCGCAGGCGCTGGTGATGTCGATGCCACCGCCCACGCAGGCGCCGTGAATCGCGGCCAGCACCGGCTTGCGGCAGTTTTCGATCGCGCTGACCGCGTCCTGCAGCTCACGGATATTGCGGAGCAATTGTTCTTGCCGACGGCCCGGCCCGAGTGGCGCAAGTTCGCCCTGCAGTTCCGCGAGAAACGTTAAATCGATACCGGCCGTGAAGTGCCGGCCGCGCCCGCTCAGTACCGCCACGCGGGCGCCGGTTGCGGCATCAACGGCGCGCATCACGGCGCCGAGTTCGTGCCACATCGTGCGGTTAAACGCGTTGGCCCGGTCCGCGCGGTTGAACTCGATATGGGCGACGCCCTCTTCCAGGGTGACGGCTAGCGTTTCGAAATCATTCATCGGGTGAGGGCCCTTTCTGCTTTCTGACAATCGCGACACCGCCCTTCCACCTCGATGGTTTCGCGGGCTACTTTAAATCCAAGGCGCTGCGCGCTGGCGGCGATCCCGGCAGACAGCGCCGGTTCTGCTAACTCGGCCACCGTGCCGCAGCGGGTGCAAATGAGAAATTGGCTCACGTGCCCGGCCAGCGGTTCACCACAGCCCACGAACGCGTTGAGCGAGGCGATGCGGTGGACCAAGCCTGCGTCCTGCAGGAACTCGAGCGCGCGATACACCGTGGGCGGCGCGGCCTGCGCCCGCTCCTGCGCGAGTTGACTCAGAAGTTCGTAGGCTTTCACCGGCAGATGGCTATTCCAGATGAGTTCCAGTACCCGGCGGCGCAAAGGCGTGAGGCGCTTGCCGCTCGCCGCGCAGGCCCGCTCGGCCTTCACCAAGGCCGTCTTGATGCAGCGACCGTGGTCGTGCGCGGGTGAGGCAAAACTTTTGAGAACCGTCGCCATAGCGCCTCGGTGGTTTGCTTCGGACTGTTACTAAGTAACAGCACTCGTTAGTATGCCGGGCCGTACGGCCAGTTTTCGGAAACCGCATGCCCGCGCCTGATTCGCATCTTCTGCTCTGGATCCTCGGCTTCACGCTGGTGGGCGCGTTCCTGAGCATGGCCGCCGGCGGCGCGTATCTGCTGATGCCGAGCCATTGGCGCGAAAAGACGGTAGCACACCTCATTAGTCTCGCCACCGGCACGCTGCTCGCGGTGGCCTTTATGGACCTGCTGCCAGAGGCGCTCGAACACGCCGGCGATGCCGAAGGCCACGAGATCTTCACCATCGTCCTGGCCGGAATTCTCGTCTTTTTTGTGTTGGAGAAAACACTCATCTGGCGCCATGCGCATCAGGTCGATTCGCATGGTCACGCCCATCACCACCACCACCATAGCCTGCGCAACGCCGGCGCACTGGTGATGGTGGGCGATACTTTCCATAACTTTCTCGACGGCGTGTTGCTTACCGCGACGTTTGTGGCCGATCCGGCGCTCGGCGTGGTGACCGGCATGGCCATCATCGCGCACGAGATCCCGCAGGAAGTGGGCGACTTCGCGATCATGCTGGAAAGCGGTTATACGCGCTGGCAAACCTTTGGGCTTAACGCTGTGTCGAGTCTGGCGATGGTGGGTGGCGCGCTGCTGGCCTGGTGGCAGCTGCCTTTGCTGACCGACCATCTCGGCTACGTGCTGGCGTTTACCGCTGCGAGTTTTATCTATATCGCGATCGCCGACCTCATCCCGAGCCTGCATCAGGGCGTCACCCCGCGCGAGACTTTCGCGCAGATTTTCTGGATGGCAACCGGCGTGCTGTTTGTGATGGCCATGCATCATTTCGAGGGCTAGCGCGAGGAGTCAGGCGATGAGTGAATCCATTCCGCTACTGTTAAGCCAGCAACAGCTGCGTGCCCGCGAGTGCGCGAAGTGGACGGTCTATCCGGACGACGTCATTCCGGCGTGGATTGCAGACATGGATTTCGCGCTGGCGCCGCCCGTGCGCGAAGCGCTGGCCCAGCGTCTCGCGGCGCAGGATTTGGGCTATCCCAAGATGTATCAGCGCGCCGCCCTGCCGGAAGCCTTCGCGGCCCGCATGGCCGCTCGCTATGGGTGGACGATCGCTCCCTCACAGGTCGAGTTTTTCAGCGACGTGGTACAGACGATTCACTTCTGCCTGCTCACGCTGCTCGAGCCGGGCGAGGGGGTATTGATTCAAACCCCCATCTACCCGCCCTTCCTGCAGTCCGTGGTGGAGACGGGGCGGCGTCAGGTGTTGTGCCCCCTGCAGCCCGGTCCGCAGGGCTATGCGATCGATTTCGACGCGCTCGATGCGGCCTGCGACGCCGGCACGCGTGTGCTGCTGCTGTGCCATCCCCACAACCCCACCGGCCGCGCGTTTACCCGCGAGGAGCTCGAAGGGCTGGCCGCATTGGTTCGCCGCCACAATCTGATTGTGGTGTCGGACGAAATCCATGCGGATCTGATGCTCGACGCGCGGCCGCATTTGCCGTTCGCGATGCTGGGCGAGGACATCGCGGCCCGCACGATTACGCTCACCTCGCCGAGCAAGGCCTTCAACATCGCCGGGCTGTGTCTGGCGGTGGCGGTGTTTGGCTCCCCCGCGCTGCGGCAGCAGTTCGGTCGCTTGCCGGATCATCTGCGCGGCGGCCGCAGCGCCTTTGGCATGGTGGCTACCGCAGCGGCCTGGCAGGCCGGTGACCCCTGGCTCGACGCCGTGCTGGCACAACTCCGCGCCAATCGCGCCACCGTGGCCGAGTTTGTGGCCACGCGTTGGCCGCTCGTTCGGCATACGCCGCCGGAAGCAACTTATCTCGCCTGGCTCGATTGCCGCGCGCTTGCACTGGGTGAGGAGCCCTGGCGGTTTTTTCTGCGCGAAGCGCGCGTGGCCCTGAGCGAGGGCCCCAATTTCGGCGCGGAGGGTGAGGGCTTTGTGCGCCTCAACTTCGCCACTTCGCCGGCCATTCTTCAGGAAATTCTCGAGCGCATGGACCGCGCGCTGATCACTGCCGGTAAGTCCACGCCAGCAGCGCGTTAATCAGCGCGCTGCCGCCACCGGCGTTGATCGTGGGGTGGTTCATCAGCAGCGTCACCATGTAGGTGCGACCGCTTTCCGCCAGCACGTAGCCGGCCACCGCCGACACATCGCCCAGATGCCCCGTCTTGAGATGCATGCGGCCATTTTCCGGGCCGCGTCTGAACCGTTTACGCAGGGTCCCGTCCTGCCCGACCAGCGACAGCGAGGCCAGATATTCCGGCATATAGGGACTGCGCCACGCGGTTAGCAACATGCTGCCCATCGTGCGTGCAGAGATCCGTGTCTGGCGCGACAGCCCCGAACCGTTCTCGATCACCAGCCCTTTCGCAGGTACGCCCAGACTGTTCAAGTGCTGGATGATTTCCTGCACGCCGGCGGCGGGTTGGAGCGGGGGTGCGGTGTGGAGATCGGCCAGCGCGTAGAGCAGCGCGTCGGCCATCACGTTGTTGCTCCATTTGTTCAACGGCCGGATGAGTTCGGCGAGCGGCGGCGAGTACCAGACGTCAAACGGCGTTTGCCCGGCGGGCATCACGCCGCGCGTCACGCCACCGTCGATTTCCCCGCCCCATTGCCGCCACACCATGCTGAACAGCCCGTAGGCGTAAGCCTCCGGCGTGAGCGCGCTGCGCGGCAGCGAATCTTCGCCACAGGCCCGCGGATAGTCGCCACGAAAGCTGACGCGCTCCTCGCCCTCGTTGGCCATGGCGATGTGTTGCGGCAGTCCCCGGCACGGGCCGTCGACCAGCCGCAACTGGTTGTCGATGACGAGATTGGGCAGCGGCGGATCGGCCTCGATGCGCACGCCCTTGCCGTCGGCGCTGGGCGCGAAGCTGAAGGTGAACGCCTTGAAGTTCACCATCAGCGCGTTGGGTTGCACGTTGTAAAGCCGCAGCGGCTGGTCGTCGAAATCGCCGGGTGCACGCGGCGCCGGGGCAAACGCCGAGTCGTCGATCACCAGCCGGCCGGTGATTTTGCGCAGGCCTTTGGCGCGCAGCTGGCCGGCAAATTTCCACATTTCTTCGGCGATGAGGTAGGGATCGCCGCGGCCTTTAAGCAGCAGATCGCCCTCCAGCACGCCGTCGTGCAGGGGCCCGAGCAGATAGGCTTCGGTGCGAAAGCGGCGCTGCGGGCCCAAGCGCTCCAGCGCGACAAATGTGGTAACCAGTTTGATGGTGGAGGCCGGATTGCGCGCTTCGTCCAGATTGAGTGCGACCAGCGGGGTGCGCGCATCCACCGCCTGCACCATCAGGCTGACTGCGGATTCCGGCAGGTGTTGCTCGCGGAGCACGCGGTCGAGCGGCGGCGGCAGGGCCGCTTCTACTGACGAAGCCAAACCCAGCAGTGCGGCGAGGGCGCGGCGATAAGGGCGAAGTCTCATGCAGGATCCTCGAACGCAAAAAGACCGCTCTGGCTGTGGCGGTCATACACAAGCTGCTGGTCGACCACGCGCAAACCCGGGTGGGGGCCATGCGCGACGACGGTCTTCGCATGCTGAATATGCCAGACCTCAAGCCCCCGCACGCAGAGCGCATCGGCGATGAACTGGCGGTGGCAGTGGTGAGGGTTCGCTTCCGCGCACATCAGCGCGATGCGCAGGCGTTGTGCGCCCTCGCACAGGCGATCAAGGGTGTCGATAAATGCCGCGCTCGCCATGTGCTCGGCGTAGGCCTGAAAGGCCGGCTCGGCGATCGCGGTATGCGGCGTTGGCCCCTGCGGGCTGCGGAGTCCGCCCAGCGCTTTGCCGAGCCAGCGATAACGAATCTGCTGCCCGGCCAGCGCGGCTTCCAGGGCGTCGCGACTGAACTGCGGGTAACGGCGCGAGTAGGGCGCGGCGCGGACATCCGCCAGCACCTCAATGCCATGCGCACGCAGGCCCTCGGCAAAGGTCTCGAAGCCCAGGTTGCTGTGACCGATGGTGTAGAGGCGGGGCATTGGCATTGAGCGCTGCGGTTAGGTTTCGCGGTCGGCCATAATCAGACCTGATTTTCCACCACTCGGGCGCCAGCTGTCGCGACCGATCTGCAAGGAGTGTTCATGCGCATGATTACCGTGGCCGCCACCCAGATGGCCTGCGGCGAAGACGCCGCAGAGAATGTGGCGCAGGCCGAGTCGCTGGTGCGCCAAGCCCATGCCGCCGGCGCGCAACTCATTTTGCTGCAGGAGTTGTTTGAGTCGCGCTATTTCTGTCAGGAGCAGCGGGCGCGGCACTTCGCCCGGGCGCACGACGCCGCCAGCAGTCCGCTATTGGCAGGCATGCAGCGGCTGGCCCGCGAACTCGGGGTGGTCTTGCCGGTGAGTTTTTTCGAGCGCGACCAGCAGGCGTATTTCAATTCGCTGCTGATGGTCGACGCCGATGGCAGCGCCTTGGGCGTTTATCGGAAGTCGCATATTCCGCAAGGTCCGGGCTACGAGGAGAAGTTTTATTTCTCGCCCGGCAACACCGGATTCAAGGTGTGGGACACCGCGGTGGGCCGCGTGGGTGTGGCGATTTGCTGGGACCAGTGGTTTCCGGAAGCGGCCCGCGCCATGGCGCTGGAGGACGCCGAAATACTCTGCTACCCGAGCGCGATCGGGTCCGAGCCCAATGACCCCGCGCTCCAGAGCGGCGGCCACTGGCAGCGCACCATGCAGGGCCATGCGGCGGCCAATATGTTGCCGCTGGTGGCGTGTAATCGAGTTGGCGTGGAGCGCTTTGGGGGCAGCGAGATCACGTTTTACGGCAGCTCGTTTATTGCCGACGAAACGGGCGAGATCGTGGCGCAGGCCTCGGCCGATCAACCGGAAGTCATCACGGCGAGTTTTGATCTCGCAGTGCAACGCGAGCGGCGTGCGGCCTGGGGCTTATTTCGTGATCGCAGGCCCGATCTCTACTCGCGGCTTCTGGACTACTAAGACGCTCGCCAGACCTCGCCGAGGGGGCGTAGGATTCGGCCATAGCACGCTAAAGAAAACGGTCGGCCCGGCACCACCGGCAGGGCCGCCAAGGGGAGAGTTTCATGCCGAAATCTGTTCGCGGCGTCGCGCCGCTGTTGCCCAAAGGCTTCAAAATGCTGGAGCCGCTCGTCGCGGACTGGGTCCTGCCCGATTCCCGCGCCCGTCTCGAAAAGCGCCTGACCACACCGCCAGCGACGATCCGCGCGTTCTACGACGCCATGCTGGACAAAGCCCCCAAGGCGCTCAGCTATCTGGCCGAACGCCAGCTGGGCGAACTTAACGAAGCCGAAGAGCGTCTGCTCAAACTGCTGCTGTCGCTGGCCGAGATGGGGCCGGCGGTCGAGTGGTACGGCACGGGCGAATATCCCGACGGCTTTGACGCCCGCCGCTTCAAACTCATCGAACAAATGCCCGACAACGCCGCTCAGGGAGCTCGCCCATGAACGCCAAGGAAAAAATTTCCTCCTCCTCCACCTTTGCCGCCCAATATCCGGAGCTCGGTACCGGCCCGGTAGGCACCGACGTCTACTGCGATCCCGCGTTTTATGAGCGCGAACTCGCCGCGATTTTCCGCCGCACCTGGCTGTGCGTCGGGCGCGTCGAGCAGGCGCCGAAGTCCGGCGACTTCTTTCAGAAAGCGCTGCCCACTTTTGGTTACTCGGTGATTGTGGCGCGTGCCAAGGATCAAAAACTCCGCGCCTTCTACAACGTCTGCCAGCATCGCGGTAATCACGTGGAGTTGCGCCAGCGCGGTCACTGCGTGGGCTTTACCTGCCCCTTCCACGGCTGGACCTACGGGCTCGACGGCAAGCTGGTCGGCGTGCCGGACGCCAGCGGCTTTTTCGACCTCGACAAAAGCAAGCTGGGCCTGCGCCAGTTGGCGCTGGATGTATGGGAAGGCTTCGTCTTCATCAATATGGACCCCTCGCCCAGCCAGACGCTGGAGGAGGCCATGGGCGAGCAGGGCCGCGATTTGGTCGGTTATCCCTTCGATTCCGGCACTGCGGTGTTTGAGTACGAAGGCACCATCAACTGCAACTGGAAATCGATGATCGATTCCTTTTGCGAGACCTATCACGTGCCGGTGCTGCATCGGCATTCCGTGAAAGACACCCTGGCCGGGCCGGACAACCCCTACGGTCGCCTCATCGACTGTCGCATCAAGGGCCCGCATCGCACGCAGTCGGTGTGGGGCAACATGGCCTACACGCCGAACCCAGTGCAGGGGCTGGCCTGGCAGAACGCGCCCGGCCCGGCGGTCACCAGCGGGGTGGTCGACGCGGCCGTCAAGCTGCCCAAGGGACTCAACGAAACGCGCGCCAAGCATTGGTCGCTCGACGTCACGGTGTTCTTCCCGAACTGGATCATCGTGATGGGCAGCGGCATGTATTTCACCCACCAGATGTGGCCGCTGGCGGCCAACAAGGTGGTGTGGCAGATGCGCGGCTTCCTGCGCCCGGCGACCAACGCGGCCCAGCGCTTTGGGCAGGAAAACTCGATGGTCGAACTGCGCGATGCAGTGCTGGAAGACTGCAATACGCTGGAGCGTATCCAGACTGCGCAAGACGAAGGCCTGATTACCGAAATGATTTATCACGACCACGAAATCGCGCTCCGCCATCAGTACCACGTGGTGAAGCAGTGGGTGGAAGACTTCGAGAAGAACCAGAAAAAGAAGGGCAAGGGGGCACGATGAAACAGCAGATTCTGGCGGCATGCGCCGCGTTTGCAGTCACGCTCATGAGCGGTGCGGCCAGCGCCGCGACGGTGGTGGACGACGCGAGCCTCAGCAAACTCGATCAGGGCGGGAACTGGCTGGGCTACGGCCGCACCCACAGCGAGCAACGCTATAGCCCGCTTGAGCAAATCAACGCGAAGAACGTGAGCAAGCTGGGCCTGGCCTGGACGCTCGACCTGCCCAACGACCGCTCGCTCACCGCTACCCCGCTGGTGGTCGACGGCGTGATGTATTTCAACGGCAGCTACAACGTGCTGCACGCGGTGGACGTCCGCACCCACAAGAAACTCTGGACCTACGATCCCAAGACCATCGAGCACGCGGGGGATCGCGCCATCATCATGTGGGACTGGAATCGCGGCATCGCGTTCTGGAAGGGGCACGTGCTGGTGGCGACGGTGGATGGCCGTCTCATTTCGGTCGACGCCAAAACCGGCCAGCCGGTGTGGAGCGTCGAGACCATCGATCCCAAAAATCCGCTGTTTATCTCCGGCGCCCCGCGGGTCTTTCGCGACAAGGTCATTATTGGCAACGGCGGCACCGAATGGGGAGCGGCGCGCGGCTACGTCTCCGCCTACGATGTCGCAACCGGCAAAATGGTCTGGCGTTTCTACACCGTGCCCGGCAATCCGGCCAATGGCTTTGAAGATGAAGCGCAGGCGATGGCCGCCAAAACCTGGACCGGCGAATGGTGGAAGCGCGGCGGCGGCGGCACGGTCTGGCACGGCATGACCTATGACCCCGAGTTCAATCGCGTGTACATCGGCACCGGCAACGGCTCGCCCTGGAACCAGAAGATGCGCAGCCCCGGCGGCGGCGACAATCTCTTCCTCTGCTCGGTGGTGGCGCTTGATGCGGATACCGGCAAATACGTCTGGCACTACCAGACCACGCCCGGCGAGACCTGGGACTACAACTCCAATATGGACATCGTGCTGGCCGATCTGAAAATCGACGGCAAGCCGGTTAAAGCCATGCTGCATGCGCCTAAAAATGGCTTTTTCTACGTGATCGATCGCAGCACCGGCAAGCTCCTGTCGGCGGAGAAGTTCGGCAAGGTGGACTGGGCCGAATCCGTCGACCTCAAGACCGGGCGACCGGTGGAGCGCAAAGGCGCGCGCTATGAAGACGGTGAGGAGCTGGTGTGGCCGGGGCCGTTTGGCGTGCACAACTGGCCGGCGATGTCGTTCAACCCGGACACCGGGCTTGCCTACATTCCTGCTATCGAAATGGCGGGCATGTTCAGCGACAAGTACACCAAGCCCAAGGCCTGGCAATCGCCGAGCTTCAAGTTTGATCCGGGCGTGGATTTCCTGCGGGAAGACGGCCCGGCCGACTGGGGTGCGGCCTTCCTGCGCGCATGGGACCCCATTGCCCAGAAACTGCGCTGGGAGGTCAAACTGCCCGGCGTGTGGAACGCGGGCACGCTCACCACGCGCGGCAACCTGGTGATGCAAGGCCGGGCCGACGGCGTGCTGGTGGCCTATGCGGCAGATACCGGCAAATCGCTGTGGGAAATGCCGCTCGGTCTGGGCATTTCGGCGCCGCCCATTACCTATGAAGTGGATGGCAAGCAGTACATCGCGCAGCTGGTGGGCTGGGGCGGGTCGATGACCGCGACCGGCGGCTCTTTGTCCGCCCAACACGGCTGGGCCTACGGCGCGCAACCGCGTCGGCTGGTGGTATTTGAACTCGACGGCAAGGCCACGCTGCCGCCAACACCGCCGAAAGCGTTTGCCAAGCCGCTGGCCGCGCCGGAGTTCACGATGTATGCGGAGCTGGCCGAGCGCGGCAGCCATGTGTGGAGTCAGTCCTGCGGCATGTGCCACGGCCCGGCGGGCACGGCGGGCGGTTATGCGCCCGACCTTCGCGCCTCGCCCGTCATGCTGGATGAAAAAGCGCTGCACGCGATTGTGTTTGACGGCGCGCTGAAAGAACGCGGCATGCCGCAGTTCAAGAACATCAGCAAGGACGATCTGGAAGCCGTGCGGCACTTCATTCGGCGTGAAGCCAGAAAGCAGAATCTGACCCCGCAGGGCTAAGGC
>CAMCQE010000079.1 GCA_945876945.1 Klebsiella pneumoniae
CCAAAGCGGGCCTGCGCGCGGTCCAGCAGCGCCGGGGCGATAGGCGACGCGCCGTAGCTGATGGTGTGCAGCGCGGTCTTGGCGCTCGTGCACTGCGGATGCTCCAGAATCATTGCGAGCATGGTCGGCACGAGGAAGGTCATGCTGGCCTGCGTGTGCTCGGCGAGTTCCAGAAACTCGCCGGCATCGAACTTGGTCATCACCAGCGAAGTCGCGCCGCGCGCAATGCTCGGCAGGAAAAAAGCGCCGGACGCATGCGCAATCGGCGCGGCGTGCAGGAAGGTGTCGCCGGCTTTGATATTGGGCACGAGATCCATGAGGAAGGCGGAGATTTCGGCCAATTCGCCACGGGTGGTGAGCGTGACCGCCTTTGGCCGGCCGGTGGTGCCACCGGTGTAGCCAAGGCGATAGGGGGCGTCGAGCGCGCGGTCTACCGCGCAGGCGCCGGCCGGACCGTTGGCGATGAGCTCGTTCAGCTCCGCTTCGCCAATGAGCATCTCGGCGCTGATGCCTTCGATGTCGGCATGAATCACCGCGCGCGCACCGCTGTCCTCAATCTTGTACTGGTGGTTATCGAGCGTTTCGCGGGTATTCAAACCCACGCGTACCAGCCCGGCTTTGGCCACCGCGTAGTAGGCGATAAGGCATTCGATGCTATTGGAGAACAGCACGCCCACGCGGTCGCCGGCATTCAGGCCACGGGCCAGCAGGGCGTTGCCGAGGCGATCGGTGGCGGCGTCAAACTCCCGAAAGCTCATCACGCGCGAGCCTTCGACCAGACACGGCGCATCGCCGTAGTAAAGCGCCGAACGGCGAATGAGGGCACCAATCTGCATAGTCGTGTATTCCTTGGAAGCTAGTCGCCGCGCAGGCGTTCGATGTCGGCGCGGCGCAGGCCCGCACCTTTGTCTTTCAGCAGGCGCGAATGTTGTTGTTCGGCGCGATACAGCGCCTCGGCGGCGGGCGTGTCGTGGTGATACTTGAGCCAGGACTCGCACAGCCAGCGATGGTCGTCGTCGCACACGGTAGGCGTGAATTCACGCGCCTGCCGGTTGTATTCCGCCAGACTCAGCACGCCCTGCGTGGTGCGATAGCGATCTTCCTTGGGCGGCAGATAGCTCACGCCGGGTTGGAGGTCGCCGACGGTCGCGGTGTAGTCGCCGTCTTTCAGCACCGAATAGGGAATAAGCGAGTACATGCGGGCCGGGATATTGGCGTGCTGGCACAGCTGATACTCGTTGGTGCGCTGGCAGGGATTACTGAGCGGGCCGAGGATTTCCCACAGCGACATATTGCTGTACTCGTCGTTCAGCAGCGGCCGGAAGCGCTCGGCGCGTTCATCGATCAGCATCCAGTCTTCCATCTCGTAGCAGCCGGCCACGTGGGCGAGGTCTTTGACGATGCTGAAGTAGGTGATGGCGCCCGCATCGATCATCTGGTCGCGGCTCCAGCCGGCAATGCGCTTCCACAGTTTATTGGTGGCGTCTTTGGCTTTCTCGGCCAGCGCCTCGAAGGTGCGGGTGAGTTCTTCGCGGCTGCCCATGCCCACCGGCAGGTAACCCTCGGAGAGGGTGTCGGAGGTGTAAAGACCAACCCCGACGATGTGCTCGGCCTTAAACTCCGGCTGCGATTCAAACGAACCCCAGTCGTCGATGATGTTGAAGTGCACGCCCTTCACCGCCATCGGCACGGTGAGATTGTTGTAAGGCATCTCGGCCGCGACGCCGTCCAGCCAGGGGTAGTCGCCCTCCGCGAGATCCATGAAGTCGCGCACGATCATCTCGCGCTCGTCATCCAGCTTGTACGGCCCCTGGTTATGCAGCGCGATGCGCGATTCACAGGACACCAGAAAGCCGTATTGGGAAGTCGCCGCCATGAAAGCCTGCGCGGCGGTGTGCAACGCGTCGCCTTCCACGCAGTCGTACATGTCGGCGTGAAAAATCTGCAGCCGGCGTTCCGGCAACACCTGCGCGCGGTGGCCGAAATCGCGGTTGGTGAGATGGCCGTCGTTGCGATGCCAGGCCAGCTCGTAGCGCTTCCAGAAGTCCATCACATAGACCACGTCTTCCAGCGCGTCCTGCGGGCGGATGAGGCCCATGGTGATGAGGTACTCGCGGCCCAGCAGGTAGAACGAAGGCAGGCACCAGCCCATCGACGGGTTCTGGATCTTGATGCCCATATTGCGCGCGCGGTCGCCGATGTCTTCGGCCGACATGTGCTGTTCGATTTTGCGTAGCAGCGCCGGGTAGCGGTAGAAGCACATGAAGTACGACAGGATCATGTACGGCGACACCGGGAAGAGCTTCGACTCCTGCACCGTGCGGGTGAGGCACAGCCAGTAGGTTTCGTCGGTGTTCTGCTGGATGAGGTTGTTGGTTTCGAGTAACTGGGCGTAGGTGAGTTTCATCGTGCTTCCCCTTACCGCGCCACGCGCCAGATGCGCCCGGTCATTTCAATGCCCTTCTGGTAGGCGTCCGCCGTCTTGGCGGTGGCCGTGCATTCCAGGCGCACGATGTCGCCTTCGCGAATGCCGGAAATCTTCGAATTCATAAAGCACGGAATGCCGTATTCGCGGGTGAGGATGCCGAGGTGCGAGCGCACCGTGCCGCCGGCGCAAATAACGCCTGTGAACTGCTCGAGAATAGGTGCGGTGAGTGTGCCGCCTGAATCATCAATCACGGCGATGGTGCCGGGCGGCACGCCGTTCTGGAGGTAGTTGAGTACCGTGGCACTCGAGCGCACGTAGCGCGCGGTGCCAATTAGGTCTTCGTTGTAGCGCACCACGTTGTCGCCGCAGCCGCGCAGTTCGCGGCCTTCGGCGTCGGCCGCGGCGGTGGGCGCTTCGGGATGTTCAAAGCTGAAAGTAGAAAGATCTTCGCCCACGCCCTGCGCGGCGGTGTAGGCCTCGGGCCGCTCCTGCTGCGAGACCAGCGCCGACCACACATAGCGGTGGCCGTAGTCGAGCAGACGCTGGTCGATGGCGCGGAAGTCGTCTGCCGTGATGTCTGTGACCGCCTGACCAAACACGAAGTCCTGCCAGGACTGGCCTGATGCGGCGAGCTTCTGGCGCACCAGTGCGCGGATCGCGCCGTGGAAGGCTTCCACTACCGGGGTGTTGTTCTGCTCGCCGAATTTGTCGGTGTCACCGTAGAGTCGGGGCATGGGATTACCTCTGGTTTCCAGCGCGGGCGAGTGTGAGTGAGGCCCGCCGCGAGTGTCAACGTGGCCCTGCGGGATTGTTCTACAATCCAAGCGCCCCGTCGCTTGCGGTCGCAGTGCAGCATGCGTGAGGCTTGAGTTATCACGCCCACAAGGGAAGCACCGTGGCCACCCGACGTCCGTCAGCCTCCACTATTTCACCCGACACCAGCCTGCCCGATCGCGCGGCCGAAGCGCTGCGCGACGGGGTGCGCACCGGCCGCTATGTGCCGGGCCAACGCCTGGTCGAAGCCGACCTCACACAAGAGTTGAAACTCAGCCGAGGACCGATTCGCGAAGCGCTGAAACAGCTGGCCGCCGAAGGACTGGTAGAACTCTCGCGCCATCGCGGCGCCGCCTTGCGCCAACTGTCCCGGCGCGAAGTGCGCGATATTTTGATCATCCAGGAAAGCCTGACCGCGCTGGCCGCCCGCCTCGCCGCCGAGCGCATCCACGAACCCGGTGTGCGCCAGCGTTTTAAACAGGCCCATGCGCGGCTGATGGCCGCCTATAAACAATCCCACGGCGAAAGCGCGGTGCTGGATGCGCGGGTGCGTTACTACAGTGAGATCGTTGCGATCGGCGGCAACACCGAACTCACGCGCTTTGTGCCGATTCCGCAGACCAACCTGCTGCGCGCGCAGTTCGAGCGCCACTTGCCGATTCGCGAGCGGGCCGAACGTCGGCAGGATTACGAAGTGATTGCCCAACTCATCCTGAGCGGCAAGGCCGGTCCAGCGGCGACCGCGATGGCGCGCCATATCAAACGCACCCGACTCGCCATCGAAGCGCTGCCCGATCGGGTGTTCGCCGCCGACGCTTAAACGCGCAGGCGCGAGGCGCGGCACCTCGTCTACACTGCCGCATGCTCCGCTTCGCCGACACCCTGCAACTCGCCCTCAGCGCGCTGCGCGCCGACCGCCGGCGCTCGGCCTTGATCGCGCTGGCCACCGCCATCGGGGTAACCGCCGTGGTACTGCTGACCGCGCTGGGCGACGGTGCGCGCCGCTACGTCACCGGCCAGTTCTCCTCGCTCGGCACCAATCTTTTGATCGTCATTCCTGGCCGCAGCGAAACCGTGGGCGGCCCACCACCGGTGATGGGCGAGACGCCGCGCGATTTATCGCTCAACGATTACGCCGCGGTGGCCCGCCTGCCCAGCGTGCAGCGGGTGGTGCCGGTGATGGTGGGCGCGGCGAACGTCTCGACGCTCGCCGGCGTGGAGCGCGAGGTCACCTTGCTCGGCGTGACCAGCGATATGCTCGAAGTGCGCAAACTCAGCATCGCCCAGGGCCACTTTCTGCCGCCGCAGGCGGTAGATCGCGCCGCCGCCGTGTGCGTGCTGGGCCCCATGCTCGCCCGCGAACTTTTTGGCAATGCCAATCCGCTCGGCCAGTGGGTGCGGGTGGGCGACCGACGCTTCCGGGTGATTGGCCTGCTGGCCAATACGGGGGTATCGGTGGGGCAGGACTTCAACGATATGGCGCTGATTCCGGTCGCCTCGGCACAGGCCCTGCTTAATACTCAGGGCCTGTTTCGGCTGCTGATTGAAGTGCGGGACGAGCGCGGGATGGACGCGGCCAAAGCCGCCGTGCGCAGCGCGATCATGGACCTGCATGAAGGCGAGGACGACATCACGCTCATTACCCAGGACAGCGTGGTGGCGACCTTCGACCGCATCCTGAACGCGATCACCTATGCGCTGACCGGCATCTCGGCGATTAGCCTGCTGGTCGCCGGCATTCTCATCATGAACGTGATGCTGGTCACCGTGGCGCAGCGCAAGGGCGAGATTGGGCTGTTGAAAGCACTGGGGGCGCGCACCGCTGAAATCCGGCGGCTGTTTCTGCTGGAAGCGGTGATGCTCTCGCTTACCGGCGCAAGCCTTGGCGTGGTCACCGGCTACGGCATTACGACGCTGGTGGCGCTGCGCTATCCGGATTTTCCGGTCGCCGTGCCCTGGTGGGGCGCGCTGTCAGCAGTCCTCACGGCGGCGGGTTTCGGGCTCTTTTTTGGCGTGTGGCCGGCGCGGCGCGCCGCCTTGCTCGACCCCGTGCAAGCGCTGTCGGGGCGGCACTGAGATGCGCCCGTTCGATCTGGGCGACTACGCGCTGGGCGCCGTGCGCGCGCATCGCCAGCGCTCCCTGCTCACGGTGCTCGGGATTGCGGTAGGCATTGCCACCGTGGTGCTGCTGACGGCGCTCGGCGAAGGCGTGCGCCAATTCGTGCTGGGCGAGTTCACGCAGTTCGGCACCAATCTACTCGGCGTGTTTCCGGGCAAAAATTCCACCTTTGGCGGCTCGCCCGGCACCATCTCCACCACCCGCCCGCTGTCGCTGGCGGACGCCACCGCGATCGAACAACTCCCGCTGGTCCTGGGCGTGGTGCCGACCATTCAGGGCAACGCCAACATCCGCTTTGGCGAACGCAGCCGGCGCACCAACATCTTTGGCGTGAGCGGACAGGTGCCGCGCGTGTGGAGCGCCACCGTGGCCTTCGGCCAGTTCCTGCCCGACCACGACCTCGGCGACGCGCGCTCGGTGGCCGTGCTCGGTGCCAAAATGCATCGCGAGCTTTTTCGCGGCGAAAACCCGCTGGGCGCACGGATCCGCATTGGCACCGACAGCTTCCGGGTGATCGGCGTGATGGAACCCAAAGGCCAGATGCTGGGCTTCGACCTCGACGACACGCTGTTCATTCCGGTCGCCAAGGCGCAGGAGCTGTTCAATCGCGAAGGGCTGGCGGAAATCGACGTGCTGTTTCGCGCCGGCGAGCCTTCGACGCGGGTGGCCGAGTCGATCACGCGGCTGCTGAAAGCGCGTCACGGGGAAGAAGACTTTTCCATCACCACGCAAGACAAAATGCAGGAAGTGCTGGGCTCGATCATTGGCATTCTGACCGCCGGAGTCGCGGCCATCGGCGCCATCTCGCTGCTGGTGGGCGCGGTGGGCGTGGGCACCCTGATGACCATCGCGGTCACCGAGCGCACCGGTGAAATTGGCCTGCTGCGCGCGCTGGGGGCGCGGCGCACGGATATTCTCGGCAGCTTTCTGATTGAAGCCGCATTGCTCGGCTGCGTGGGCGGCGCCGCCGGATTGCTGCTCGCGGGCAGCGCCGTGGCGCTGCTGTGGGTGGCGGCGCCGATGGTGCCTCTGGCCATCGCCTGGCCGTATGCCGGCGGCGCTTTCGCGCTGTCGATCCTCATCGGGCTGCTGGCCGGGATCCTGCCGGCGGCGCGGGCCGCCGGGCTGGATCCGGTCGTGGCCCTGCGCGAGGAATAGTCAGGCTTACAGCAGCGACCGGGCGTAGGTGTCGAGCGTTTTCAGCACGGTGGCCTCGTCTGCCACCGGCAACCGCAGGATGGTGCGGGCGGCGCCCAGTTCCAGCCCCTGCTTGACGGTGTCGGCCGACTGCAGCTCGTCGGCCAGAAAGAACAGCGACACTTCGAGCGCCTTGGGGTCACGACCCAGGGCCTCCATGCGCTGATGCACGTCGCGAATGCTGGCGCGGGTGGTGTTGATATCGAAGGTGAGCGGCAGCCAGCCGTCGCCGTGACGGGCCACCACGCCGCGCGCAAACGGCGTATCCAGCGTGCCCAGCACCACCGGCGGACCCTCGGGCCGGAACGGTTTGGGGTACTGCCAGCTTTCGGCAAAGCGCACGAACTCGCCCTCGAAACTGGTTTTGTCCTGCTGCCAGAGCGCGCGCAGGGCCCGCAGCCGCTCGCGCAGTTCCCGCCAGCGGGTGTTGAGCTGGACGCCGTGATGATTCATTTCGACCTCGAACCAGCCCGCGCCGATGCCAAAGATGAAGCGGCCTTCGCTGATTTGATCGAGCGTCGACACCTGCTTGGCGAGATTCAGCGGATGGTGCTGGTTGATCAGACACACGCAGGTGCCGAGCTTTAGTGTGCTGGTGACCGCCGCCGCGGCGCCGAGGCTGGTGAAGGGGTCGGACATGTGCCGGTATTCCTCCGGCATAAACCATTCCTTGGTGCCCCCGAGCGGCATCCCGGTTTCCGGATCCGCCGGCTCGCCGGGCAAGGGCACCGGGATATGCGTGTGCTCCGGCACCCACAGCGATTCGAAGCCGCGCTCTTCAGCGGCGCGGGCCAGGCGGTCGATCCGCATGGTGTATTCGGTATTGAAGGAAAAAACGCCAATGTGCATCAGCCAAACTCCCCTTGATGCGAACGCTTTGTGGTTGAAGTCTGAGCCCGTGACCGCTTGGCTTGCAGCCACTGGTATCGGTGGTGAGAATACCCCATACCCTCGCGCCAAGGAGTCGCGCCATGTCCACCCCGCTCGCTCATGCTCCGGACGCTCCCCTGCTGCGTCACGATGCCGACGGCGTCTGCACGCTCACCCTGAACCGCCCGGCCAAATACAACACGCTGTCGATGGAGATGCTGGGCGCGCTGAGCGCGGAACTCGCGGCGATTGCCGGCGACGCCAGCGTGCGGGTGGTGATTCTGGCCAGCACCGGCAAGGCCTTTTGCACCGGTCACGACTTGAAGGAACTGCGCGCCACCCGCGAGGAAGCCTACTACCGCGAGGTGCTGGCCACCTGCTCGGCGATGATGCAGGCCATCGTTGCCCTGCCGCAGCCGGTGATCGCGAGCGTGCAGGGGATCGCCACTGCCGCCGGCTGCCAGCTGGTGGCGAGTTGCGATCTCGCCATTGCGAGCGACGAGGCCCGCTTCGCGACCTCCGGCATTAATTACGGCCTGTTCTGTTCGACGCCGGCGGTGGCACTCTCGCGCAACGTCGCCCGCAAGCACGCCTTGGAAATGCTCTACACCGGCGACTTCATCGACGCTGCCACCGCGGCGCAGATTGGCCTGATTAATCGCGCAGTACCGGCCGCCGAACTGGCCGCCGAATGCCTGACGCTCGCGGCGAAGATTGCCGCCAAGTCGACCTACGCCATCAAGCTCGGCAAGGCCTCGTTCTACGCGCAGGCCAACCAGCCGCTGGACGCCGCCTATCGCTGCGCGTCGGCCGATCTGGTCCGCAACCTGTTGGCCGAGGACGGCATCGAAGGCGTGGATGCGTTCTTCGAGAAGCGCGAGCCGCAGTTCCGTCAATAACGTTTTACCGCTGATTTTTCTTACTTCCGGAGTCGCCGATGTCTGCCCGCAATATCTACGAACAGGATCTCGATCAGGTCGCCGCCAATCACGTTCCGCTCTCGCCCTTGTCATTCATTGAACGCGCGGCTTCGGTCTATCCCAATCGCCTGTCGGTCATCCACAACGAGCAGCGCTACACCTGGACCGAAACCTTCGCCCGTTGTCGCCGGCTCTGTTCGGCGCTCAAGAAGCGCGGCTTCGGTCTGGGCGACACCGTGGCCATTGTGGCCACCAACATCCCGGCGTTTTACGAATCGCTCTTCGGCGTACCGGCGGCCGGTGCGGTGCTGAACCCCATCAATATCCGTCTGGACGCGGACGCCATCGCCTTCATTCTCGACCACGGCGAGGCCAAGGCCGTGCTGGTGGATACCGAGTTCGCGCCGGTGATGCGCGAGGCCTTAGCCAAGTGCGCGGCCAAGCCGCTCATCATCGACATCGCCGACGCCGCCGCGCCCTGCCACGACCGCATCGGTGAACTGGAATACGAAGATCTGCTGCTGGAAGGCGATCCTGAGTGCGCCTGGGAACTGCCGAAAGACGAATGGCAGGCGATGGCGCTTTGCTACACCTCGGGCACCACCGGCAACCCGAAAGGCGTGGTGTATCACCATCGCGGGGCCTACCTGAACGCGGTGGGCAACGCGCTGTCCTGGAGCCTGCCGCTCAACCCTGTGTACCTGTGGACCTTGCCGCTATTCCACTGCTGCGGCTGGTGCTTCCCGTGGACGATTGCGATGCAGGGCGGCACCAACGTCTGCCTGCGGCGCATCACCGCCGGCAACATCTACGGCGGCATTCGCGATTACGGCGTCTCGCACTTCAGCGGCGCGCCGATTGTGCTCAACTTCATTGTGAATGCCTCCGCCAGCGAGCGCTTTGAACTGAGCATGCCGGTGCAGGTGATGACCGCCGGCGCCGCGCCGCCGGCCGCCATCATCGAAGGCATGGAGCGCGCGGGCTTCCGCGTGATTCACACCTACGGATTGACCGAAACCTACGGTCCTGCGGTGTTCACCTGCCCGCAGCCGGAATGGAAAGACCTGAGCGCCGAGCAGATGTCTGGCATCCGCATCCGGCAAGGCGTGCGCTATCCGATACTCGAAAACCTCGACGTCATCGATCCCGACACCATGGAGCCCGTGCCGCGCGATGGCAAAACCATTGGTGAAATCATGTTCAAGGGCAACGTGGTGATGCGCGGCTATCTGAAAAACCCGAAGGCCACCGCCGAGTCCTTGGCCGACGGTTGGTTCCATTCGGGCGATTTGGGTGTGATGCATCCGGACAACTACATCCAGATTAAAGACCGCTCGAAGGACATCATCATTTCCGGCGGCGAGAACATTTCCTCTATCGAAGTCGAAGAGGTGCTGTATCGTCACCCCTCGGTGCTGGAAGCGGCGGTGGTGGCCCGGCCGGACCAGAAATGGGGCGAGACGCCCTGCGCATTTGTGTGGTTGAAGCAGGACGCGCCGGTGGTGGACGAGAAAGCGCTGATCGCCTGGTGCCGCGAGCACATCGCGCACTTCAAGGCGCCGAAGTCGATCGTGTTCCGTGAACTGCCCAAAACGGCCACGGGCAAAATCCAGAAATACAAACTCCGCCAGGAAGCCGATGCTCTCGGCAGCCTGAGCTAAGCCAGACAACCACAGGGGCGAACACGCCCACGGGGAGCGCAGATGAATACGCAGTGGGATACCTTGATTCGCGGGGCAATGGTGTTTGATGGCAGCGGCGCGCCGCCGGTCTGCGAAGACATCGCCATCGCCGACGGCCGCATTGCTGCGCGCGGCGCCAATCTGGAGGCGAGCAAAGCCCGCGAAGTGCACGACGCGGAGGGCCTGTGGCTGATGCCCGGCCTGCTGGATATTCATACCCATCTGGATCTGGAAGTAGAGCTCGCGCCCGCGCTGAGCGAGGTGGTGCGCCACGGCACCACCACGGTGGTGTTTGGCAACTGCAGCCTTGGCACCTCCTTCGGGGCGCAGCGCTACGGCAAGGACGATCCCATTCTCGACTGCTTCGCCCGCGTGGAAAACATTCCCAAGCACGTCCTGCACAGCTGCGTCGATATGATGCACTGGGACAACACCGGCGATTACCTGAAGCACCTCGACACCCTGCCGCTGGGCCCCAACGTCGCCGCGCTGATTCCGCACTCGATGCTGCGGATTGAAGTCATGGGCACCACGGCCGCCATCAGCCGCGACCCGACGGCCGAAGAAATGGCCAAAATGGAAAGCCTCCTCGAGGCCGCCATGGAACAGGGCTATATCGGCTTCTCGACCGACAATATCCCCTTCCACTATCTGGCCAACGACCCCAACACCAAGGCCAAAATTCCCTCGCCCTACGCCAAGCACGGCGAATACAAGCGGCTGCTCAACGTGGTGCGCAAGCACGATCGCGTGTGGCAGGCCACGCCCGACGCGCTCAATCGCGTGGCCACCTTCAAGCGCTTTCTCTACACCAGCGGACGCCTGTTCGGTAAACCCTTGCGCACCAGCGCGCTCACCGCGATCGACCTCGTGCATCAGCGCGAAGTCTGGAAAACCTTCCTCGGGCTCGCCAAGTTCCTCAACTCGTGGCTGATGCAGGGCAAGTTTCACTTTCAGGTGTTGTCGGCGCCGTTCCAGCTGTGGTGCGAGGGCCCCATCAATCCGGTGTTCGAAGAATTCGCCACCACCCGGCCGCTGCTGGAATGCCCGCTGGAAGATCGCGAAGGTCGCCGAGCCATTCTGGCCAACCCGGACTACATCGCGAAATTTGAACGCGACTGGTCCGACACCAACATCATCTCCACCTTCCAGCGCAACCTCGGGATCATGTTTGTGGACTCAAGCCCGGTGCCGGAATGGGCGGGCGAGCACATGGGGCAGATCTTCGCGCGCGTCAAACGCTACAACGCGGGCGACGCCAGCGCCGCGCGCAGCGACGCCGAAGCCACGGCCTGCAAGCTCGCAGCCGATTCCTTGCGCAGCGATCCGGTGTTCTTCCTGCACCTCTTGCGCGAATACGATCGCGATATCCGCTTCCACTTCACGGTGGGCAACGACCGCCCGGAAATCCTTGAGCAACTGCTGTTTGACGAAAACACCTTGCCCGGCTTCAACGACTCCGGCGCGCATCTGATCAACATGGCGTTTTTCGACGGCAACCTGATGACGCTTAAAATTGCGCAGAAGCGCGACCTCGCGCGGGTGGCCTTGGCCGTAAAACGCCTGACCCGCGACCCGGCCGCGTTCTTCGGACTCGATGCGGGCTCGATCGAGATTGGCAAAGCCGCCGACATTACCTTGGTGGATCCGGTCGCGCTCGAAGCCTACAACTCGGACGCGAATCGCCAATTGCTCTATCGCGAGGTCCTGCGCGAATCGCAAATCGTCAATCGTTCCGATGGCGTGGTCGACGGCGTGTATATCGCCGGCACCCGCGTCTGGAATCGCGACCACTTCCTGCCGGCGCTGGGCCAGCAGAAGCTCGGGCGCGCGCTGCGCTACGCAGGCCGCGCCGGCTAAACCCGCCCTATCACCCTCCGCTCGCGTGCCGTGCGCGAGCGGAGGGGCAAGACTTCAGACCTCCCCCTCGCTCGTTCAATCGCCAGCATTGCGCCGGATCAAGCAGCGGTGCCGCGCTGCCTTCTACAGTGACGTTCCATTTACCGGCGCTTTCGCGTGCCTCGCGCGCGGTCGCGTCACTATCAGAACCGAGGGCATTTCCGATGGCGAAACCACTGAGCGAGCAGAAGCTCTCCCACAAAGTCCACACCCAAAAATCTCATTCCCTCACACAGGAGTTCGACGACATGCGCGAGGCCGTGATGCGCCGCGCGTATGAAATTTTTGCGGGCCGTCCCGAGCATCTCGCCGGACCGCTCGACGACTGGTTGGCCGCTGAGCGGGAAATGGTCTGGCAGCCACCGCTGGCGGTGACCGAAAACGCTGAAGGCTATGAGCTGGAAGTGGCGGTGCCGGGCCTGAAGGCGGACGACATCGAAGTGCACAGCACCGAGGAAGCCATTCTGGTGAAATCGAGCGTCTGTCCCCCAAGCCCGACCGGCGACACCGTGCACGTCTGCGAGCTGCCCCAGGGCCGCGTGTTTCGCTCGGTCACCCTGCCGCGCAGGATTGAACGCGACAAGGTAAGCGCCGAACTCCACGACGGCATCCTGAGCATCACCGTGCCGGCGGCCCAGATTGAGGCGGCCCGCAAGGTGCCGGTGGCGGCCTGAAGCTGCCGACGCTTCGCCGGCTTTAGCGCGCGCGCTCGGCCTGTTCGAGGTCGCCCCTGGCGTCCCGCGTGAATTCCACGCCCAGATAGTCCGCGGTCAGCGGCAGGTTGAGCGTCATCTGGGTGCAGATCTGGAAGCTGACCTGCGCCTCGAGGATTTCGCAGTTCAGCACATGACCGCCGCGCTGACGGTCGGCGGTGATGAAATGAAAGTGATACCCAGGCACGTTCACGCTGGGCATGAACTCGGGCGTGTAGAAGCCCACGATGGTGCCCTCCACGTCTTCCAGATCCAGCAGCCGTTGCAGGGCAGTGGCTTCCACCAGCGGCGTGTGGTTGGCCGTTAAGGGCACCGAACGCGTTTGCACGCGGGCAAAGCGTCCGTCGACCCTGATCGCGAACATCATATTGCGCGACAGGAGCGAACGATCGAGAAATGTCTCGAAGGCGTGCAGGTCCTTCATCCCGCGCAGTGCTTCGGTGCTGTAGGGTTTGAAATGACAGACTCCGGCGAACGGCGTGCAGACCTCGGGCGCCGGCCGATGCGCAACGCCGTCTGCGTCGAGGCGATAGATTTCGCCATCCACCATCAACAGCTCGCCATCGAGATCGTTGAAAGTGCCAATCCCGAAATCACCATGACTGGCCAGCTCGGTCAGCGTGATGGGGGTTTCGTATAACCCCTCGAGAATGGCGTTGATCGGACTCACCAGAAAAATGTGGCCGAGCGCGTTCGTCATGTCGAGTTTCCTGTTGAAGTGTGGAGAAAGGTCAGCAGGACAGCGGGACTCATGCCCTTCATGCCTGCGGTTCAAGCTCGCCCAGCGCAAGGACTTGCCGCACCAGCCAAATCAGGCGTTCAAACATGCTCGTGGCAACAAAGAGCGATTGTCTGGAACCCCGATCGGTTGAGTCCAACAGCAAGCTCTGCCGGATGCCTTCCATTAAATCCCCGCGATCTGCCGTCAGCTCGACGAGAAACTCGCGGTTGTCTTGCTGACCGCTCAAGGTTTCTACCAGCAGCGTAAGGATGAGATGCAGACTTTCCACCATCGCGGAGGCCAGTTCCTGTTGGCCGATGCCGTCGAGCGTGTTGACGAAGGAATGCAGGGAATCCTGCAGCGAGTGGATGGCTTCATTCCTCGCAGTGAGCGCGAAGATAGTGGCGACGTCGTCGTCCGAGCGGCTGTTGCTGGCCGTCTCGGTGACAAACTCCACAATTTGGGCCAGCAACTGTTCGGCTGCCTGATGGCGCTCGCCGTTCGGCAAGACCCCCGCGGGATCTACCTCCCCAAGTCGTAAGGGATCGAGGTAAGCCGGCAACTCAGCCAGCAAGCGTGCTTGCTCAAGCCGCGCAAGCGGAAGCGCCAAACCGGGCTCCACAACTGCCTCCGCATACAGATGGCGTGGCGCGAAGCGGGTAAACAGGAGCGGTTCGGGCGCCAGCCGTATCAAGCACGGGAGCAGGCTTTTGACGAACAGCCCGCTCAGCACTGCGCCGAGCACCTGCAGCGCCAGATAGACGTAGGCAATCAGTGCAGAAACGGAGAGGTGCTGCGTTAGCACGCTGACCAGCGCGCTCATGCCGCCGGGCCAGAAAACCCACAACGGCATAAGCGCAATCACGCCGGCAAACTTTACGAAACACTGCCACAGCGCAAGTTGGCGTGGCTGCCCGACCAGATGTGAGGTCGCCATCGCGATGCTGAGGCCGGATCCCAAATTTGCGCCGCAGACGATAAAAATGGCTTCTTCCAAAGGCAAGACGCCCGACAGGTTCAGCGTTAGCGCGAGAATGCTCACCGTGCCGGAAGACTGGGTGACGAGGGTAACGACGACGCCGAGCAAAAAGCCCAGCACGGGCAGCTCGGCCGACACTCTGAAAAACTCAACCACCCACGCTGTTTCGCGCAAGCCGGCCGCCCCTTCCTTGATGAGGCCGAGCCCGAGAAACAGCAGGCCCATCGAAAAAATCAGCGCGGTGACATCGCGGCTTCTCTTGTAGCGGTTCACGTTGAGCAAGGAGGTAATGCCGACCACCCCGAGGGCGTACAAGCCCAGCAGTTGCATGTTGATCGCGGCCAGAAACACCAACAGTGAGGTGCCGACGCTGGCCCAGGCGCTAAGGGCGAGCGCCGTGCTCAACTCCAGCGCGCCCGAGCCAAGCAAGCCGATGCAGATAAAGGCCGCGGCGCTGCTGCTTTGAGTCACGGCTCCCAGCAGGGTGCCGGCCATCCCGGCCGACAATGGCCCCTTGGCATGGCGCCCGAGGAACTTTCGCACCCGACGTCCTGCGATCTGCTGGGTGCTCGTTGCCAACATGTGTAGCCCACTCAGAAACAGGCCAAGCCCCGCGAGCGCGGAAACCGATTGATGGACGAGAATCATGCTGCGATTGCCCGCAAGCGACGCACGCCGAGCGCTAGCGGTGAATGCGCGGAGATCACCGTTGCGGCGTGAGGCGCGGAAGTCAGGTGATGAATCGAAGACAGAGGCCCGCGAAGGAATCGTGAGAACGCCGGACGGCATTTCGCGGACGGGGGCTTAAGCATGGAGAAGAACGACACCCTTGGAGGTGGCGCGATTATACAGACGGGTGGGGTCGATTGAAGGACAAGGGCACGCGCTGTGGTTAGGCTGTTACGTGACCACCGTCGGCCACAGAAAGCCCCGCACTCAGGAGTAGCAACAGTGAATTCCGGCAGCGCCTGCCCATGCGGTACCGACCGCCCCTACGCCGCGTGTTGCAAGCCGCTGCACGACGGCGAACCCGCCACGTCGGCGGAGCGCCTGATGCGCAGCCGCTACAGCGCTTACGTCTTGCAACTGGTGGCTTACCTCACCGCCACCTGGCACCCGTCCACCCGCCCGGCGCATCTGGTACTCGACCAGCCGCGTTGGCTGGGACTGCAGATCAAGCAGCAGGCAACGCAGGGCGACCGCGCGACGGTTGAGTTTGTCGCGCGCTACAAAACGGGCGGCAAGGCCACGCGCTTGCACGAGCGCAGCCGCTTTGTGCGCGAAGACGGCCGCTGGTATTACGTAGACGGCGAATTCCCCAGCCGGGGCTGAAACAACGGGAAACGAGCATGCTGTGGCAGCACGAAATGCATCGCTATGAAGACTTGGGCAGAACGCTGCAGGTTGCCTTGCCCGAAGGCTATGGCAGCCGCGCAGGGCCCTATCCTGCACTGGTGTGCCTGGACGCCCAGTGGACTTTCGGCACGGTGTGCGACGCGGCGCTGAACCTGGGTCTGGCTCGCCTGTTGCCGCGCGTGATCGTGATTGGGGTGGGTTGGACAGCCAGCAGCGCCCGCGAGGTGGTGCATGCGCGCGCCGCCGCCTACACGCCGACCTCGGCGGCGATTCCCTCATCGGTTGCCCGCAGCATGGCGGAGGCGCCGGTGTTTGGTCAGGGCCCGGCGTTTCAACACTGGTTACTCGATGAGGCCCTGCCGGCCATGCACGCTCGCTATCCCATCGATCCGTCCCAGCAGACTTTGATTGGTCACTCGCTGTCCGGGCTGTTTGGCCTGTACACGCTGTTGACGCGCCCGCAGCCGTTTACCCGCTGGCTACTGGCGAGCCCGTCTTCGTGGTGGGACAACAAAATGATTTTTGATCTTGAAGCCCGCGCCGCAAGCGACGCGCCTAGCCCGAACGGGCGGGTGTTTCTGTCGGTGGGGAGCGAAGAAGCCTTGATTGGCGAAATCCCGATGCTCGCCAACACGCAGCAGATGTTTGAGCGTCTCGCCCGGCGCCGGCGTGCGGATTTTGACACCACGCTGAGCATCCTGGAGGGTGAAATGCATCACTCCACCATTCCCGCCGCCGTGAGTCAGGGGCTGCGCTGGCTCTATCGTTAAGCGCCAGCGGAGGCTCCGCTCAGATTTTGACGGCGACGTCCTGCGCCACGAGGCCCGCCCGAAAGCGCTGACTGTTGGCGACATAGCCTTCGGCCGAACGACGCAGGCCTTCGATTTGC
>CAMCQE010000080.1 GCA_945876945.1 Klebsiella pneumoniae
CTTTTAAGCGCAGTTACGCGGCAGGCACCCGCCGTTCATTGACCCTATCAGCGTTGCACTGTTGGGCTTGATGACATTGCCTGAGCAAACGCGGTGCCAATTCAGGAAAATGCCCTCTAGCCCGCAAGAATTGACGAGCAGCTCCTGACGCCGTTGCTACCACTCGCCAGTGATAACTCGATTTGCGCCAGCCTGGCGCAAACACGCACCAGGGATGTTCCCGCAACAGCCTCCGCTACCAGCCGCAGGCGCTGCGCCAGTTGTCATAGAAACGGCGCGCCAGCGCGTTGAAATCGGCGAGATGATCGCGGGCCGACGCCTGCAAGGTTTGCGCACCGCTCACCCCCAGACTGCGCTCCAGCGCCTGACGGTATTCGGGGATGGCATGCCACTGCGGCACCGTCTCGGCCGTGATCTCAACGTGAAACTGCATCGAGAAGGCATGCTCGCCAACGCTCATAGCCTGCACCGCGCAACGCGAAGAACGCAGCAGCGCTTGCGCACCGGGTGGCAAAGCCAGCACCTCTGCCGAGTGCCATTGCAAGACCTGGCACGAGGCCGGGACCCCCTGCAGGAACGGACTCCCTGCTGCCGACTCACAGCGCTCCACCGCCATAATCCCGACCTCCGGCTCGGCCGCTGGCCCAACGCGCCCGCCCAAAGCGGCGGCCAGCAGCTGGTGTCCCAAACAAAACCCCAGAAACGGTAAGCGACGTTCGCGCACGGCCTCCCTGATCGCCGCCTGCTCCGGCAACAACCAGGGATGTTCGGCTTCCTGCCACACGTCCATCGGTCCGCCCATCACCCACAGGGCGTCGAAACCCGCTAGCGGAGGGATCTCCTCGCCCACATCAAGCGCTACCGGCACGTAGTCAATGCCATCCTCGGCCAGAAAATCCCGAAAAACCCCCGGGTGTTCAACGTCCAGATGTTGAAACACCAGCACTCGTTTGCGATTGGCAGACATCAGCAAGCTCCCTCGACGAGAATGCGTTAGGTTAAACCCCGCGCCGGCGCTGCTTGGCACGCGGCGCGCCCCGAACTTCCCCTACAGCCTCATGGAGCACGGTATGGATCTCAAGCGCCACGGTGTGTTTATGTTCAACGAAGGCATGTCAGCGCCGGTGCTGCGCGAGCACGTGCAGCGCATAGAGCGTCTGGGCTATGGGGCGGTGTGGTTTCCGGAGGCCATCGGGCGCGAGCCTTTTGCGACCGCCGCCTTCATCCTCAATCACACCGAAACGCTTATTGCCGCCACCGGCATCATGAACATCTACGGTCGCGACCCCACGGTGACCGCCATGGGTCAACAAACGCTGGCCGAGATGTCCGGTGGACGCTTCCTGCTGGGCCTGGGGGTGTCGCACAGTTTTTTTGTGGAAGCCCGCGGCCACACCTATGGCAAACCGCTGGGCGCGATGCGCGAGTATCTGGCGGCGCTGCGCCAATGCCACACCGGCATATCCATCACCCGGAATCTGGCGGTCGAAGGCTTTGCGCCGCAAACCGTTGGACGCGGCAGTCTGGGCGCGATCACCACCGAACTCGGCGAACTCCCGGTCGTGATTGCGGCGCTTGGGCCAAAGATGAATGCGCTGGCGGCCGAACTGGCGCAAGGCTCACATCCGTACAACACCACGCCGGAGCACACGCGCCGCTGCCGGGCGATTCTGGGCCCCGAGGTCTGGCTATGCCCGATGCAGCGCGTGTGTCTGACCACCGATGCGCGGCGCGCCCGTCAGGTCGGACGACAAATTTTGGCGATGTATCTCACCCTGCCCAACTACCGGAACATGCTCATCGATTGCGGCTATACCGACGCCGATTTCGACAATGGCGGCAGCGACCGACTCATCGACCAGCTCCTCGGCTGGGGCGACGAAGCCCGCATCCGGGCGCACGTGCAGGCGCATCTGGACGCCGGCGCCAGCCATGTCTGCGTGCAGTCGATTGATATCGATAACCCCAGCCGCCCCGGGATAGCGGCGCTGGAAGTCATTGCGGCCTGAGCAGCGCGCTTAGTTCGCCGCGAAACCCTCACCGAAAGTGCCCGTGGCCCGCGCCCTCGGCGGGCCCGCTCCCGCGCCCCCATCGGCGCGAGTCACCTCTGCCAATACCGCCCAATAGCCACGGGTGCGGGCCATGCGTGGCCCCAGACCGTTCGCGAGCAGACACGCCTGCGCATAGGGCAGGCGGTAACACGGCACCCACATCAGCAAGTGATGCGTGAGGTGATAGTTCACCCAATACGGCGCGATGAACGCGCGCTCCAGCCAGTTGGCGCGCACATCGCGGGCGTAACGCAGAGGGTCAGTGGCATCCGGCACGGCGGCATGTTCGGCGATATTGCGAACCCGCAGCACCAGCTGCTGCCAGGTGAGCAAGGGCAATAGCCACAGCAGCGGATAGAAGTACCAGTAGCCCATCGCGCTCAAGGCAAGGAACAGACACAGATTGCTGAGGCACTGCGGCCCCAGTGAACGCCAGAAGTGCGCGAGCCGCGCGCCAGTGGGCCATTCAGGGCGGCCAGTGGCAGCGCGCCACTGCGCACGACGCTGACTCAAGCCCGTCACGCCCAGCAGGTCGCGCCGAAGCTTGCGCCACAGGCTGGCGCGCGTGATGGGGTAATGTCCCGTTAGCACCAGATCGGGGTCACCGGCCTGCACGGTGTGGGCGTGATGGCGCAGGTGATAACGCCGATAGGCGTCCGCGTCGGCAAACGTGGGCCAGGCACACAAACCCTGCGCGAGCAGCCGGTTCCATCGCGGCGAGCGCGCCAGCATGCCGTGCGCGCCGTCGTGCATGAGGATGAGCAGGCCGAGTTGGCGACTGCCGATGAGCATCACCGCCAGCACGAGGGTGAGCGGATTAGGCCAGTGCGCCACCAGCCACATCGCGAGCGCAATCACCGCCCAGGCATGGAGCACCAGCGCCGCGCCCCGTAAGTCCGAGCGCTGGCGGCACATCGCGATTTGTTCCGCCGACAACAATTCGGCGGCCGGCGGTGCGGTCTTCACTGCTCCTCCTCTGAACCCGGAAGCGCGCCGGGTTCACCCGACCTGCGTGGCGACGCCCAGCGCGAAATTGCGTCCGGGGAAGACGACCACCACGACACCCCTGCCCACTGGAATCGCACCATGATGGGTTCGTCCTTGAACATGGCGGTCTGCTGATACTGCGGATATTTCGCCGTCAGCGCCGCGATACCCGCCGCCCAGTCCGCGTGGTCCTCACGCACAATGGTGGCCAGACAGCGCAGCCTTATCCACCATAGGCCGCTCCAGTCGTCCCCGTAGTGATCGAACAACAGCATCACGCGCGGCGCGCGTTCGATGCGCGCCAGGCGGCCAAGGTTGGCGCCACTTTGTTTGGGTTTACCGTCGATGGGCGACCACAGCGCGTTGGCGGCGCGCGCCACCACAATGGGCAGCGCCACCGGGGCGTCATCGAAGTCGCGCAAGGCGAGGCGCGCCACCGGCATGCGGTCCAGCACCTCGAATAACAGAGCGTCGGTAAGCGGTTTCATGCCGCGTCTCGCTCAAGCCAGCGCGATTTCGCGTTCTTTGGCGATCACAAAATCGAGCGGCTCGATGACAAAGTTATGCTCATCGTCGCGCGTGGTCTGATAGTCCGGCATGGTGGCCGAATCCCGCATGGCGGCCGTGCCGGTAAACCAGGTCAGCGCCACGCCGTCCAGCATCGGCTCGCGCCCGTCGCGGTAAGCGGACATCCGCGTGTGGCTTTGCACATAGCGCAAAATCTGCGGAATCCTGGCCGCGATGGGCCCGTGAATGTGCTCCCAATGCTGGTGGAAGGCCGTCGGCGTGAGATCGGGTCGCCGCAGCACGAGTTCAATATTCTTCACGCCGTCCGGCGGCATGGGGCCGTCCTTGATGACCACGTCTTCGGTCACGATCTCGCGCCGGGAAGCGGGATCGATGAAGAGGTCTTCGTCGGCCAGCACTGCTCTCAGTTCGGCGCTATCCGCCACGCTGCGAAGCGCGTTGGTGTCATCAAACCAAAGTTCGGCCATGCCGTCGATCGCCGGCGTGCGATTGCGATAACCGGACGCCAAGGTCTGCGACTGCACATAGCGCCGCAGCCCGGGCAACTTCGCCACCAGTCGCGCGTGCTGGCCCTGCCAATGGGCTCCGAAATCCTCGACCGACATGCCGACTTTGCGACAGAACACCACAACGAGTTTGATCATGAGCAGCGTCTCCTTACAGCGAGTTGGCGAGCGCGTCGCGGAAATCCGGGTGCGCGATGGCAATCAGCGCGTCCGCCCGGGCAAATAAATCTTTGCCCTTGAGTTGCGCCACCCCGAATTCCGTGACCACGCAGTCCACCGCGAAACGCGGCGTGGTGACCGGCGCACCGGCGGCCAGGCGGGGCACAATCTTCGAATGCTTACCGTCGTCGGTCGTTGAAGGCAGGGCGATGACCGACACGCCACCGGCCGACAGGGCCGCCGCTTCCACGTAGTCCATGCTGCCGCCCACCCCGCTGATTTGCAGCGCGCCCAGCGTTTCGCCGTTGCTCTGCCCCTGCAGATCGATTTCAACGGCGGAGTTAATGGACACAAAGCGCGGCAATTGCGCGAGCGTCGCCACATGGTGGGTGACCGTCATGCGCGCCATTTCGATGGTCGGCGTCGCGCCACAGAAATCATAGAAATCCTGATCGCCGGCCAATTCGCCCACCACCACCTTGGGCTGATGACGCGCATTGGCGAGGAAGGTTTGCAGCGCGCCGGTGAGCAAGCCGGAAAACAAATTAACGCCGCGTTTGTCGGCCAGACGCGCCAGCACGCGGTCCGGCACGGCGCCGATGCCAAGTTGCACCCAGGCATCGTCCGGCACCAGATCGAGCACGTGCTCCACAATCTGCTGGTCGCGGGCTTGGGCGTTCGGCGTGCGGTAGGTGCACAGGGGCAGTGAGGACTCCGTCGCCAGCGTGATTTTGGACAGCGGAATGCGGCTATCGCCGGCGGTCACCGGCATGTGCGGGTTCATTTCCGCGATGACCATTTTTGCGCTGTCGATGAAATCCGGGAACGCGCCCACCGAAATCCCCAGACTGACGTCGCCCTGCGGGGTCGGCAGGGAGGTTTGGACCACCACCACATCCGGCGGGATTTGGCCGTCGCGATGAATCACGCGGTTCAGATCGGCGAGCCGCAAGGGCACAAAGCCAATTTTGCGGCGGTCGTTTTCCTTGAACAGCGCCCGCAACTGTGCAGACGCCTGCCAGGTGACAAAGCGAAAATTCGTGCCGAGACCGCGTTCGAGGAAACCGTATTTCCCGAAACTGAAACCACAACTCACCGTGAGATTGCTGAAACGATCGACGCCCGCGCTGAAGGCGCTGTAGAAATCTTTAGGCTCGGCGCAGCCGCCGGGCAGGATGACGGTAGACCCATCGGGAATGGCCGCGACAGCGTCGCTGGCAGCAACAATTTTCATCAGCAGACTCCTGCGACTTGGCCAAGGCCTGCGCACGGTCATGTGCAGCGGCTACGGCCCGAGGCGTGATGGACGGAATTGACCGACGATAACCGATTCATTCCGCGCCCGCTATTCGGCACGCCAGACCCCCGCTAGACTCATCCGAGTCCCTCACCGAGCGAGTTGCCATGACCGCGTTACGCGCCTGCTTCGCCTGCTTTCTATTGCTCCTGCCCATGGCGCTGGTGCACGCGGCCGACGCCAACCTCGGTGGCATCTGGACGCTAGTCCCCAAAGAAAGCGATGACCCGGAAAAAGCCCTCAAGGGCCTCGGCATCGTGCGCCTCACCCAGCGCTACTCAACCGACGACACGCCGACCAGCCGACGCGACGCTGAACAGTCCCGCTATTACCAGCAGCAAAACATGCTGGACGCGAAACGCGCCGCCGGCGCCACCGCCAATGTGGGGCTGATTAATCACATGCTGGCGGCGACCAAACTGGTGATTGCCGATCAGGGCGCGACCGTCGATCTCAGTTTCGACGATGCGCTACGACGCTCGCTCAAGCCGTCTCCGGGCGGGCCTGTATATTCGGCCAAAGGCGCCGAATACACGCGCGACCCGATGGGCCAAACCCTGTCCTGGCGTCAGGACGGGGTGTTAAAGGTGCAAACCATTCTCGAGCCGCGCGGCAAGATGACCGAGAGCTTCAAAATCGACCCGGAAAAGGGTCGTTTGGTGATCAACACCGTGATCGAAAACCCGGACTGGATCATCCCGGCGAAGCTACGCCGGGTGTTTGAGCCCGCCAAAGCGCCCTGAGGCGCAGCGCCATCAGCCGTCCTTCTTCGCTTTCTCCTGCTCGCGCAGTTCGCGGCGCATGATTTTACCGGTGGTGGTCATCGGCAGGCTGTCGACGAATTCGATGAGCCGGGGCACCTCATGCCGCGCCAGACGGTGACGCACCGAATCCCGCAATTCCTCCGCCAGCGCCTCGGAAGGCGTCACGCCCACGGCGGGAATAATGAAAGCCTTGATGATTTCGGTCCGCACCGGATCCGGCACCCCGATCGCCGCCGCCATCCGCACCGCCGGGTGTTTCAGCAGCGCGTCTTCGATTTCGCTCGGCCCGATGCGATAGCCGGCGCTGGTGATGACGTCATCCGCTCGGCCGTGAAACCAGAAGTAGCCGTCTTCATCCATCTGGCCCAAATCGCCGGTGATCAGCCACTCGCCAATAAACTTCTCGCGGGTCGCATCCGGCCGATTGAGATATTCGCGGAACATCACCGGATGCGGCCGCTTGCAGGCGATATGGCCCATGGTGCCGGGCGGCACTTCCTGCCCCTCGTCGTTGATGATGGCCACGATCGAACCCGGCGTGGGTCGGCCCAGCGAACCGGGTTTGATTGGCATGACGTTGCCGTTGTTGCCCAGAATCACGTTGCATTCGGTTTGCCCGAAGCCTTCGTTGATCTTGAGCTTGAGTTCGCGATCGGCCCATTCGAAGAGTTCCTTGCCCACCGACTCGCCGCCGGACAGCACCGCGCGGAGGCTCAGCTTGTAGCGGGACAGCGCATCGGGCACGGCGCGCATCAGCTTCAGCATGGTCGGCGTGAGCAGCGCCAGCGTGACCTCATGGCGCGCCAGAATCTGGTAGGCGTATTCGGGATCAAAGCCCTTCATGGCGGTCGCTACCACAGTGCAGCCGTGGAACCAGCCCGGCATCAGCACGTCGAGCAGTCCCGCCATCCAGGCCCAGTCGGCCTGCGACCACAGCACGTCTTTGGGCTGCGGAAAAAAGTCGTAAATGAATTCGAGGGAGGGCATGTGGCCCAGCATCATGCGATGCGGTTGCACCGAACCCTTGGGATTGCCGGTGGTGCCGGAGGTGTAACTGATCCAGGCCGTTTCTTCGGCCGCCGTGTCGACGTTGGTAAATGCCTCGGAAGCGTTTTCAATCGCGGCCCAGAAGTTGGTGGCGCCCGCCGGCGCGCCGTCGATCACCAGCACGTGTTGCACGGTCGGACACTGCGCCCGTAGGGCATTCACTTTCTCGTAGTTGGCCATGTCGGTGACCACGAGCTTGGTCTGGCCGTTATTGAAGCGATAGGCAATGGCATCGCCGCCAAACAGCACCGAGCAAGGGCCGGACACCAACCCCGCTTTCCAGCAGGCCACGTGGCCAATCGCACACTCGGGATTCTGTGCGAGCAGCAGCGTCACGCGGTCGCCGCGCGTGAGCCCCAGCGCCAGCAGCGTGTTGGCGAATCGATTGGCATGGCGCTGAATGTCGCGAAAGGTATAGCGATGAACGTGCTTCGCTTCGTCTTCGTAAATCAGCGCGACGCGCGTCTCGTCGCTCGCCCAGCGGTCACAGACATCATTGGCGATGTTGTATCGTTCAGGGATCTGCCAATGAAAGTTATTGTAAATTTCGTCGTAGCTGTTGCCGCGTTTGAGCATTGAAGTCATGGGCTGTTCCTTTGTAGGGCGAAGCACTGGGGCCGGGTTTCAAGCATTTAAATACCGATTCCCACCCCGCGAGGCAACAGCGCCGAACCAACTCGCTCTGCTAAACTTCGGACGCCCTGCGGGCCGCAGCGCAACATTCACTCATCAGTTCACGGGGAGACCTCTCGCATGTCACGCAAACTCGAAGGCAAAGTCATCATGATCACCGGCGGCAGCACCGGGATCGGTTTCGCCACCGCCCGCCGCTGTGTGATCGAAGGGGCTTCGGTGCTGATTGCAGACATTAACGAGACCGCGGGCGTGGCCGCGGCCGCCGAGCTCAGCGCCGCTGGCGGGAAGGTGCACTTCCATCTGACCAACGTCACGCAGGCCAGTGCAGTAGAAGCCGCCGTCGCCGAAGCCGTGTCGCGCTTTGGTCGTCTCGACGGCGCTTTCAATAACGCCGGCATCGACGGCGGTTTCACCAACACCATCAAAATGACCGAAGAAGCTTTCGACCAGACCATCGCCGTGAACCTCAAAGGCGTGTGGCTGTGCATGAAGTACCAGATTGAGCAGTTCCTGGCGCAAGGCAGCGGCGGCGCCATCGTGAACACCGCCTCAGTGGCGGGACTGGTCGGCACCCGCGGCGGGATCGCCTATTGCGCCTCCAAGCACGGCGTGGTCGGCATGACCAAATGCGCGGCCCTCGATTTCTCGCGCAAAAAAATCCGCGTCAATGCGGTGTGCCCGGGCCTTATCAAAACCCCGATGCTGGAGCACATGGCCGAAATCACCGGCGTCTCGGTCGAAGCCTACGCCAATCAGGAACCGGTCGGCCGCCTGGGTGAACCCCGCGAAATTGGCGATACCGTGGCCTTTCTGCTGTCCGAGGACTCCTCGTTCATTACCGGCGTTGCGCTGCCAGTCGACGGTGGTTGGACTGCGCTTTGAGTTTGGATTAACCCTTTCAAAAGAGGTCGGCGTTGATGTCGCACGAGTCCGCCAGCGCTATGGAAATCGCCTTTTCGCGAGGCGTGTTGCGTTTTCGCTGGGCCGTCATGGCTTTAGCGTTGGGCGTGGTCAGCGTGCTGGCGCTGGGCGCCACCAAACTGTCGATCACCAACAGCTATCGGGTCTTTTTCAATCCCGACAACCCGGACTTGCTGGCCTTCGACGCGGCCCAGCGCATGTTCTCGCACAACGACAACGTGATGTTTGTGGTGGTCCCCGCCAACGACAACGTGTTTACCCGGAGTAACCTGCAGGCGATCAAGACTGTTACCGAACGCGCCTGGCATCTGCCCTACGCCAGCCGCGTCGATTCAGTCACCAATTTCCAGCACACGGAAGCGATCGGTGATGAACTCACGGTCCGCGACCTTGTCGGCAAACCCGAAGCGCTCACGCCCGACGAACTCCAGAAAATCCGGAGTGCCGCACTTTCAGAACCTGTGCTGGCCGGCAATCTCGTGGCGGTGGACGGCCGGGCCGCGGCGGTCAACGCCTTCGTGCTACTGCCCGGCAAAGACGAGCATCACGAAATCCCGGAGGTCGTTTCGGCGGCACGCAAACTCGCCGCGCAGGTGGAGCACGAATTCCCCGGGGTCAAAGTGCGTCTAACCGGCGTGCTGATGATGGATAACGCTTTTGCCGAAGCCTCGCTGCATGACGCGCAAACGCTGGTTGCCTTAAGTTTCACACTCATGCTGGTAATGACGGCCGTGCTGATGGGCGGCCCGGTTGCGGGCATTGGCACGGCGCTGGTGGTGGGGCTCGCCATTGCTGCGGCCATGGGCGTGGCGGGCTATCTGGGCTATCAGGTGTCGCCGCCGATGGCAGCCGCGCCGGTCATCATTCTCACCGTCGCGATCGCCAATTGCGTGCATATCCTGCAGAGCTTTCTGGAACGCTGGAGCGCCGGTGGCGAGCGCGCAGAAGCGATTGTCTACGCGGTCAGCACCAATCTCACGCCCATCTTTCTGGCCAGCCTGACCACCGTCATCGGCTTCCTCACCTTCAACTTCTCCGATGTGCCGCCCTTCCGGCAGTTGGGCAATATCGTGGCTTTCGGCGATATCGCGTCGTACTTGCTGGCCGTCACGCTGCTACCCGCGGTGCTGGCCGTTGCCCCGCTGCGCCGTCCTCCACCGCGGCCCTTACGGGTGAATGTTTTCAAGCGGCTGTGCGAGTTCGTACTCGCGCGGCGCCGCGCGCTGCTGGTCGGCATGGCGCTGGTGATCGTCGCGCTGCTGGCGACCATCCCGCGCAACCGTCTAAATGACGTTTTTCTGCATTATTTCGACGAAACCATCGCCTTTCGCGCAGATTCGGACTACACCATCGCGCACCTCACCGGGCTGTACCACGTGCAGTTCACGCTGCGCGCCAGTGAGGCGGGTGGCGTGAGCGAACCGGCGTTTCTGCGCGACGTGCAAAGCTTCACCGGCTGGCTGCGCAGCCAACCCGAAGTGGTACACGTGAACTCCTTTGTCGACACCATGAAGCGCCTTAACCGCAACATGCACGGCGATGACACCGAGTACTACCGCTTGCCCGAGTCACGCGAACTCGCCGCGCAGTACCTGCTGCTCTATGAGATGTCCCTGCCCTACGGGCTCGACCTCAACAACCAGATCAACGTCGACAAGTCCGCCCTGCGCATCAACCTCGCGCTGCGCACCCTGTCCAGTGCGCAGTTCATCGCTTTCAAAAAGCACGCGGAGCGCTGGGCCCAGCGCCATACGCCGGCGATTGTCAGTGCCGACGGCAGTGGCACCATCATGATGTTTTCGCAGATCGGCCAGAAAAACATTCGGAGCATGCTAACGGGCACGGTAGTGGCGCTGGTCCTTATCTCGTTCGTGCTGTTGCTGATGCTGCGCTCGGTCAAACTGGGGCTCATCAGCCTGGCGCCCAACCTGCTGCCGCCGGCGCTTGGATTTGGGCTATGGGGCATTATCAGCGGCGAGATCACGCTGGCCCTGTCGGTGGTGACCAGCATGACGCTCGGCATCATCATCGACGACACCGTGCATTTTCTCGTCAAATACCAGCGTGCCCGGAAGGCGGGTGCCAATCCCGAGATGGCGGTGCGCGAAACCTACAGCGAAGTTGCGCCGGCGATGTTCTTCACCTCCATCATCCTGATTGCCGGGTTTCTGGTGCTGGCCCTGTCGCACTTCGAACTCAACGCCGGAATGGGGCTGCTGACCGCCATCGTGATCGGTTTCGCGCTGGTGCTGGATCTCCTGCTGCTCTCGCCTCTGCTGTTGCTTATCGAGGAAAAACCCGATGCGTCCGCTGCTACTGCTCCTGATCACGCTGCTGCTTCCTGAACTGGCCATCGCCGCGACGCCCGAGGAAGACGGGCTCGCGATCGCCACCGAAGCGCGCACCCGCGATCGCGGATGGGCTGACCTCACGGTCGCCATGACGATGACCCTGCGCAATGCCGCAGGGGAAGAAAGCGGACGCGAACTCCGGGTGAAAATGCTGGAAGTCGAGGGCGATGGTGACAAGAGCCTGAGCCTGTTCGACCTGCCGCGCGATATCGCCGGCACCGCCTTTCTCAGCTACACCCATGCGCTCACGCCCGACGACCAGTGGTTGTATCTGCCGGCGCTGAAGCGGGTGAAGCGCATCTCCTCGGCGAATAAATCCGGTCCTTTCATGGGCAGCGAATTTGCCTACGAGGACCTAACCTCCAGCGAAATCGAAAAATATCGCTACAGCCTGCTCCGCGAGGAGGCGCTCGACGGCAAGGATTGCTTTGTGATCGAAGAGCATCCCGTATATGAAAACTCCGGCTACACCCGGCGCATCGTGTGGTTGGATAAAACCCTTTACCAGCCGCTGAAAGTTGAGTTCTACGACCGCAACAACGCCTTGCTCAAAACCCTCACGGCAAGCGACTACCAGCAATATCAGAGCAAATACTGGCGCGCGGCGCGGATGCAGATGGTCAATCACCAAAGTGGCAAGCAAACCGATCTGGGGTGGCGGGACTACAAGTTCGGGCAGGGCCTGACCGATCGGGATTTTGACCAGAACGCGATCAAACGCTAAGCCGCGCCACGGCCACCCGGCGCATGATTGCTCATTTAACTAAACCCAAGGCTCGCCGCTGCTTCAGAGGGGCGGCAACGGGCCGCTCAGCAATGCTGGGAGAGTCATCTTGGAGCCCTCGGGCAATCTGAATATCCGCATCTACCCGCTAGCCCTCAGGCTGCGGCAGGCCACGCGCGTCTGCCTGCTACTGGCCTTGGCTTTTGTCTTCCCCACCGCTTTCGCTGCGCCCTACTACACCTCCGAGCCGGCAGCCTTCAACTGGATCAACACCACCGGCCACACGCAGGTCACGGTCTGGAGAACGAGTTGCGGCACCTCGGGCGACGCGACGGGCGACGACAGCGTCAACAAAACCGCCATCGCGCTCGGCTTTCCTTTCAATTTTGGCGGCACGGCCTACACCTCGGTCTCTCTCTCCACCAACGGCCGGCTGCAGTTTTCCAACGCCAGCTGCGGGATTAAACCCAATACCAAAATAGACGGCCCGCCGCGCACCTATGCGCTCGCCTTTCCCAATAAGACCCTGGTGCGCACGCTAAAGATCTACGGCGCGGACTTTGATCTCTCCACCGCCGGCGGCGGCACCCTGACCTACAAAACCATCGGCACCGCGCCCAATCGCTCGTTCGTGGCGACCTGGAACAACGTAAAGGCCTGGAAAGCCAGCAGCGGCTTTGGCAACGGCACCAGCTACAACCTGCAAATCCAGCTCTACGAGAACGGCGAGTTCTACTACATGTACGGGGTGAACGATGACATCTCGGAGCCCAGCAATACCGCGATGGGCCCGGCGGAAATTGGCTGGGAGATCGGCACCACCACCTACGTGGTCACCCAAACCGGCCTGCCGACCAACAACACCGGCATCCGGTATTACAAAAAGTCGGCGCTGATCGGCCTGTCGGAATATCGCTTCGAAGAATCCTCGTACGCCGGTACCGTTGGTGAAGTGAAAGACGCCAGCGCCACGCCCTTCAACGGCCAACGCATGAACTCGCCCACGTCGGCCAACAAGACGCAGGTTACCCCGTCGGGCAAACTCTGCCGGGCGGTGTCCATCGTGCAGAACACGACCGCCGCGCAGGTCGATTCGATACGCAGCGGGGTCTCACCCGCGACCATCGGCAACGCCGGCACCATCAGCCTTTGGTACAAGAGCAATAGCGCGTGGGTGGGGACGGATAACGCCTTGTTTGACGCCACCAATTCAACCAACCGATGGTTTTATCTGGCCAAACTTGCGAACGGGACGCTGCGATTCAAGGTGCCCGATAACACCAGCACCACCGTCGTTCTGACCGCCACCAGCAGCGTGCAAAGCATTCCCGCCGGGACCTGGACCCACATCGCAGTGACCTGGGATCTCTCAATTCCCAGCGCCTCCACGGTGAGGATCTTCGTCAACGGCACGCTGGTGGGCAGCTATACCGGTCCCAGCAACGGCTCAATCCGCACGGCCTTGACCAGCGTGATCGATTTGGGCGACTTGCGGTCTGGCACCTACAACGATCTCGGCAGCACGCCCTACTCTGCCGATGGCCTGCTGGATGAAGTGCACTTCTATTCGCGAGCGCTGAACGCCACCGAAATTGCCACCGATCGCGACATCACCCGGAGTTGCGGCGCGCCCGATCACTTCACGCTCACGCACGACGGTACGGGCATTAACTGTCAGGCGGAGCAGGTCAAGATCACCGCGCATCTTGCTGACCACACCACGGCCAACGGCTATGTGGGCACCATTAATCTCACCGCCTCCACCAATCACGGCGACTGGTCGATCTCAGATGCTTACGGCAGTCTGAACAACGGCACTGCCAACGACGGCAAGGCGACATTTACGTTTGTCTCGCCCGATCAGGGCGATGTGATCCTGAGCTTCAAAAACACCTACGCCGAAACGGTGACTATCGGTGTTGCCGATGGCGTCATTACCGAATCGTCCGGCGTGACGACCAGCGCGGAGCACCTGCCGCTCACTTTCGCCAGCGCCGGATTCCAGTTTCAGGCCGATAGCGTGGGCAATGCGATCGGCCCCCAAATCGCCGGAAAATACTCGAATGTAGAACCGGGCGATCAAACACTGACCCTGCAGGCGATCAAAACCAACGACCAGACCGATGCCTGCGAAGCAGCGCTGGAAGGGAATCAAACCATTACCCTTGCGGCGGAGTGCGTGTCGCCCACGACCTGTAGAGGCGCCGTGTTCTCGGTCACCGGCGACAGCGAGGTGAGTCTTGCCACCAATGCGAGCGGCGCGGTCAGCGCCTACTCCAATGTGCCTGTGACCTTCGACGAGACCGGTGCGGCGCCGTTCAGCCTGCGCTATCGCGACGCCGGAACGATTCGCCTGTATGCGAAGTACGCGATTCCGCTGTTGTCGGGCACTGCCTCCACCAACACCATGCTTGGCACCAGTAATGCTTTTACCTGGCGACCGTTCGGCCTCGACGTTCAGATTACCGGCAACCCGGCCGCGTCTTCATCGAGTGGCACTCAATTCACGTCAGCGGGAACCCTCTTCAATGGCACGGCGCGCGCGGTAATTTGGAGCGCCGCAGACGATGCCGACGCCGATGGCATTCCGGACGGCATGACGAGCGGCGACGCCAACCCCAACAACAATGTGAGCCTGAGCGACAACCTCACCACCCAGAATTTCGCCCCGACGACGGCGCTCAGCCTCAGCTCCACGCTGTACTCGCCCGCCGACGGGACCCATCCCGGTCTGGCCGGATCGCCGTTGGCCCTGTTCAGTTCGGGCACGGCCAGCATCACCGGCCTGAGGTATGACGAGACCGGCATCATCGAAATCAGCGCGGTGCAAAGCGGTGACTATCTCGGCATCGGCGCCGGCGAAACCAGCAAAATTCGCGGTAACTCTGGGCCTGTGGGGCGCTTTTATCCCAAACGCTTCGACCTCAGCGCAAACACCCCGACGGTGGCGGACGTTTGCGTCGCCGGCGCGTTCACCTATCAGGGTCAGCCGTTCTATTTCGACACTGCCCCGGTGCTGACCCTCACGGCCTTGAGCGCGCAGGGCACGACCACCGCGAATTACACCACCAGCGGTTATTTCAAACTCCCCACCAGCCTGTCGGCTCGCAGCTATAGCAACGGGGCCACCGGCACCCATCCGCTTAGCGCGGCGCTCGGGAGCAACGCCAGCCTCGCCGGCGACACCGGTGGCACCGGCGTGGCCACCCTCACGCTCCCTGCGGGCAGCACCGGCGATGCGTTCACCTATACCCGTAATGCGGCCGAGGGTCCGTTTGCAGCCAATATCAATGCCAGCTTTCCCGCCGCCGCCCTCACCGACAGCGACGGCGTGTGCTACGACAGCAACAGCGACGGCGTCTGCGATGCCTTTCCCATCACCGGCATCACCGGCGCGAATTTGCGCTATGGCCGGCTCGTCACCGACAACGCGTTTGGCCCGGAAACGATGCCGCTCGCGCCTGCGGTCTATGCCCAGTACTTCAACGGCAGCGGCTATGTGACGAATACCGCCGACAGCTGCACGGTGATTACCGCCGCGGCCTTCGACTTCGGCAGCGGCAGCTACACCGCAACGCCGGCGCAGGGCGTGATGAGCTTCCCCATTGGCAGCGGCACTTCTACCGCCTCACTCAGCAGCACGCTAAGCGCCGGTGCGCTGGGCCTTACGCTCAGCGCGCCGGGCGCGGGCAAGACCGGCGAAATCGACTATTCGATTAACCTCACCACCGCCGGTGCAATCTGGCTGCAGGACGACTGGAACGGCGACGGCACGCGCACCGACAACCCGCGCGCCCGCGCCAGCTTCGGAATTTACAAAGGCACCGGCAAAGTCATTTTCCGGCGCGACCAGTGGTAGTGCGCCCCTAAGGCGGGCGCCCACCGCGCCACCGGCCGGCGATATCTTCACGCTATCGCCCCCATTCTCCCCGTGGTCTTCAAGCGCAGGCGCGCCGTTTCTCTAGTATCTTCCGCAACAGGCAACGGCCATTCGCCAATCCCGGCGAGTGCTCAGATGCCTGCCAAAACATGGAGAACAATAGACATGCAGCGCATCGCATCTCGCTGGTCGGCAACCGCACTTTCCACCGTTCTTGGCTTGGCCACCTT
>CAMCQE010000081.1 GCA_945876945.1 Klebsiella pneumoniae
CTTTCCGCCATTTTGTCTGCGTGGCCAGCATCGAAAGGGACGGCACGTCCCTGTGCCGCACGGCAGACGCTGCTTTTCGCCGTGTTGCCTCACGCGCGTAATGCCCGCAAAGCGCGAGCAGGTGATTACAATCCCGGCATGACTTTACAAACCTCTCCTTTGCCGGCGGCAGATAGCGCCGCACCCGCCGTGTCGCTCATCGCGCCGGTCTACAACGAACGCGACAATCTGCTGGATTTGGTCACGCAGGTTGCCGCCGCGATGGCCGCTGCCGACATCAGCTTTGAGCTGCTTTGTGTCGACGATGGTTCTCGCGATGGCAGCGACCGCGTGCTGGCGGAGTTGGCGCAGACGCGCGCCTGGTTACGGCCGCTGTTTCTGAATCGCAACTATGGGCAGTCCACCGCCATGCAGGCGGGTTTTGATGCCGCGCGCGGGGCGGTGCTGATTACGCTGGATGCCGACTTGCAAAACGACCCGGCCGATATTCCGCGCCTGCTGGAAGTGCTCGAGGCCAGACCCGAAATCGACATCCTGTCCGGCTGGCGGCGCGACCGTCAGGATCGGGCGCTCTCGCGCAAGCTGCCCTCGCGTTTGGCTAACCGCCTCATTTCCGCAGTCACCGGCGTGCGTCTTCACGATTACGGCTGTTCGCTCAAGCTTTACCGTCGCGAAGCGCTGGAGCACGTCAAGATTTACGGGGAGTTGCACCGGTTTATTCCGGCGCTCGCCGGCCAGTTCGGCGCGCGCGTGATGGAAGTGGCGGTGAATCACCGGGCACGGACTCGCGGACAATCCAAATACGGCATCGACCGCACGATTCGTGTGCTGCTGGATTTGCTGTGGGTGAAGTTTCTGCTGCGCTATCGCCACCGTCCCATGCACGCCTTTGGCGGCGCGGGCGCATTGATGTCGGTGGCGGGCTTCGGGCTCCTGGGCTACCTCACGGTGCTGAAGCTAGTGACCGGCGCCGACATCGGTCAGCGACCCTTACTGCTGCTGGGGATCATGCTGACGCTGATGGGCGTGCAGTTTCTGGGCTTGGGGCTGTTGGGCGAGATGCTGACCCGCATCTACCACGAGCCGCTCGGGGGTAAGCAGTATGTGCTCCGGGAGCAGCCGCGTCCGGAAGGTCTTGCCGCATCGTGAGGGCGCCCTTAGCGGCCTCCGACTGGCGCACGCTGGCGGTCTTGCTGCCCTTGTTGGCGCTGCCGCTGATGGGGCTCGGCATGGCGCCACTGTTCGATCTGGATGAGGGCGCGTTTACGGCGTCCACCACCGAAATGTTCCTGCGCCACGATTTCCTCTCCACCTGGCTGATGGGTGTCCCACGCTACGACAAACCCGTGTTGTCCTACTGGTTTCAAGCGGGCTCGGTGGCGCTGCTAGGCCCTTCGGCCTGGGCGTTCAGGCTACCGTCGGCGCTGGCATCCAGCGCATGGATTGCACTCACCTGGGCCTTCGCGCGCCGCGTCGCGGCCACCCGCCTGCCGCCCATCGCGGCGAACGAATTTGCGTTGGCGGCGGCGCTGCTGGTGGCAACGACGCTGGGTCCGGGCATTATCGAGCGCGCGGCCACCGCCGACGCCTGGCTCAATCTCTTTGTGGCGGGTGCCGGCTACGCGCATTGGCTGTGGTTTACCGAGCAACGTCCGCGCTGGCATTACCTGGGATTCGCCGCGATGGGGCTGGGGTTTCTCACCAAAGGCCCGGTGGCGGTCGTCGTGCCGGCGGGGGCGTTCTGTTTATTTTTGCTCTCGCGTGGCGATTGGCGCGCGTTATGGCGCTGGGCTTTCGCACCCAAGCCGATCGCCCTGTTTCTGCTGATTGCCGCCCCGTGGTTTGTGGTTCAGGCCTGGCTGGAAGGGCCGGGTTTTCTGCTCAATTTCTTCTTCAAGCACAATCTGGGGCGCTATGCCTCGGCGATGGAAGGGCATCGCGGCAACCTGTGGTTCTATCTGCCCGTGCTGGTGTTGTCGCTGCTGCCGCATACGGGCTTGCTGGTGCGCGCGCTGCGCACGCCGCGCGCCCTCTGGCGGGACGATTTGTCGCGCTATGGCTTGCTGTGGTTCGGACTGGTGCTGGTGCTGTTTTCTACCGCCGGCACCAAGCTTCCGCATTACCTGTACTACGGCTATGGCGGCCTGTTTCTGGTGCTGGCAGGACAACTGGCGGCACCCTGCGACCGCCGGTGGTTGTTGGTCCCGATGGGGCTGCTTTTCAGCCTTGCAGTGGTGGGGCCGTCGCTGGTCAGCGGGCAGGTGCCGCAGATGAAGCCGGACGATCGCCTGCTGTTTGCCCAGCTGGAGGCGTCTTTTGCCTGGGACTATTACCTGTGGTTCGGAGGCGCGCTCGTCACTACCGCGATCGGGTTCTGGCTCAGACGCTACCGCGCCCTGACCGTCGCTTACGCCGGCGGCATCGTGGCGGCGCTGGGGGTGAGTCTGTGTCTGGCGCCCGCGCTTGGCGAGATCCTGCAGGGCCCCATTTATCGGGCAGGACTGGTGGCGGCCGGTCGGACCGAACCGCTGGTGATGGCGAATATGAATAAACCGAGTTTTCAAACCTATGCGCAGCGCGCGGTAGGGCGGCGAAAACCGGTGGCCGGCGATGTGGCGCTGGTGCGCGAATCCCGCGTGGGAGAATGGGCAGAGGCCGAAGTGCTGTTCCGCGAGCGGAGCTATGTGCTGCTCAAACTGCCCTAGCGGCGCTCAGGTTCAAGCTTGAGATCGACCCAGACCGCGCGATGGTCGGAAATGAAGTTACCGGCCGGGCCGAGCCGGCGCAGGTCAAGGGTGTAGGCCGGGACTTCCCACTTTGAGCGCTGGTCGAGCAGGACCTGATCAATGCGGCAATCCGGAAAGGGACTGGCAATGAAGTCCTTGCAGGCCCGGGCGAGTTTGCCTTGCGACACACCCGGGGTATGAAACGCCTGTGCGCGCGTGTAGCTGTCGACCAGCGCGGGTGGCTGCGCACCGGTGAGTTCGGTCATGAGGCTGGCCCCGGCCTGAATATTGAAATCGCCAAGGACCAGCAGGGGCGTGTCGCCCAGTTGCGGCAGTCGCTCGCGGAGCAGCGCCATCCCCGGCGCTTTGTTGCCCCGGTTGTTGTCCATGTGGGTCGCGACCACCGTCAGGGCCTGCCCGCTGTCGCGTTCTTTCAGTCGCAGCCAGACAACGGCGCGGGGGATGGACCACACCCAGCCGAAGCCGACGCGGGCTTCCGGCGTTGGGCTCACCCAGAAACCGCCTTCTGCTTCCACGCTAAAGCGCTCGCGGTTCACCCATAGCACGCTATCCAGCCAGGGCAGGCCGCGGTCGAGGTAGTGAGGCTCGAGCCGGGGCAAACTCTGGCGCACGAGTTCGAGATTGCTGCTGAACATCAGCTCTTGCGTGGCAAGGATGTCGGGGCTGGCCCCGGCGAGGGTGTTGCTGAGTCCGCGCTGACGCGCCCCCCAACTGCCGTACTCACCGCCGCCACACCACGGGCAGCTGAGATTGAATGTCATTGCCCGGAACGTGATGGGGGTAGCGTGGCCGAGGCCAACCCAGCACAGCAAAATCCAGCCGAGGGCGCGGTGCCGCCAGCGCATTACCTGCCCCGAAGATTGCGCCGTCCCGCCATGATCAGCACCATGAGGGCGACACCGATACACAGCATGCCGGCGAGCTCAGTGGGCGCTGCGCGCTCACCCAACTGCCAGTGTGCGCTCAGAATCGCAATCACCGGCACCGCCAGCGTACTCATGCTGGCCACCGTGGTAGAGAGCTTGCGCAACACATACAGCCACAAGACCCAGCACAGGGCGGTCGCGACACACGACAGCATGAGCAGAATAAGCACGAGATCCAGCGTCCAGACCGGCGTGGGTTCACCGGAAAAAATGCCGAGGCCGATCAGAGGAACGGCGCCGAACACCATTTGCCAGGTCGTGAGCCCGAGCAAATCAAGCGGGGCCTTACGTTGCATACGCTTTACTTCCACGGAGCCCGCCGCCCATGCCAGCCCCGATGCTACGGCGAGCAGTTTGCTGAACAGCGAGCCCTGCGGGTCCCAGGGGCGAATCAACAACACGAGCCCGGCTAAGGCCAGGCCCACGGCCAGCCACTGCCAGCGACGAATCGGTTCGCCCAGCAGCGGCCAAGCCAATGCCACCGTCCAGAAGGGCATGGTGAAGACCAGGATGGAGGTACGTCCGACGCTCCCCTCGACCAGCGCCCACATGCTGAGTCCGATGAAACAACTGGTTTGAATCAGGCCGAGACGCAGCATCTCGGGCCAGCGCGTGGGTTTGAGTGAACGCCCTGTCAGCGCCATCGTCGCCAACAGGCAGGCAGAGGCCAGCACCATCCGATAGGCGCTGAAGGTGAAGGGCCCGATCGCCGTGATCGCTATTTTGTTGAGAATCCAGCTGTAGCCCCAAACCAGGGACACCACCGCCATCGCGGCAACGGAAAAAATGGAAGGCACGGTGGACTCTGCTCGGGAACAGTCCGCACTCTAGGGGGGGCAGCGCTCGCGCGCAAACCGCAGCCCATTGATGGGCGTCGAGTCTTATTGCTGAGCCGGTGGCGTGGGAGTGTCGTCCAGCCCCGCTTTGGCGGCAGGGGTGGGAATCGAGGGATCGGCAGGCGGCGCTTCAGCGGCGCTGTCCTGTTCGGTGGCGCCTTCGCCTTGGGTGACCGCCTGCTCGGCGGCCTTGTTCATGACGATGATGCTGATGCGTCGATTGATCGGGCTAAAGGGATTTTGTTTGTCGAACAAGACCGACGAACTTAGCCCCACGACGCGGCCAATTTTGTCTTCGTTGAGGCCGCCAACGATGAGTTCGCGCCGCGCGGCGTTAGCGCGGTCCGCCGAGAGCTCCCAGTTGCTGTAGCCGTTGCTGCTGGAGTAGGGCGTTTTATCGGTATGGCCAGAAATGCTGATGTGGTTCTGGACGGTTTTGATGACCTTCACAATCTCGTGAAGGATCTCGCGGGTATAGCTCTGCAGCACCGGGCTGCCCTGGGCGAACATCGGCCGGTTTTCCTTGTCCACGATCTGAATGCGCAGGCCCTCGCTGGTAATGTCCAGCAGGAGCTGATCTTTGAAAGGTTTCAGCGCCTGCGCTTCGAGGGCGGCTTTGAGTTCCTCCATTAGCGATTCCAGCCTTCGGCGCTCGGCTTCCTCGGCCATCTTTTCAGCCTCGTCAAAGGACGGTGGCTGATACTCGCTCATGGGATCTGATGCTGCGCTGGGCTGATCTTCCTGTCCCGGCGCGTTTTGCGGCATGGGCGATGGCCCTTTGCCGTCGTTGATCCCCGAACCGCCGTCAAACACCGGACTCTTGCCCGAGCCGCCCGGACCACTGCTGGCAGTGGGGTCGTTCATGTAGTCGGCAATCGCCACTTTCTGCTCTGGCGTGGTGGAGCCCAGCAGCCACATGAGCATGAAGAAAGCCATCATCGCGGTGACGAAGTCGGCAAACGCGACTTTCCAGGCGCCGCCATGATGACCATGGCCGCCTTTCTTGATCTTCTTGATGATGATGGGCGGTGATTCAACAGCCATGAGGATTGCCTACCGCTTCGCCTACTTACGCTTCACGTGTTCTTCCAGCTCCCGGAAGCTGGGGCGATCGACCGAGAAAATCGCCTTGCGCCCGAATTCCACCGCAATCTGGGGCGAATAGCCCTGCTGGGCCGCGATGAGTACCGTTTTAAGCACCTTGTAGAACTGTGATTCGTCGCGCGCGATGTGCTCCACCAGGGTGGCCATTGGGCCGACGAACCCATAGGCCAGCAAAATACCGAGGAAGGTCCCGACCAAGGCTGCCGCGACGTGATGGCCAATCTCGGCCGCCGGGCCGCCGAGTGCGCCCATGGTGATTACGATGCCGAGCACCGCGGCCACGATGCCGAAGCCGGGCAGGCCGTCTGAGACCCGGGTCAGCGCCGCTGAGGCCTGGTGCGCTTCGTCGTGGTGGGTATCGAGTTCTACGTCCAGCAGATTCTCGAGTTCGAACGAATTTTTGATGCTGCCGCCGACCATCAGCCGGAGGTAGTCGGTGAGAAAGTCGACCGCGTGGTGGTCGTGCTGGATCTTGGGATATTTGCTGAAAATGGCGCTCTTGTCGGGCTCTTCGACATCGGCTTCCAGCGACATCATGCCCTCCTTGCGCGCCTTGGTCAGGAGGTCGTACATGAGCGCCAGCGCATCCATGTAAAAGCCTTTTTTGAATTTCGAGCCCTTGAGCATCGAGGGGATGCTGCCGAGCGCCGCCTTGATGACCCAGGGCGGATTGGCAATCACAAAAGCGCCAAGCGCGGCACCCCCGATCACTAACAGTTCGTAGGGTTGCCACAACGCGGCGAGATGCCCGTGCGACAACACGAAGCCGCCTGCGACACAACCGAGTACGAGCACGATGCCGACAATTACATTCATACCGGGTGGCCACTTCTAATGCAGGAATGAACTCGGCTTATCGGCGAAGACCGAAGCCCCTTGAGATGCAAGATGAACTTTCATGGTTAAAGTTTGCCGGTGAACGGGCCGCTTGCGCAGATACAGGAATGTGAGGGTGGTTCACCTTCCGGAGTGACGATTGATGTCCAAGGTCCAGTCAGCGCAGGGAGTTAACGTGCAACTCATGCCCGAGTTGCGTCTACTGCTGCTCGAACCGGACGATGTCGCCGCGACTGCGCTGATGGCACTCCTGCAGGGCGCCACCGCAAGACCAATCCAGACGACCGTTGCCAAGACCCTGAGTCAGGCCTTGGCCTGTCTGCATGACCAGACGGTAGACGCCATCATCGCCGAACTGAATCTGCCAGATTCGACGCCAGAGGCGGGCCTGAAACAGTTGGTGGCGACCGCGCCTCACACGCCGGTCGTGGTGCTGGTCAACAACGATAACGATGCATTCGCGCTGGAGTTGTTAAAACTCGGCGCTCAGGATTCCCTCGCGAAGGGGCGCGCCGACGGTGCATTAGTGCTTAAAACCCTGCGCTATGCGATCGAGCGCAAGGAATCTGACCAGCACCTCACCTATCTCTCTCACTACGACCGCCTCACCGGTCTCGCGAACCGCGAACTGTTCAGGGATCGCCTGCATCAGGCGATGACCCGCGCCGAGCGCAGTGGGCAAGTCATCGCCTTGCTGTTCCTGGACCTGGACCGGTTCAAGGCCGTCAACGACACACTCGGCCATCTGGCGGGCGATGAATTACTGATCGAGGTGGCGGGGCGGCTCAAAAAATCCGTGCGTCGCAGCGACACCATCGCGCGCCTGGGCGGCGATGAATTCACCGTCATTCTGGAAGGGCTGGAGGATCCGCTCGATGCGGAAGTCGTTTGCGCCAAGATTCTCAAATCCTTGTCGGAGCCGGTGCAGATCCGTAATCAGGAAATCTACGTCACCACCAGCATCGGGGTGACTTTCTTTCCCGCCGACGATGTGGACATCAACGGCCTTTTACGCAACGCCGACGCGGCCATGTACCGCGCCAAGGAAGAAGGCAGAAACCGCTATAACCTGTTTACGGCCGATATTAGTGCCAGAGCCGTGAACCGTATGGCGATCGAGTCGGCGCTACGGCACGCGCTCGAGCGACAGGAGTTCCATCTTTGCTATCAGCCGAAGGTCTGCGTGCAGACCGGTGTAGTGCTGGGGGCGGAGGCGCTGATTCGCTGGGACAATCCGCAACGCGGTCTGGTGTCGCCGCTGGAGTTTATTCCGGTGGCGGAGGACACCGGGCTCATCGTCCCGATCGGCGAGTGGGTCTTGCGGCGGGCCTGCGCTGATATGCGCAAATGGCATGCGGCGGGCTTTGAGCACGTGAGCGTTGCGGTCAATCTTTCGGCCCGCCAGTTCCGTCACGGCGAACTGGTGAGCGCCGTCGCCAAAATTCTCGTCGATACGGGGATTTCACCCCGCCAGTTGGAACTCGAAATTACCGAGAGCTTGTTGATGGACGATACGGAGGCCAGTCAGCTGGCGCTGCGCGCCCTGAAGGCGCTTGGCACTTCTATTTATCTGGATGATTTCGGCACCGGCTACTCCTCGCTGGCCTATCTCAAGAAGTTTCCGCTGGACGGTTTGAAGATCGACCGGTCTTTTATCAACGACCTGCCCGGCGACACCGACGATGAAGCGATTACCAGCGCCATTCTGGCGCTCAGCAAGGCATTACGGCTGGGCGTTGTGGCTGAAGGGGTTGAAACCCGGGAGCAGTTCAACTTCCTCCGCGACGCAGGCTGTCAGGTCGCCCAAGGTTATTTGTTTAGCCGCCCTTTGGTGTTCACCGATTTTCTGAGTTGGTTACAGCGCACTCGTCCGGGCTAGTCGTGGGCGGGTGAAGCACCGCCAGATTCCGTTGTCTGTCCGCAACAGAATTCACTGATCGCGCACGGTTCATGTGCTAAGTCTTTGCATATCAAGGCTCATCCCCTAGAATGCTGTTGCGTTTTGACACAAAAACAAACGCATTGAAGTGTTCGGCGGCAGCCTCCTCGTGGACTCAATTGCGGCGGTTGCGGCCACTGCGCGGGCAGTTCGGTCACCCGGGAACGAGTCTTGCGAGAAGGGAACGGACAACCTCAATCGGCAATATCACAAGCGGATTTGCACCGCTTTTGCGCAGCGGCTACCGATCGCCGATGGGTATGTGGGGTAAGGTTCCCCCAAAACGAGCGAAAGAATGAACGAAAGAATAGACGTCATCCCGCAGATGCTAGGCATTCACCGAACCGAATCCCTGCATCCGCCGATGGTCACGGCCAAGACGCCTACCGAGCCCGTGCAGCAAGCGCTCACGCGTGCCGCGCAGGCCATGTTGAGCCGGCAGGCAAACGACGGCCACTGGCGCTTCGACCTCGAGGCCGATGCCACCATCCCCTCGGAATATCTTCTCCTGCACTACTTCATGGGCACCGTGGACAACGCGCGAGAGCAGCGCCTTGCGGTCTATCTGCGCGCTGGTCAGCGGGTCAACGGCAGCTGGCCCTTGTACGAAGGCGGCCCCGGCGACCTCAGCGCCACGATCAAGGCTTATTTCGCGCTCAAGCTCGCGGGCGACGATGAAAACGCGCCGCACATGCAGCAGGCTCGCCAGTGGGTGCGGGCGAACGGCGGCGCCGAGCAGTGCAATGTGTTCACGCGCATCACGCTCGCGATGTTCGGGCAAATGCCCTGGTCAACTGTCCCCGCGATGCCGGTTGAAATCATGTTCCTGCCCAAGTGGTGGTTCTTCAACCTGAGCAAGGTCTCGTACTGGTCGCGCTGCGTCATCGTGCCGCTGCTGATTATTTTCGCGAAACGCCCGGTGGTCAGCCTGAGCCCGCAACAGTCAATCCGCGAGCTGTTCGTCACGCCGCCGGAGCGGCTGCGGAATCTGGACAAGTTCAAACCCGGCAAGGTGACGGCCAACGTTTTCCTGCTGATTGACCGTGTGCTGAAGGTGGTGGATCCGCTGGTGCCCAATTTCATCCGCCAGCCGGCGGTGAAGCGTGCGGAGAAGTGGATGCGGGCCCACACCAAGGGCGTCGGCGGCATCGGTGCCATCTATCCGGCGATGGCCAATGCCGCGACCGCGCTCCGGTTGCTCGGCGCGCCGGCCGACGATCCGGACTTCGTGCGCACCATGCGCGCGATTGAAGACCTGGTGGTGGAAGAGGGCGACCGCACATGGGTCCAGCCCTGTGTCTCTCCGATTTGGGACACCTGCCTCACGCTCTCTGCGTTGACGGAAGCCGGTGCGAGTGCGTTCAACCCGGCGGTGACTCAGGCAGTCGACTGGTTGTTCGACCAGCAAATTATGGTGCCCGGCGACTGGTGCGATCAGGCGAAGGGTCTCGCGTCGGGCGGCTGGGCCTTCCAGTACGAAAACGACAAATACCCCGATGTTGACGACACCGCGATGGTGCTGATGGCCTTGTTGCGCGCCGGTGCCCAGTACAACCCGCACAAGATCAAGCGGCTTAATCAGGCGGTGAACTGGCTGCTGGGCATGCAGAACAAGGACGGTAGCTGGGGCGCCTTCGACATCGGCAACAACTACGAGTATCTCAACAACATCCCTTTCGCGGACCACGGTGCGCTCGTCGACCCGGGCACCGCCGACCTCACCGCCCGGTCAATGGAAGTGCTGGCGATGCTGGGCTACGACCGGACCTTCCCGCCTGCCGCCCGCGCGGTGGAATGGCTGAAAGGTGACCAGCATGAAAGCGGCGCCTGGTACGGCCGCTGGGGCGTCAACTACATTTACGGCACCTGGAGCGTGCTCGCTGGCCTCGGCGCCATCGGCGAGGACCCGGCCCAGCCCTACATCCGCAAGGCCATCGACTGGTTTAAACGCATCCAGAACCAGGACGGTGGCTGGGGTGAGAGCTGCAATACCTACGACGACCCCATGCTGATGGGCCGCGGCGTCAGCACGCCTTCGCAAACGGCCTGGGCCTTGCTCGGCCTGCTGGCGGTGGGCGAAGTCGAGTCGCCGCAGGTAAAAGCCGGAGTGGACTATCTGTTGCGGATGCAGAACGACGAAGGTGAGTGGACCGAGGACGAATACACCGGTACCGGTTTCGCGCGGGTGTTCTATCTGCGCTACCACGGCTACAGCAGGTTCTTCCCGCTGTGGGCGCTGGGCACCTACACCCGGCTGCGCCGTGGCCTGCCCACTCGCCAGCAGGAAGTGATGGCGGAAGGCGCCATCGACCTCGGACCGTTGCCGGTGCTGGAAGACTTCTAGCAACCATGGCGTGATGGCGCCGGCTGGACGGCGCCGCACAAACCTTAGCGCCGGGTGAGCGGTTTTGACCCTCCCGAGCGTAAGAGAACAGATTCACAGTTGAGCTTAGACGCGGTCGCGCCTGTGGCCTGCCGCCAATCCGGAGTGTCGAGATGACTGATTACGTCGCCCCCCTTCAGGACATGCGCTTTGTGATAGAGCGCCTCGCCCCGCTTTCGGCAGTGAACAGCCTGCCCGGTTTTAATGACGCCACCCTCGATCTGGTCGACGCCGTGCTCGAAGGCGCCAACACCTTCGCCAGCGAGGTGCTCTCGCCGCTGAACTGGACCGGCGACCAGGTGGGTGCCGTGCACACGGGCGACGGAGTCAAGACCGCGCCGGGTTGGCAGGAAGCCTATCAACAGTTCGTCGAAGCCGGCTGGAACGGTCTCGTGTGCGCGCCGGAGTTTGGCGGGCAGGGCCTGCCTAAAGTGGTCGCGACCGCGGTCAGCGAGATGTGGAACTCGGCCAATTTGTCCTTCGCGCTGTGCCCGATGCTGACGCAGGGCGCGATCGAAGCCATTGAAGTTCACGGCAACGACGACCAGCGCGCGCGCTACCTGCCCCGCATGGTCTCGGGCGAGTGGACCGGCACCATGAACCTCACCGAACCTCAGGCGGGCTCTGACTTGAGCGCAGTGCGCGCCCGCGCCGAGCGCGACGGCGCCCATCAGTTCCGGATTTTTGGCCAGAAGATTTACATCACCTACGGCGAGCACGATCTCACCAGCAACATCGTGCATCTGGTGCTGGCCCGCATCACCGGCGCGCCCGCCGGCGTGCGCGGTCTGTCGCTGTTCATCGTGCCGAAATTCCTGCTTGACGCCGAGGGCAATCCGGGTGCGCGCAACGACCTGCGTTGTGCCTCGATCGAACACAAGCTTGGCATTCACGCGAGCCCGACGGCCGTCATGCTGTATGGCGAAAACGAAGGCGCGGTGGGCTACCTCATCGGCGAAGAAAATCGCGGCCTCGAATACATGTTCACCATGATGAACAACGCCCGCCACGCGGTGGGCCTCGAAGGCGTCGCCATCGCCGAGCGGGCGTATCAGAAAGCGCTGAGCTTCGCGCGCGAGCGCGTGCAGGGCAAACCCACCGGCTTCACCGGCCAGAGCGTGCCCACGATCATCGAGCACCCGGACGTCAAGCGCATGCTGTTGACCATGAAGTCCAGCGTAGAAGCGATGCGCGCGCTGGCCTATGTCTGCGGCGCGGCCTACGACCGCGGTGAACTGGAAGCCGATCCGGCGACCGCCGCATGGTTCCGCCGGCGCGGCGATTTGCTCACCCCTATCGTTAAGGGCTGGTGCACCGAGACGGGACTTGAGCTGGCGTCCGTTGGCGTGCAGGTGCACGGCGGGATGGGTTTCATCGAGGAAACCGGGGCTGCGCAATATCTGCGCGACGCCCGCATTACCACCATCTACGAAGGCACGACCGGCGTTCAGGCGGGCGATTTGGTGGGCCGTAAAACCCTGCGCGACGGCGGGCAGGCGGCTCGCGAGCTCCTGCAGGAAATGAGCGATGACGTGAAGTCTCTGGCGCAGGCTGCAGACGCTCGCGCCGCTGACATTGCGGGCGCCATGACCGACGCCCTTGACGCGCTCACGCGCACGCTCGACTGGCTGCTGGCGAACGGCGGCGTTGATCCGCGGCTGCCCGCCGCAGGCTCTGCGCACTACCTGAAGCTCTGGGGCATTGTCACCGGTGGCTGGCAGCTCGCACGCGCCGCGCAGATTTGTCTTACCGACGGCAGCGTGGATGCCGCATTTGCCGCCACCAAAATTGGCACCGCGCATTTCTTCGCGATGCAAATCCTGCCGGAAGCATCGGCACTCGAGCGCAAGATCACGCGCGGATCGGCCAGCGTTGTCGAGTTCGATACGCTCGCGCTCTAGGCGGTGACAGTCGCGGCGCCTTGCGCGTCGCGACTGTCCCAGTTCGCCTCCTATCTGCTATCGTTCGGCGGCTTTTTCCTCGCGGAGGTCTTATGGCTGCGCCCCTCGTCAAGCAACTCGATGAGCAGATTTCGCGCTTCCTGCTCGCCCGCTGCCACAACATTGCCGATTTACGCCGCGTAGCCCGCTGGCGCGTCCCATCGCCGATGTTCCATTACATGGATGGCGCGGCGGATGACGAAGTCACCATGGGCCGTAACGAGTCGGCGTTTGATGAGCTCGAACTGCTACCCCGGAACCTGATCGATATCACCAAAATCGACACGTCCACCACGGTTCTTGGCCAAAAAATCGACTTCCCGCTGATGCTGGCGCCTACCGGCATGTCGCGCCTGTTTCATTGGGAAGGCGAACTGGCGGTTGCCCGCGCCGCCGCCCGTGCCGGCACCTTCTATTCGCTCTCCACCGTTGGCACACACTCGATCGAAGAAGTGGCCGCGGTGAATAACGGGCCGAAATGCTTTCAGATTTACGTGTTCAAGGATCGGGGGCTCACCGCCGAGTTCATCGACCGCAGCCGCGAGGCCCACTTTCACGCGCTCTGCCTCACCATCGATCTACCGCTCACCGGCAACCGCGAGCGGGATCTGCGCACCGGCATGACAGTGCCGCCAAAGCTATCGCTCCGTAGCTGGATGGACTTCGCTTTCCGCCCCCTCTGGTCGGCCGCGCATCTCAGTTCAGATCCGTTCACGCTGGCCAATGTGGCGCATCGCGTGCCGGCCGCCCGGCCCGGAGACGTGAACACCCTGCAGGCCTACATCGGCGAGCAGTTTGACCGCAGCGTCACCTGGGCCGATGCCGAGGTAATGGTCAAACAGTGGAACGGGCCTTTCGCCGTGAAGGGAATCCTCACCGTGGACGACGCCAAGCGCGCCGTCGACATTGGTGCCACTGCGGTCATCGTTTCCAACCACGGCGGACGCCAGCTCGACCATGTGCCGGCGCCGATCGAAGTGCTGCCGGAAATTGTGGAAGCGGTTGGCGATCGGGTGGAGGTGATTCTGGATGGCGGCGTGCGCCGGGGCACCGATGTCATCAAGGCGCTCGCGCTCGGCGCGAAGGCCTGCATGACCGGCCGCTGCTATCTCTTTGGCTTGGGGGCCGGCGGCGAGGCGGGCGTTGACCGCGCGCTGCAGCTACTCAAGGCTGAAATCAATCGCGATATGGCCTTGCTCGGCACGCGCAACGTCAACGAAATAGGGCGACACCATGTCCGCTATCGACGCCGAATTCGAGACTGATATTCCTACCCTGCGGCGGGTGCTGGGGGAGGCCAAGACGATCGCCGTGGTCGGCTTGTCTGCCCACTGGCACCGTCCGAGTAATTTCGCCGCGAAGTACATGCAGGAGCACGGCTATCGGGTGATTCCGGTGAATCCGGCTTACACCGAAGTGCTGGGCGAAGTGTGCTATCCCAGCCTGCTCGATATCCCCGAGCCCATCGATATCGTTGACTGCTTTCGCGCCAGCCCGGAAATTCCGGCGATTGCTCGGGACGCCATCGCGATCAAGGCCCGCGTGCTGTGGATGCAGTTGGGCGTCATCAACATGGACGCCGCGCGCACCGCCCGCGACGCCGGGCTTGAGGTCGTGATCGACCGCTGCGTCAAAATTGAACACGCGCGACTGTTCGGCGGGCTCAATTTTGTAGGCGTGAATACCAAAGTCATTTCCTCCCGACGGCCACGGCACGTCGCCAACTGAGCATCCCCATGGCTGATCGCGAATTCGGTTTCGAGACCCTCTGCCTGCACGCAGGCCAAATCCCCGACGCCGCCACCGGCTCGCGCGTCGGGCCGATTTACCAGACCACTTCTTACGTCTTTGACAGCGCGGACCACGCGGCGAGCCTGTTCAATCTGCAGACCTTCGGTAACGTCTACAGCCGGCTGTCCAATCCCACCAACGCGGTGTTTGAAGAGCGGATGGCCGCGCTGGAAGGCGGGCGCGCCGGCTTGGCGGTGAGTTCCGGCATGTCGGCGCAGATGGTGACGCTGCTGACCCTGCTGCAGGCCGGCGACAACCTCGTGTCGTCCAAAACGCTCTACGGCGGCACCTACTCGCAGTTCGACGTGAATTTCCGGCGCATGGGCATTGAAACCACCTTCGTCGACATCGACGACATGGACGCCATTGCGGCCGCCATCGGCCCGAAGACCAAGGCGGTGTACGCCGAAACCGTCGGCAATCCGCAGGTCAACGTGCTGGACATCGAAGCCGTCTCGGCGGTGACCCGCGCGGCCGGCGTGCCGCTGGTGGTGGACAACACTTTCCCCACGCCCTACCTGTGCCGGCCGTTTGAATGGGGCGCGGATCTGGTGGTGCATTCGGCCACCAAGTTCATCGGCGGGCACGGCACCTCGATCGGCGGCGTGTTGGTGGAGTCGGGCAAATTTCCCTGGGATAACGGCCGCTTCCCGGACATGATCGAACCCTCGCGCGGCTACCACGGCGTGAAGTTCTACGAAACCTTTGGCGACTTCGGCTTCACCATGAAAGCCCGCATGGAGGCGCTCCGCACGCTCGGGCCGGCCCTGAGTCCGTTCAACGCTTTCCTGCTGTTGCAGGGCCTGGAGACCTTGCCCTTACGCATGGACAGGCACGTGCAGAACGCGGCGCGCGTCGCCGAGTTTCTGAAAGATCACCCGCAGGTCAGTTGGGTGCGCTACCCGAGCCTGAAGGGCGATCGCTACTACGAGCGCGCGCAAAAATATCTGCCCAAAGGGGCCAGCGCGGTGATGTCCTTCGGCATCAAGGGCGGTCAGGCGGCGGGTGTGAAGTTCATCGAAAACGTGCAGTTCTTAAGCCACCTCGCCAATGTGGGCGACGCGAAGACGCTCGTCATTCACCCGGCCTCTACCACGCACCGGCAGCTGTCTGAAGAACAGCAGATTGCCGCCGGCGTCGGGCCGGACATGATTCGAATTTCCGTGGGCCTTGAGACCTGCGACGACATTCTCTGGGATCTCGATCAGGCGCTGGCCAAATCCCGTCTTTGAGCATGGCGGCGGCGGCCGCCGAGGAGCGTTGAGCATGAGCGATATCGTCCAACAGTTGCGCGAGCTTCTCGGCCCCACCGGCGTATTGACCGGTGAGGATGTGAGCAATCGCATGATTCACGTCTGGCGCCAGGAGCCCATCGTCGCCAAATGCATCGCGCGCCCAGCCTCCACCGCAGAAGTCGCGGCAGTACTCAAACTCTGTAACGAACTCGGACAAACCGTAGTCCCGCACGGTGGCCTCACCGGTCTGGTGCAGGGCTGCAACGGCGGCACGACCGATGTGGTGCTGTCGCTGGAACGCATGAACCGTAT
>CAMCQE010000082.1 GCA_945876945.1 Klebsiella pneumoniae
TGTTTACGCTGACCCCAAACGATTTAGCGAAAGCCCGGCAGCCAGAACATCGCGAGCACGTACAGCGCCGAGGCCAGCAGCTGGCCGATGGTGATCGGCAGGCCATAGCGCAGGAAGCGGCCAAAGCTGAGTTGCTCGCCGTGATTGCGGCAGATGCCGGCGGCGACGATGTTGGCCGAGGCGCCGACCAGCGTGGCGTTGCCGCCCAGCGTGCCGGCAAACATCATTGCCACGAACACCGGCACGGTGTGCGCGGGCCAGGCGGTAAAGAGCGAGCCGAGGGCTTCTTCGGGCACCAGCTGCGCGGTGACCAGAAAGCCTTTCACCAGAATCAGCATGCCGGCAACGACCGGGATATTGGCGAGCACGCTGGACAACGCGCCCACGGCGGCGAGGATGGTGAGCGCCACCGGTTCGAGGTGCGCGCCAAACCAGCCGTACACGGTGCGGGACAAGAGATCGAGCAGATGCGTTTCGGCGAACGCATCGACCAGAAAAAACATGCACACCAGAAAGATCAGCGTTTTCCAGTCCACGTCGCGCATCACCACATCCACGCTTTCAATCCGCGCGCTGTGCATGACCAGCAACGCCAGCGACGCCGCGATGATCGATGCCGCCTGCGGCGGTAGCGGGAAAGGCAGATGGTCGCCCAGCATGAACATGCCCACCATCATCACCAACACGCCGAGCGCCGCCGCGCAAAACCACGGCCGCTGCAGTTTGGGCATCGGCAGCGCGGCGGGCAGTTCACGCCGCGTTTGCCAGACCTCCCGCAGCAGCCAGGGCGCCATCAATACCGCCACGCTCACGGCCACTACGCCGCCCAGACTGACCTGGCGGAGATAAGTGCCGAAATCCATCCCGATCGAACTGCCCACCAGAAACGTGGCCGGATCGCCCACCAGCGTGAGCAGACCGGCGGAGTTGCTGAGAATGGCCATCAGCACCAGCGGGCCCACAAAATCCACCTTCAGCGCCTGCGCCGTGCGCACCACAATCGGCGCGAGCAGGATCACGGTGGTGGCGTTCGGCAGTACCGCGCAGAGCGGCACTACCATGCCCACAATCCCCAGCACAAAGCGTTTGCCGCTGCCGCGCGTGAAGCGCAGAAAGTACGCGCCGAGCTGGTCGAATAGTCCGGTAGGCACCAGCACGCGAGCCACCACCATGCCGCCGAACAGGAGCGCAATCGCGCCATTCGAGGTGGCGAATACGTCGATCACGTCGTGACCGTCGAGCACGCCGCCGAGCGCCAGCAGGCTTACGCCGATCAGGCCGGCCAGCATCATGTCGATCAGGTCAAAAGCGATGGCGAGAATCACGGCGGCAAAGACCGTGAGAATGAGGATGTTCTGAAAGTCCCACGTCATAGCTGAGTACTCCGCCGCTGACTATTGAAGCGGCGGCGCGTAGAGCATGCCGCCACTGGTCCAGAGTTGATTGCGTCCGCGTGGCAGCTTGCGTGGGCTGCCCTGCCCCAGGTTGCGCGCATAGAGTTCGCCATAGTGGCCGCCGGCGGCGATGGCCCGCTCCGCCCAGTCGGGCGCCAGGCCCAGCGCCTTGCCGTATTTGCGCGCCGCGGTCGCGATGGTGTTACCCGCGCTGCCGGCCGCGAGCGTCGCCGCGCTGCCGCCGTCGATGCCTTGCGCTTCCGCGCCAATCAGCGCGAAGAGCACCCATTTCACCGCGCGGGACCACTCCGGGTTGCCGCCTTTCACCACCGCGCTCAAGGCTTCGCCGGATATCACTTCCGGCAACAGCAGGTAGGGACCGTTGGTCTCGTCCGGCGGGGCGACACTGGCCAGCGCCACGTCGTCGGCCGTCAGCGCCTTGCATTCCCCGGACTTCAAGTCCTGCACCGCCGCGCTCAAAGAAGGGCGCTCGCGCAGTTCGAGGCGTTGCTGTTGGGCTTCGAAGGTTTGCTGAAGATGCTTCACATGGGTGGTGCGTTCTTCCACGCAGACGGGTAGACCGGCAAGCGCGCCGAGCGACTCAATGCCGCTGTCGCGGCGTACCAGCACGCGTTGACTGGCGTATAGCACCGGCCCGATGAAATCGACCTTTAGCCCGGCCTCGCGGGCCAGCGTCCAACTCACCCCGCCCGCAATCAGATCCACGCGCCCGGCCAGCAGGGCAGGAAAACGCGCTGCGGCAGCCAGAGGAAACAATCGCACACGCTGCGGACTGCCCACCACGGCGGCCGCCACCGCGCGACAGAAATCCACATCCATCCCCGACCACTGGCCGTCTGCAGTTTGACTGGCGAGGCCGGGGATCTCCGCGCTCACACCGCAGTTGAGCATGCCGGCGCCCCGCACCTTGTCCAGGGTTTCGCCCGCAGCGAGGCCAGGTAGCGCGATGAGTAAGGCAAGCAGGCTGCCCAGCCACTGCGGCAGCGAGCGATGGCGCTGATGGGCATCCGGTCGGCGCCAATAGCGGCGGGCGGCGTTGTTCAAGACACGACCTCCAGAGTTCTGACGAGCGCCGAAGCGCGGTTTATTGAGCACGAATACGGGCCAAACGCTGGCGGGACATCGACGCCTCCAGCAGCTTGCTGTTGCTCTCGCGCAGGCGGGCGGCCAGCACCTTGCCGATATTCACCAGCACCTTGATGAGCAGCAGATGGTGGAGCGCGAGACCATGGCGATTGAAGCGCAACAGGGTGCCCGCCGTTTCGGCCACTACGGTTGCCGAGCGGGGATCGGCGTCGAGCAGCGCCAGTTCACCAAAGCTGTCGCCGGGCTCCAGCGTGGCGAGGTGTTCCTCCACGCCATCGCGCGCCTTCAGCACGCGCAAGGTACCGGCAATCACGATATAAGCATCGTCACCAGGCCCACCCTCGCGCAGGATGATGTCGTCTGCCGCCACATCCTGACGCCGCGCAAGGCGCAGGAATTCCAGCACCTCGGGCTCGGTAAAGTCCTCAAAAATTTTGACCAGCTTGAGCGTTTTGCGCACCACCGAAGTGTTGTCTGCAGGCATGTGAGACGTCCTGATTCCAGCCAATGCGGCAACTTAACCCAGACTCAGCGCCAGCGCGCGGGCAGCGCCAAAATCGGTCTTGCCGCTGCCCAGTTTGGGAATGGCGGCGACGCGTCGGTATTCGGCGGGCAGGCTGAGCGGCGGCATGCCGGATTCCAGCAGGCGGCGCGACAAGTCGTCCAGCGCCAGCGTCTCGCTCGCAACCAGCAAGACGATGCGCTCGCCTTTTTTCTGGTCGGGGAAATTCAGCGCGCAGAGTTCGAGTTCGGGCTCATTCAGTGCACGACACACCTGCGTTTCGACTGCCGTCAGGCTCACCATCTCGCCGGCAATTTTGGCGAAGCGCGAGTAGCGGTCGACCAGCGTGAGGAAGCCGTCGGCGTCCAGATGCCCCTTGTCGCCGCTCTTGTACCAGCGCATCCCCGCCTCCTCGACGATGGCCTTCGCGGTGCGTTCGGGGTCGTTCAGATAGCCGAGCATCACCTGCGTGCCGCCAATCAGTACCAGCCCATCTTCGCCGAGCGGCAGATCCTGCAGGGTGTCGGGATCGACCACGCGGAAGCTCGCGCCGGGCACCGGCATACCCACCGTGCCGGGTTTGGATCCGATTTGTACTTTCCATTCCGTGGTGTCGAGTTGGTCCGGAATATTGACGCTCGCCACCGGCGTGGTCTCCGTGGAGCCGTAACCTTCGTAAATCTCCTTGCCGAATTTCGCCCGAAAACTCTCGCGCACTTCGGTCGAGAGCTTCTCGGCGCCGGCTACCGCCAGTCGTAAGGATTGGAGCATCAGGGGCTGGATCCGCGCATTGCGCACGTACAGCCGGAAAAAGGTCGACGTGCCCAGCAACACCGTGCCGCGATATTCCGCGACTGCCTTGGCGATATTCACCACGTCGGTGGGGTCGGGATGGCAGACCGCCGGGATGCCTTCGACCAGCGGCATCAAGACTGTGCCGGTCAGGCCGAAGGCATGAAACAAGGGCAGGGTGGCCATCACCACGTCCTGCTCTTCGGTGTTCATCATGTCGGAAATCTGCTGGATGTTGCCCATGATGTTGCGGTGGGAAAGCATCACCCCCTTGGGGCTGCCTTCGCTGCCGCTGGAGAACAAAATCGCCGCGGTGCTGTCCTGCGGGACTCTGGTGAGATAGAGCAGTTTTAGCACCGCGCCGGGCAATAGCACGACCTGCAGGAGGGTCAGGAGGCGCTTCAGCTTTGAGATCTGGCCGGCGAAGTCTTCCAGACAATGCACCTCGGTGCCGGCCAGCAGGGCGGCACCGTCGACGCCGCGCTGCTGCAGACGCTCCAGAAAGCGGCTCGAGGTGAACACCGTGCGCAGGCCGGCGGCGGCAATCGCCTGCTGCACGGCCTCCACGCTGGCGGTGTAGTTGAGGTTGACCACCGTCTTGCCGCACAGCAGGGCGGCGAGGTTGGCAATGGCGCCACCGTTGGTGGTGGGCAGCAGCAGCCCCACGTTCTGCTCGCGGTTGAGGCGGCGAATGAAGCCGGCGATCAGAATCACCCCGGTGAGCACCCGCCAACCCGACAGCCCACCGCTGAGGGTGTCGGCCAGCGCCATGTCGCCACCCATGCGTTTCGCGGTGGTGATGAAGGCCGCGGGCACCGTGCCTAACTGTCGCGTGTGGCGCTGCCAGGCTTCGATGGAGAGCTCGAACACGCGCCGCTTGAGTTGCTCTGCCGGCAGCGACATCGGCTGTGGCTCGCCGAAGGCGCAAATGATCCGCCGCCGCAAGCTGCCGCTTCTCATCATGCGCAGCCGGGCGTTGGCGCGCGAGAACGAACTCCCCCACAGGCCGCGCAGATAGAACGGGACGATCACGCCTTGCGCGCGCTGGGCAGCTGCCTCAAAGCCGCGTTTGAACTCACCCAGATGGCCCGTGCGGCTGATGCCGCCCTCCGGAAACAAGGCCACCACTTCGCCGCGATTGAGGCAGGCGCGCACGGCGGCCAGGGTATGGCGCAGCCCGCTGTCGCCGAGGGGGATCACGCCAAAGGCATCCAGAAATCGGCGCAGGTACCAGCGCTCGTAAATGCTTCGGTCCATCACGAAGCGAATCGGGCGGGGCGAGGCGATTTGCACAATTGCCCAGTCGATCCAGGAAATATGGTTGCCCAGCAACAGCACGCCGCCCTGTCGGGGAATGCGCTCAAAGCCCACCACCTCAATCCGGTAGCGCTGCGAAATCACCATGCCGGCGATAAACCGCACCAGCACCTGCGGCAGGCGCTGTATCGTGAGCCCCGCGCCGACCAGCGCGATGAGCATGAGGCCGACAAAAATTCCGGTACTGCCAAGCCCGAGGCTCGACACGCCGGCCGTGACCCCCAGCAGCGCCAGCATGCCGACGTTCTGAATGAAGTTGTTGCCGGCCAGCACGGTGCCCAGTTCGGTTTCCGCCGCGTGATACTGAATGAGCGCGTTCAGCGGAATCACAAACAGCCCGCCAAACGTACCAAACGCGATGAAGGCCGCGACCTGTAAGCCGATGCTCGGCAACAAGGGGATCATCAGCAAGGACGCGGCAACCCCGGCCGCGCCGATCGGCACCAGCCCGAGCTCAATGTGGTCGCGCGACGACGCGCCGGCCAGCAGCGCGCCCAGCACCACCCCGATGCCGGAGCAGGCCAGTAGACCCTGCACCACCACCGTGTTGTGCAAGCCGAGGGTGCTTTTGGCGAACTCCGGGTACACCGCCACCACTACCTGCGCGATCGCCCAGAACACGGCTAAGCCCGCGATCGACATCAAGACGGTGGGTTGGCGGCCGAGGCTGCGCAGGTTGTCGCGCAGGTAGCCGGCGCGCCAGTAGTGGGCAGCCTCGAGGCGCAGGCCGGGATTGGCTGCCGGCGTGGCGGGGAGGGTGAACGCCAGCCCGAATTCCACCAGCGAACACAGCACCAGCCAGTAGCCGAGAGTGGTGAGTTCCGACAGCACCGCTTCCGGCGTGGTCGCCGTGCTGCCGACGAGATGCGTTTCAAACAGGATCGAGAACACAAAAATGCCGGCGAGGATGGCAATGGTGGAGACCGCCTGCACCAGCCCGTTGGCGCCGGTGAGCTGGGTGGGGCCCACCAGTTCCTTGATAAAGCCATATTTGGCCGGCGAGTAAATGGCGGCCTGCACGCCCAGCAGCAGGGTGATGCCGAAGGCGGCCCAGAACCAGCCGAGCGCATAAAACGCCGTGATGAGCAGCGTGAGGACGACCGCGACACCGGCCGCCATGCGCATCACGCGCGGTTTGGCATAGCGGTCCGCGCAGTAGCCGGAGGCCGTGAACAGGAGCACAAAGGGCAGGAGGATAAGGCCGTTGAGAATGGCGGTGAGCGTGACCTGGGTGGCGCCGTCAAAAGTCCGGAAGACCGTGTTCTGGATGACTATCTTGTGCCCCAGATCGACAAAGGCATTGAGGAACATCATCGCAATGAAGGCGGCGAAGCCGCTGATGCGGAACAGGCGGACCATCCGACACTCCCCGTAGATTGGCGCTTCTGGCGGCGCCGATAGATTTTGCACGCCATCATAAGTGATGCAGCCTCAGCGCGCGCTGGCCGGCTCGTGCACCAAAGAATCCCTTCATCGCGGTGCGCGCGCACCAGCGGCGGGCGAATGCCGGCGCGACGCGGCGCAAGCTTCTCCAAACGGTGGGCGTTTGCGGGATGGCACAGTCTCTGCTAAAGCCCATTCACGAATTCACCTTTTGATGAGGCTTCCATGTCCGCCGATACGTCCCTGCCCGCGCTTGTTCCCGCCACCGTTAACGAGGCCGCGCTCAGTGAGCTCGGCGTGAAATATCTGCTGCCGAGCTATGTGGATCTGCACGGGGTGTCCAAATCCAAAATGGTGCCGGTCGACCACTACGACCGCATGCTCACCGGCTCCGAGCTCTGCACCGGTGCGGCGCTCGACGGCGTGCCGCAGGACGTGAGCGACGAAGAGGTGGCGTCTCATCCGGACCCGTCGTCTTGCCGCGTCTTACCCTGGAATCGTGAAGTGGCCTGGTTTGCCTCCGACCTCTGGTGCAAAGGCGCGCCGTTCGACGCCTGCAGCCGCAATATCCTCAAGCGCGCCACCGCCGCCGCGGCCGCTATGGGCTACACCATGAACCTCGGCATGGAAGCGGAGTTCTTTGTGCTGCAGGACACCGAGCACGGCGGCTACAAGCCGCTGTCCGACCGCAAGCATCTGGAAAAACCCGCCTACGACGCCGCGCGCCTGCTCGACAACTACGGCTGGATTTCCGAACTCGTGGGCGCGATGAACGATCTGGGCTGGGGCGTGTATTCCTTCGACCATGAAGACGGCATTGGCCAGTTCGAGATCGATTTCAAATACTTCGACGTGCTGACCATGGCGGACAACTTCGTGTTTTTCCGCTGGATGGCGCACGAAATCGCCCGCCGTCACGGCGGCTTCGCCACCTTTATGCCGAAGCCCTACGGCGACCGCGCCGGCAGCGGCGCGCACTTCAATATCTCGCTGGCCGATCCCGCCACCGGTGCCAATCTGTTTGCGAGCAACGACGACCCGCGCGGCTGCGGGCTGACCAAGTTGGGTTATCAGTTCATTGCCGGCGTGCTCCGCCATCTGCCGGCGATTTGCGCCGTCATCGCGCCGACCGTGAACAGCTACAAGCGACTGATTCTGCGCGGCAGCATGTCGGGCTTTACCTGGGCGCCGATTTTTTGCTGCTATGGCAACAACAACCGCACCAACACCATCCGCATTCCGCTGGGCGGCGGGCGCATGGAACTGCGCGCGGCCGACAGCGCGTGTAACCCCTACCTCGGCGCGGCGATGGTACTCACGGCCGGCCTTGAAGGGATCGCCGAAGGACTGGATCCGGGCGAGCCGCATCTGGAGAACATGTATCTCAAGAGCCCGGCGGAAATCGACGCGCTCGGCATTCGCATGTTGCCGCGCAGCCTTGGTGAAGCGATCGAGGCCTTCAAGGCGGATCCTCTATCGGAAAAAGTTTTCGGCAGCGGGATGTTCAAAGCCTGGAGCGATTACAAGCTCGATGAGTGGAACAGCTACTGCACCCACGTTTCTGACTGGGAGAAATCTCGCTATCTGAAGCTGTTCTGATGCAGCCCGACGTGCACGACAACCGCGAGCCGCCGAACGGCGCCGCCACCGCCTTTCCGGGGATGAGCGCGCCAGAATCTCTGGCGCTGGGCGATTGGCCCCTTGCCCGAGGCGGCGTGTTGCGGGAGGCGGTGCTTGCGTACAAGACCTATGGCGAGCTGAACGCGGCGCGCGACAACTGCATCGTGTTCCCCACCTACTACACGGGGAACCACGACTCGAACGCGCGTCTGATTGGTCCGGGCCGTGCGCTCGACCCCGCGCGCTGGTTCATCGTGGTGCCCAATCTGTTTGGCAATGGCGTCTCGACCTCTCCCAGTAAGGCGCACGCCTCGCAGCGTGGCGCGGCGTTTCCAACCGTCACCATTGCCGACAACGTGGCCGCCCAATACCGGCTCATTCACGACCACCTGCAGGTCTCGCGGGTGGCGCTTGCCACCGGCTGGTCGATGGGCGCCGTGCAGGCCTATCAATGGGCGGTGGATTACGGGGACTACGTGGCGCGGCTCCTGCCCTTCTGTGGCGCGGCGCGGTGCTCGCCGCATAATCAGGTGTTTATTGAAGGCGTGCGGGCGGCGCTGCGGGCTGACCCGGTGTTCGCCAACGGCCATTACTCGCAGATCCCGCGCGCCGGATTGAAGGCTTTTGGCCGGGTCTATGCGGGCTGGGCCTACTCGCAAGCCTTCTTTCGCGACCGGCTCTATCGCCACCTTGGCTATTCCTCGATCGACGACTTCCTCTACGCCTGGGAAGACGAGCACCTGTGCTGGGACGCCAACGATCTGATGGCGAAATTCGTGACCTGGGAGTTGGCTGACTGCAGCGCCGGTCCGCGCTTTAACGGCGATCTGGCCGCCGCGCTGGGCAGCATCACCGCGAAAACCATTGTCATGCCCGGGAATCAGGATTTGTATTTCACCCTTGAAGACAATCAGCTCGAAGCCGCGATGATTCCGGGCGCTGAGTTGCGGGCTTTCAATTCACCTTACGGACACTGCGCCGGGGCGCCGGGCCGCTTCCCGGCCGAAACCGTGTTTCTGGAGCAGGCACTGCGCGTGCTGCTGGCGCGGACATGAGCGCCGCGATCCTCCATGGCGGATGCCTCTGCGGCAGCGTGCGATATCAGGCGGAAGGACCGGCGTCGATGCAGTACAACTGCCATTGCCGCGACTGCCAGCGCATGTCGGGCGCGGCCTATTTGCCGATCATGGGTTTCCCGCTGGCCGCCGTGACGTTCACCGGTAAGGTGCACTGGTATCACCGCCACGCTGACGCCGGCCGACCGGCCATCGAAGGCTTTTGCCCGCAATGCGGCGCGCGTCTGTTTGGTCAGGGCGACGGGGTGCCGGGGCTGATGTTGATCATGGTCGGCACGCTCGACGAACCCGGCTTGTTCACGCCTACCGACAATATCTACACCCGCAGCGCGCCGGCCTGGGATGCGATGGATCCCGCCATCGCGCAGTGGCCCACGGATCCTCTCCCCACCGCCTGAGTTCAGCGCCTTGCCCCTGCTGGCGAGGCGTCGATTCATGCTAGCGTAGCGCTCGGCGTTCACCTGGATGCGAGCCGGCCCGATTTGCCTTGGGCGCCGTGATGCTGGTCCGGCCGCCGCGCACCGTAGTTCCTGTTCCCGAGGCCGCCTTTGATTTTCCGTGCCCGATTGAGGTTATGAGCACACAGTCTGCCAGCGGCGTGCTTAAGCGCCTGATCACTATTTACCTCACCGGCTCGCTGGCGGCCGTCGCGGTCACCTTCTTCCTCATGATGCTGGGCCTGCAACTCACGTTGGCGCAGTGGACCCTGCTTGCCCTGCTCACGCCACTGGTGATGCCAGGTTTTGTGCTGGTCGACGTGCTGGTGATCCGGCGTCATTTCCGTCCCATCGGGCAGGCGCTGACATTGCTGGACGCCGGGCAGGCCTTGCCGCTGGAGGTGAGCGCGCCGGCGATCGTGCGGGCCTTGAATCTCCCCTTCTACTCCATGCTCCGGGTCACCTTTCTGCATGGACCCCTGGCGACGCTGTCGGTGTTGACCAGCATGCTGGCGGTCAATGTGTTCCTGGACGGCGACTTCCAGCCATGGCAAATCCTTGGCTTCACTGCTACCGCCCTGTTTTTTGCCTCGCCCACGCACGCCATCGTCGAATACTTCGCCATCTCCCGCGACCTCGCGCCGGTGCTGGAGCGCCTGTGGGCCCACTGTCCGCGCTTGCCTGACGACTCTCGCGCGAATCTCATCGCGGTGCGCCTGAAGGGCAAGCTGATTTACCTCTCCGTGTTTGTGACGGTGTTGCCGCTGCTGTTTTTTGCGCTGTCAGTGCTGTTCAAGGTCGACCGCCTGCTGCACGACCTTGGCGTGGCGGTGACCACCCAGCATCTCGGTCCGCTGCTGCTATGGACGGGCGGCGTGATGCTCGTGTGCATGCTGGGGGCGCTGATGATGTCCGTCCTGACAGCGTCGGAAGTCTCACGCTCGGCGGCTAAGCTGATTACCGCGATGAACGAGGTCGAAAGTGGCGACCTCAACCGCCATCTCTTCGTCACCGGCACCGATGAATACGCCGACCTCTTTCGCGGCTACAACCTCATGACCACCAGCCTGCGCGACGAAGTGCGCATTCTGGAAGTCACCAATGATTTAACCGGCGAGCTCAATCTTGATGTGCTGCTCGAGCGCATCATGCGGGCCGCCACCGAATTGCTAGACGCAGAGCGCGGCACGCTGTTCATTCATGACGCCGCGACGCACACGCTGTGGTCGCGCTACGCCGAGGGGATGGAACAGAAGGAACTCCGCATGCCGGATCATCTCGGCATCGCCGGCCACGTGCTGCACTCGGGGCAAGCGCTGAATGTGGAGGACCCTTATGCGCACCCCTTGTTTAACGCCGATGTCGATCGGCAAACGGGCTTCGAAACCAAGTGCATCCTGTGCCTGCCCATCGTCAACAAGGCGGGCGTGTGCATCGGCGTGACGCAGGTGCTGAACAAGCGCGGCGGACACTTCATGCCGAAAGACGTGGCGCGGCTACGCGCCTTCACCGCGCAAATCGCCGTGTCGCTGGAAAACGCGCAGTTGTTCGAAGACGTGCTCAAGATGAAGAACTACAACGAGAGCATTTTGCGCAGTACCAGCGAGGGCATGATTACCCTCAGCAAAGCGCGCGAGCTGGTGACCGTCAATCTGGCTGCCGCCAAAATCCTGCGCCTGTCCGAAAGCGCACTGGTAGGGCAGGCGGCAGAAGCGGTGTTCGGCGCGGCGAATCCCTGGTTGCTGGAGGCGGTCGCGCGCGTCGAGCAGACCGGCCAATCGCAGATCTCGGTGGATGCCGGCGTGCGGCTGGTCGATGGCGACACGGTATCGGTGAACCTCACGGCGGTGCCGCTGTTGAACGCCGCGCAGGAGGCCATTGGTTCGATGCTGATTCTGGAAGACATCAGCGCCGAGAAACGCGTGAAAAGCACCATGGCGCGCTACATGAGCAAGGAGGTCGTCGACCAGTTGCTGCAGGCGGGCGAAGACCAGTTAGGCGGCAAGGATCAAAAAATCACGGTGCTGTTCTCGGATGTGCGCAGCTTCACCACGATGTCTGAGGCGATGGGCGCGCGCGAAACGGTATCCATGCTGAATGAGTATTTCGCCACCATGGTGGATGTGATTTTCAATCACGGCGGCATTCTCGATAAGTACATTGGCGACGCCATCATGGCGCTGTTCGGCGCGCCCTTTCGTGGCCCTAACGACGCCAACAACGCCCTCACCGTGGCGAACGAAATGATGGTTGCACTGCAGGGGCTTAATCGCGCCCGCGCCGAGGCGGGGAAAGTGCCGCTCGAGATTGGGATAGGCTTGTCGACGGGCAACGTGGTGGTGGGCAATATCGGGTCGCCGAAGCGCATGGAGTACACCGTTATCGGAGACAGCGTGAATCTGGCCTCGCGGCTTGAAGGCGCGACCAAGTACTACGGTGCGGGCATTCTGATTAGCGAAGGCACGGTGCAGGACCTCACGCAGGATTTTCTCCTGCGCGAAATCGACCTCATGCGGGTGAAAGGCAAAGCGCGGCCGGTGGCGGTGTATGAGTCGCTGGGCTATCACACCGCGCAGAGCTTTCCCGCGCTGCGCGAAATGCTGGAAGCCTTTCAAGCCGGGCTTGTGGCTTACCGCCAACGCGACTTCACGCGCGCCGTGGCGTACTTCAGCGTGGCGGCCGCCACCAGCGAGAAAGAAAAGCCGGCGCGGCTCTATCTGGAACGCTGCCGTCACTACCAGACCAGCCCGCCGCCCGCAGACTGGGACGGCGTGTGGGTGCTGACCGAAAAGTAATCCGCGCCCTCAGTCGTCCAGCTTGGAAAAGCTGAACGGACCGTCGAGCAGCCGCTGCCGTTCCAGATCGCGGGTGTAGAGATCTTTCCCGAAGTGAATGCTGCCGTCGGGGGCCGGGAAGGCGGTGAGATAGAGCAACATCACCGGCACCTTGCGCGGCAAATTCACCCGCTGGGTCTTGTTGCTGGCCACCACGGCATCAATCGACGCCTTGTGCCATTTCGCGGGGTCTTTCAGCAGCGCGGCGGCTAATTCCAGCGGGCGTTCCACGCGGATGCAGCCCGAACTGAACGCGCGCTCGGCGCGTCCAAAAAGTTCCCGCGAGGGCGTGTCGTGCAGATACACCGAGTGCAGATTGGGGAACATGAACTTCACCCGACCCAGCGCGTTGTCCGGCCCCGGCTTCTGGCGCAAGGCGTAGTGAAAGCGCTGCCAGTCGACGTGCGCGGGATCGACGGCCTGCCCGTTGCCGTCGATCACTTCCAGATTTTTCTCTTTCAGCGTGCCGCGATTCACGCGGAGCTTGGGCAGTAAATCCTGGCGCAGGATGGTGGGCGGTACCGTCCAGGTGGGATTGAATTCCAGATAGCTGATTTCAGACCTGAAAAGCGGCGTTTGGCGGAAGGGTTTGCCCACAATCACCCGGCCCGTCCAGCGCACCTTGCCCTGATCGATATAGGCCGCTTCAAAGCCGGCGATGTTCACCACCACATATTCCGGCTGCAGATCGCGGAACACCCAGCGCAGACGTTCCATGTTCAGCCGCAGGCTCTTGATGCGGGCGTCTACCGGCACATTCAGCGCGGCGACCGTGCCGGCCCCCAGCGCGCCGTCGGCGCTCAAACCGTGTCGGCGCTGGAATTCGGTGACGGCGGCCACCAGCGTGGCGTCATACCCCTCGCCTTGGCCACCGGCGCTGAGCAGGTGTTCAGCCTGCAGGCGTTGACGCAGCGCCGGTACGCGTGCGTCGCTCATCTCGGGCTTCAGCGTCGGGCCGGCGGGCAGCGCCTGCCAGCCACCGGCGGCGGCCATCGCGCGATAGTCGCCGAGCGCCTTGCGCAGCCCGGTGTAGTACTGGCCCTGCGGGCGAATCTTCGCCAGCGCCGCCGGAATATCGCCCTGTGTGATCGTGGTTTTCAGCCACAGCAGCGGGTCGTCTTTGCCGAGCGCCCGCGAATAGTTCCAGTTGGGGTCGAAGAGTTTGGGATTGATCTTGCCGAAGCGCAGGCTGTAGGCGAGGCGGATGAGGGCTTCGGTGGCGAGGAGTTCGCGGTCGTCGGCGCTGAGGTCTTTGCGCGCCAGCGGCTCGGCGAAATAGTCTCTCGGCAGCAGGCCGTCGGCCTCGCTGTTGGCAATCGCCACTTGCAGCGACTGCAAGGCCGCCGGTCGCCATAGGGGCTTGGCGGCCGCGCCCGCGTAGAGTTTGGCGATGAGCGTGCGGGCGTCGAGCGCCTGTCCGGCGATGGGTTTGCCGGCCGCGAGATCCTGCAATCGGGTCGAAAAATCCGCGCTGGCGAAGCTTGGCGAGAGGGCCAGCGTGAAGACGAGCAGCGCCTCAGACAGTCGCCGCGCGACTAAATTCAGTCGTGACATAAAGCTTGTTCCGTACGTGATAGGTCTGCCTATACTAAGCCCTGTTCGGGACCGGGCGCGGCGGATTGCGCCGGTCATATTGGCGGGCCTCCGGGGCGCGCGTTGTTCAGTGCCATACGGAGAACCTGCTTGATGGAAGAGGATTTGCGGCTCGCGCGGCTGCTGTCGCGACGTTCGTGGTTGAAGGCCTGCGCGACCGGCCTCGCCGCAGTCTCCCTGCCAGCGCTGGCCAAGCCGCAGGCCACGCGTCAGCTTTCTTTCCGTCATCTGCACACGGGCGAAACGCTCAGCGTCAATTACTTCCAGCAGGGTCGCTACGATCCGCGCGCGCTGAAGGCGGTGAATCATCTGCTGCGCGATTTCCGCACCGACGAGGTGTTTCCCATCGCGCCCGCCTTGCTCGATCAACTTTTCGCGGTGCATCGCCTGATTGGCAGCGACGCGCCGTTCGAAATCATTTCCGCCTATCGCTCGCCGGCCACCAACGCCAGCTTGCGTCGGGCCTCCGGCGGCGTCGCCTCGGGCAGTCTGCACATGCAGGGCAAGGCGATTGATATTCGTCTCGCCGACACCCGCACCCGCCACGTGCGCGACGCGGCGCTGAAACTGGGCGCCGGCGGGGTGGGCTACTACGCGAGTTCTAACTTCGTGCACCTCGATATTGGCCGCGCGCGACGCTGGTAAGGGGCGTCGGCGATGTGCGGTCGCTATGCGCTGTATGCCGACCCCGCGGTGCTCAAGGCCGAATTTGCCACCGGCAATGAATTCCCCACGCTCCCGCGCTACAACCTGACGCCCGGCGCGTTTCATGCCGTGATCCGCCAACAGGCAGACGGCGAACGTCGGGTGATCCCGGCCCGCTGGGGCCTGTTGCCGAGCTGGGTCACGACCCCCGGCAAGCTCCCACAACCGATCAACGCCAAAAGCGAAACCGCCGCCGGGAAACCGATGTTTCGCCACGCGCTGGCGCGTCGTCGCGTCATCGTGCCGGCCAGCGGCTGGTATGAGTGGAAGACCGAACAGGGCCGCAAGCAGCCGTATTTTTTCTCGCGCGCCGATGGAAATCCGCTGGCCTTCGCCGGCCTGCTCGAACACTGGAGCGGCTTTGAAGGTGAGGTTGAGACCTACGCCATTCTCACCACCGCGGCCAATCCGCTGGCCGCGACCGTGTACGATCGCATGCCGGTGATTCTGGAAGCCGCCGACTATGCCCGCTGGCTCGATCCGGCGCTGGCGCAAAGCACGGCCGTGCTTGATCTGATGGTGCCGGCCGCGAATGAGGTCTTGCAGGTGTGGCCGGTAAGCCGGCGCGTGAATCGCCCGGTGGAAGACGATGCCGCGCTGGTGGCACCGCTGATGACCGGCACCGACGCTTTCACGCTCGAGTAGGCCTTGGCCTTACACCAGACCGGTCGGCCGCTCGCGCCAATAGTCGTCGCGCAAAATCCGCTTGTAGAGCTTGCCGGTGGGCAGGCGCGGCAGTTCGTCGATGAAATCCAGCGAGCGCGGCACCTTGTGGCGGGCGAGGTGCTCGGCGCAAAAGGCGATGAGTTCGGCGGCTAATGCCGGACTCGGCGCGACGTCTGCCACTAACTGCACCACCGCCTTCACTTCCTCGCCCAGATCCTGGTTGGGCACGCCAAACACCGCCGCGTCCAGCACCTTGGGATGGGTAATGAGCAGGTTTTCGCATTCCTGTGGATAGATGTTCACG
>CAMCQE010000083.1 GCA_945876945.1 Klebsiella pneumoniae
GTAGCGGAGGCTGTTGCGGGAACATCCCTAGCGCGTATTTGCGCCACGCTGGCGCCAATCGAGTTATCACTTGCGAGTGGTAACAACGGCGTCAGGAGCTACGCGTCAATTCTTGCCGACTACAGTCAGTTTTGCTGAATTGGCACCGGCTTTGCCCCGGCAAGGGCATCACGCCCGACAGTGCATTGCTGATTGGGTCATCGAACGGCGGGTGCCTGCCGCGTAACAGTGCCTTGAGGCGCGGCGATGAGTCGAACCACGGTCTGGCTTAGCGCTTACGCGGCAGGCATCCGGCGACTAAACCGACGCGCTCACGCCGGGTCGCCACTCCCTCACCCTCAGCCGCTACACCGACGCGGTCGACCGCGACCCGATTTTTTTAATCCGCGTTGATTTACGAAGCCCTTGGCGAATCGACCGCGCCGGGTGCGCGCCGGCATGCGCGACGCGACCGGTTTCAGTTCGATTTAAGGGTTGCATTAAAAGCAACTTAGTTGCATATAATGCAAGCCATGTCGCTACGCCTACTCAAATACGCACTGAACCCCGAATACGCCGAGCCGCGTTTCTTCAACACGCCCGAAACGCTGCGGGACAGCTACGACGTGGTCATCATCGGCGGCGGCGGTCATGGCCTCGCCTGTGCCTACCATCTCGCGGCTGAACACGGCATCAAGCGCGTGGCAGTCATCGAAAAGGGCTATCTCGGGGGCGGCAATACGGGCCGCAACACCACCATCATCCGCTCGAACTACCTGACCCCCGAAGGGGTGCTGTTCTACAAGCGGAGCGTCGAGCTCTTCCAGACGCTGTCTGACCGGCTCGACCTCAATTTATTCTTTTCCAATCGCGGCCATTTCACGCTGGCGCACTCCGAAGCCACGCTCCGCACCATGCGGTGGCGCGCCGAGGTCAACCAACATTACGGCGTAAACAGCGAACTGGTTTCCGCCGCCGACGTCAAAGCCGCCTGTCCTCAAATTGACCTCAACTGCGGCGGCAATCATCCGATTCTCGGCGCCCTGTATCACGCGCCCGGCGCGATTGCCCGGCACGATGCGGTGGCTTGGGGCTATGCCCGCCGCGCCTCGCAGATGGGGGTGGAGATTTTTCAGCACACGGACTGCACCGGCATCGAAATCGAAAGTGGCCGGGTGGTGGCGGTCAATACCACGCGCGGTCGCATCAAGACCGGCAAGGTGGTGTCGGCAGTGGCGGGTTCAACCCCAACCTTGCTCAAGATGGCGGGCCTGAAGAGCCCGGTGGATATCGTGCCGCTGCAGGCCTGCGTGTCCGAGCCCATGAAGGCCTGGCTGGACACCATCATCGTCTCCGGCACGCTGCATGTTTATGTGAGCCAGACCGCGCGCGGCGAACTGGTGATGGGGGCGGCGGTTGACCCTGCGGAACTTCATTCCACGCGCTCATCGCTCGAATTTGTAACCTCACTCGCCGACCAGATGCTGGACCTCTTCCCGTTCCTGGCCGGAGTGAAAATTGTGCGCCAGTGGGGTGGCATGGCAGACATGACGCCAGATTTCGCGCCCGTCATGGGCAAGACCGAGGTGGGAGGCTTCTATCTCGACGCAGGCTGGGGCACCTGGGGCTTCAAAGCCACGCCGGTCTGCGGAGAAACCATGGCCTACACCGTCGCGCACGATACCAATCACCGGCTGATCGAAGCCTTCGGCATGGACCGCTTCAAGCGTCTGGCCATGATGGGCGAGAAGGGCGCTGCGGCGGTGGGGCACTAAACGCCATGAAACATTTTGATTGCCCGATTATCGGCCGCCGGCCGGCTCAGGAATTCATCTGTAGCGGCGGCATGATCGCCATCGTGCAGATGACGGATCAGGATGCTGCCCGCGAAGCCTTGTTCTTCGGCGACGCCACCGCGCGGGTGAAGCGGGAATGGTGGTACCACAAGCCGTCCCGGCTGTGGTTTTTGTTTCAGCGGGATACCGCCACGGATGTGGTCCACAGCATTGAAGTGGCGACCAGAGTGAGTAGCGATGACGGCGTATAGATTGCCCGCACGCACCGGCGAATGGATCGACCGGAGCCAGACTTTCCATTTCGAATTTGAAGGCCGGCAATACCGGGCCTGCGCTGGCGACACCATTACCAGTGCGCTGCTTGCGAATGGCCAGACGACGCTGGGTCGCAGCTTCAAGTACCACCGGCCGCGCGGCGTGATGTCCTGCGCCAACCACGATGTGAACGCGCTGCTGGAAACCAGTACCCGCATCAATATCCGGGGCGACGTTGAGCCGGTGGTGGAAGGTGAACGCTACAAAGCGGTAAACACCTTCGGCGGGCTTGAGAAAGACCGCGCCCGTTTTATCGAGAAAATCGCCGCCTTTCTGCCCACCGGCTTCTACTACAAAACCTTCTACCGGCCGGCCATTGCCTTCCCGATGTGGGAGCGCCTGATTCGACGCCTGAGCGGTTTGGGTCGCATCGCTGAAACTTTCCCCACCACGCGCGGCGTGAGCCGGCGTCTGGTGTGTGATGCGCTGGTGGTTGGCGGTGGCGCCGCCGGACTCGCCGCCGCGCAAACCTTGCTGGCTGCCGGCCAGCGCGTGGTGCTGGTGGACGAACATGCCCGACTAGGCGGCAGCTTGAATCTCGATTCCAGAGACAGCGTTGCGCAAGTGTGGCGCGATGAGGCACTGACCCACCTCGCCGCAGCATCGGGTCTCACCACGCTCACCAGCGCCTATGCTGCCGGCTATTACGCGGATGGCACGGTGCCGGTCATTCAGGCTGAGCGGATGAGCATCGTGATTGCTCGCACCGTCATTATCGCGACCGGTGCCATGGCGCAGCCGGCCGTCTTCCACAACAACGATTTGCCGGGCGTGATGCTGGCCTCTGCGGCGCAGCGGCTGGTGGCCTGTTTTGGCGTGGCGCCCTGCCGAAATGCGGTGATTCTGGCGGCCAATACTGAGGCCTACGAAGCGGCGCTGGCGCTGCGGGAAGCGGGCATTTCGATTGCCGCCATCGCGGATCTTGAAGACCCGGCGACGCGCGGGCCGGCTGCGGCCGCTTGCGCCGAGGCGGGCATCAAGCTCCTCGCCAACACCCAGGTGGCGGCCGCGCATGCCACCGCCGGCGTGCTTGGCGGGGTCACGCTCAACGCCGCCGGCGCAGCGGGTGATGCGCCGGGCCAGCACATCGTTTGCGACGGGCTCTTGATGAGCGTGGGCTGGGCGCCGGCCGCGCAACTGCTAGCGCAGGCGGGCGGCAAATTCGAATTTGATGAAGCGCTGGGTCAGTTGCGGCCAAGCAAGCTGCCGGAGACCGTATTCGCAGCGGGTCGCGTCAACGGCCAGCATGAATTTGAGGCCCGCGTTGCCGACGGTCAGGCCGCAGCGACGGAAGCGCTAAGCGTGCTGGGCATTGAAACGGCCGCGCCCGCGCGCCCGGTGGCCGACACTGTCCGCCGTTCCCATCCCTTGCCGCTCGTCGAGCACCCCAAGCGCAAAAATTTCGTCGACTTCGACGAAGACCTCCAGCTCGCCGACCTGCGCACCAGTGTCCGCGAAGGCTTCGATGGCGTAGAGCTGATGAAGCGCTACACCACGAATGGCATGGGCCCGAGCCAGGGCAAGCACTCCAACGTCAACGCGGCGCGTTTCCTCGCCCGCGAACTCGGCCAGCCGGTGGGTGCCGTAGGTCACACCACCCCGCGACCGTTTTTTCATCCTGTGCCGATGGGCGTGCTGGCCGGACCGCGCTGGCGCTTCCACGCCGAGACGCCGCTGACCGACGCCCACAACGCGCTCGGTGCGAGCTGGACCGAAGTCGGCGTGTGGCTGCGGCCGCGGCACTACCGCGCCAAAGATGCCAACACTGCCATCCACGAGGAATATCAGGCCGTGCGCGAACGCGCCGGTTTCATCGACGTGTCCACGCTGGGCAAGCTTGAAGTGTACGGGCCCGACGCGGGCGCTTTGCTGGAGCTGGTCTACACCTCGCGTCTGTCGCGGGCGCCGGTCGGCGTGACCCGCGTGGTGATGGCGCTCGACCAGCGCGGCATTATCGTGGACGACGGCATCGCCGCTCGCCTGGGCACGCATCACTACTATGTGACCGCCGGCACCGGCCACGTGGTCGCCACCTGCCGCGAAATGAACCAGCTTGCGGCGCTGGCGGGGCTTGACGTCACGGTCGTCGACCTCACGCGACATTGGGGCGCCGTCAACGTGGCCGGACCTCACGCCCGTGAATTGCTGCAGCCTTTTACCGATGTCGACCTTTCGCTGGCCGCCTTCCCGTTCCCGGAAGTCCGTATCGGGCAGGTGCTCGACGCCCCCGCTCGCATCATGCGCGTGGGCTTTGTGGGCGAAAGTGCATTCGAGGTGCATCTGCCGTACTCGAAGGTGCCGGCCCTGTGGGCCGCGCTATTGGAGCGTGCCCCAAGCTTTGAAGCACGCCCGTTCGGCGTGGATACCCAGCGCCTGCTCCGCCTCGAGAAGGGCCACATGATTGTGGGGCTCGACACGGATGGCGTGATGAATCCTTTCGAAACGCCGTTGGCCTCTCTGGTCAAAATGGACAAGCCGCAGTTTATGGGGCGCGCCGCCTGCGAGCTTCTGCAACAGAACCCTTTGCGACAGGTTGTTGGATTTGTCACCGAGCACAACGACGCCGCCCGTCCCATCGAAGAATGTCATCTGGTGATCGACGAGGGGCGCATCGCTGGCCGCGTCACCAGCGTTGCCTATAGTCCAACGCTGAAACGCACCGTGGGGATTGCGGTGCTGGAGGGCGCGAGCATGGCAGCGACTGAATTTGAGATTCGCGTTGGTGGCGGAAAAATGGTCCGCGCGGAACGCAGCCCGCTGCCGTTCTACGATCCCGACAATTTGCGGCTGACGGAGACTTCTATATGAGCAGTCTGCGAACCGCCGCCTTATTCAATGCCTATCGAGATGCTGGCGCTGAGCTTGGCGCCATGGCCGGGATGAGCACCGGGCTGCGTCTGGCCCAGCCAAGCACCGAGCGGCCCTGGCTCACCGAACTCACGCCAGTCGCGCGCACCTTGCTCATTGGCGGTTCCGCCAAGGCTTCGCTGGAAAGCTCGGGTCTGGTCGCGCCGTCGCTGTTTGGCATCTCTACCCTCGCGCAGTGTGAAATCGTCCAGACCGCGCCGCGCCAGTTTCTGGTCTCTGCCTTGCCCGCTACCCCGGCCGAGTTGCCGTACTTCACGCTGCTCACCGATACCCTGCTGCTGACCACCGAATATGCCGAGTTCGCGGTGGGTGGTCCTGGCGCATTGCCGCTCATCGATGAGATTGCGACGGCCGACAGCGGCGCGACTACGGCGACCGCCTGGTTCCCCACCCAGATTTGCGGCATTGACGCCGTGCTTCGGCGCGAACCCGCTGGCTTCCGGGTGCTGTGTGCGCCGGCCGAAGGGCCTTGGATGGGCGCCGCCCTCTTGACGCGCGTGCTCGCCGTTGGCGGCGGCCTGATGGGTTATCTCGATTACCTCGACGCACGACCGTAACGGTTGTTATTTCACTGCCAAGGGACCCACGCACCACATGAATCTCAAGCAAGCGCAAAAATTTTTGAAAGACAACAAAGTCCGCTACGTGCTGGCCCAGTTTGTCGACATCCACGGCGTGGCCAAGACCAAGTCGGTGCCGGTATCGCACTTTGAGGACATCCTCAAGGCGGGCGCTGGCTTTGCCGGTTTCGCGGTATGGGGCTTCGGCATGGCCCCGCATTCGGCGGACTATCTGGCGGTGGGCGATCTGGACACGCTCTCGCTCGTGCCCTGGCAGCCGGGATATGCGCGCATCGTTTGCGATGGTCGCGTGAACGGCAAGCCGTATCCCTTCGACACCCGCTTCGTGCTGAAAAATCAGGTCGCGAAAGCCAAAGCCAAAGGCTGGACGGTGAACGTGGGCATTGAGCCCGAGTTCATGCTGCTGAAAAAGCAGGCCGACGGCAGCCTCGCGCCGGCAGACGATGGCGATACGCTGGAGAAACCCTGCTACGACTACAAAGGCCTGTCGCGTAACCGCGTGATGCTCGAGCGCCTGGTGGAAGCCCTGCAGGAAACGGGCTTCGACGTCTATCAAATCGACCACGAAGACGCCAACGGCCAGTTCGAAATCAACTACACCTACAGCGACTCCTTGAACGCCGCAGATCGCTATGTGTTTTTCCGGATGGCGGCGGGCGAAATCGCCAAAGAACTCGGGCTCATCTGCACGTTCATGCCGAAGCCCTTCCGTCATCGCACCGGCAGCGGCATGCACATGCATTTGTCGATGTCGGACGCCACTACCGGCAACCTTTTTCACGACGACAAGGACAAGCAGGGGCTGGGGCTGTCGAAGATGGCCTATCACTTCCTGGGCGGCTTGCTGGCGCACGCGCCGGCGCTGACCGCGCTGCTGGCGCCGAGTGTGAATTCCTACAAGCGACTGGTGGTGGGGGAAGCGCTCTCCGGTGCGACCTGGGCGCCGGCCTATATCACCTATGGCGACAACAACCGGACCTCGATGGTGCGTATCCCTCACGGCCGTCTGGAATGCCGTTTGCCGGATCCCAGCTGCAACCCTTATCTCGCGAACGCCGCAGTCATCGCCGCCGGCATGGACGGCATCGCGCGCAAGCTCGATCCGGGCCCGGCACGCAATCTCAATCTCTACGAACTCAGCCCGGCGCAGCTCGCCGAACAGGGCATCAAGGTGTTGCCGCAGAACCTCGGCGAAGCAGTCGATGCGCTTGCCGCAGATGGCCTGTTTGCCGAGGAACTGGGCAGCGAAATCATCGGTGAATTCATCAAGCTCAAGCGCATGGAGTGGATTGAGTACTCGCGCCACGTGTCCGACTGGGAAGTTGGGCGCTACCTCGAATTCTTTTAAGGAACATCACCGCCATGTGTGGAATTGTCGGCCTTTATCTCAAGAACCCCGCGCTGGAATCCGAACTCGGCGCCTTGTTTGAACCGATGCTGCTGGAGATGACTCAACGCGGCCCGGACAGCACCGGCTTTGCGGTCTACCGCGATCCGGCGGCCGCCGGCAGCCTGAAGCTGGTGTTGCAGAATCCGGATCTGGCTTTCGACTGGGCCCACGTGGCCGCGTCGCTGACCGATGCCTTCAAGGTCGACGTCGATTTCCGCCGCGAGCACACGCACTGCCTCATTCGGCTGGCGGTAGGCGAGGGCGCCTTGCGCGCCTGGCTGGCCGCCGAAGCGCGCCCCTTCACGGTGGTGAGCATTGGGCAGCACATCGAAATCTACAAAGAAGTAGGGCTGCCGATTGAGGTGGCCAACGCTTTTAATCTTAAGGGCCTGCAGGGCAGCCACATCATTGGCCACACCCGCATGGCGACGGAAAGCGCGGTGACCACCGCCGGCTCGCACCCGTTCTCCACCGGCAGCGATCTGTGTCTGGTGCATAACGGCTCCTTGTCCAATCACAACCGTCTGCGGCGCAAGCTGGAAAAAGCCGGCGCGGTGTTCCGCACCGAAAACGATTCCGAAGTCGCCGCGCAGTATCTGGATGTCCAGATGCAACAGGGCGCCACCTTGAGCGAGGCGCTGACTCACGCGCTGGCCGATCTGGACGGCTTCTACACCTTCACCATTGGCACCAGCGACGGGTTCGCCGTGTTGCGCGACCCCATCGCCTGCAAGCCCGCCGTGATGGCCGAAACCGACGACTGGGTGGCGATGGCTTCCGAGTATCGGGCGCTGGCCTGCCTGCCTGGGGTAAAGGGCGCCAGACTGTGGGAACCCGAGCCGGCCACGGTTTACGTTTGGGGTGGCGAGCGCGCCGCCGCCGGTCATTGAGGATTTCACGATGAGCAACGAACAGGTTTTTGATCTCACTGCGCACAGCGTGCGCGAACTCAATCAAGCCCTGCATGACCTCAACGGCGCCACCAGTGGCCAGCAGTTCAAGGTGTTAAACGCTCAGGGCGACCATGCCTTGGCGGTGGGCATCGATGCGCCGCTGGACGTCGAAATCGACGGTCACGTCGGCTACTACTGCGCTGGCATGAACAAACATGCGCGCGTCACCATCCACGGCAACGCCGGCACTGGCCTCGCCGAGAACATCATGTCCGGTGTTGTTCGCGTGAAAGGCAATGCCAGTCAGGCGGCGGCAGCAACGGGACGTGGCGGGCTGGTGATTATCGAAGGCGATGCCTCTGCGCGCTGCGGGATTTCGATGAAAGGCGTGGACATCGTGGTGCAAGGCTCGGTGGGGCATATGTCTGCGTTCATGGCGCAACGCGGGCGGCTGGTGGTGTGCGGCAATGCCGGCGCGGCACTGGGCGACTCGCTCTATGAAGCCGAAATTTTCGTGCGCGGCACGGTGGCTGATCTCGGTGCCGACTGCATCGAAAAGGAAATGACGCCCGAGCATCTGAGCGAGTTGGGCGCTTTGCTGGACGCCGCGGCCATGCCGTTCAAGGCCAGCGAGTTTCGGCGCTACGGTTCCGCCCGCAAGCTCTACCACTTCAACATCGACAACGCGGATGCCTACTGAAATGGCGCGCGCTTACCGCAGGAGCTTCCGCAAATGACGACCAAAGACCCGGGCCTGATCCCGTCTTATCTCTTCAGCCGCGATGTGATTCACGAGATCCAGCGGGCGGCGACCGAAGGCATCTATGACATCCGCGGCAGCGGCGCCAAGCGCTATTTGCCGCATTTTGATGACCTCGTATTTCTGGGCGCGTCGATGTCGCGCTATCCGTTGGAAGGGTATCGCGAACGCTGCGATACCAACGTGGTGCTTGGCACGCGTTACGCCAAAAAGCCCATCGAACTCAAAATTCCGATCACGGTGGCCGGCATGAGCTTTGGCGCGTTGTCGGCGCAGGCCAAGGAAGCGCTGGGCCGTGGCGCGACGGCGGTCGGCACCAGCACCACCACCGGCGACGGTGGCATGACGCCGGAAGAACGCCTGTCCTCCCAAACCCTGGTGTATCAACTGCTACCGTCCCGCTATGGCATGAACCCCGACGACCTGCGTAAGGCCGACGCGATTGAAGTGGTGCTCGGGCAGGGCGCCAAGCCTGGCGGCGGCGGCATGTTGCTGGGGCAGAAGATCAATGCGCGCGTGGCCGGCATGCGGGACCTGCCGCCTAACATCGACCAGCGCAGCGCCTGCCGTCACCCCGACTGGACGGGCCCGGACGACCTCGAAATCAAAATCCGCGAACTGCGCGAAATTACCGATTGGGAAAAGCCCATCTACATCAAGATTGGCGCCAGCCGGACCTACTACGACACCATGCTGGCGGTGAAAGCCGGCGCCGACGTTATCGTGCTCGACGGCATGCAGGGCGGCACGGCCGCGACCCAGAACGTGTTCATTGAACACGTGGGCATTCCCACCCTGCCGGCGGTGCGTCAGGCGGTGGAGGCTCTGACCGAACTCGATATGCATCGCAAGGTGCAGCTGATTGTCTCCGGCGGCATTCGCACCGGCGCCGATGTGGCCAAGGCGCTGGCGATGGGCGCGGACGCGGTGTCGGTGGGCGTCGCTGCGCTGATCGCGCTGGGCGATAACAGCCCGGCGCTCGACGAGGAATATCGCAAGATCGGCAGCGCGGCCGGCTACTACGATGACTGGCAGGCGGGTAATGACCCGGCGGGTATCACCACGCAGCGCGAAGATTTGGCGCCGAGACTTGACCCGGTGAAAGGCGGCCGTCGGCTCGCCAATTACCTGCGCACACTCACCATGGAAGCCCAGATCATCGCGCGCGCCTGCGGCAAGTCGCACGTGCATAATCTGGAACCGGAAGACCTCGCCGCGTTGACCGTTGAAGCGGCCGCGATGGCGGGTGTTCCTTTGGCGGGCACCAGCTGGATTCCGGGGCGTTATTGATTGTTTTTAATGCCCTCAGCCTGAGTGACGTCAGCAGCGGGCGATCGCGGGTAAGCCGCCGATCGCCCAAATCACTTTTTGAATGAGGGAGTTACTGCAGCATGAGTGCGGCGCCACTGACGTTTGTTCTGGTTCACGGTTCCTGGCACGACGGCAGCACTTTCAAGCATGTTGTCGCGCATCTCGCGGCGGCGGGGCATCGGGCCTACGCCCCAACGCTGGCGGGTCACGGGCCCGGGGTTGAGCGCAAGGTTACCCACGCCGATTGCGTGAATTCAGTGGTCGATTTCATCGAGGGCGAAGGGCTCTCCAACGTGGTCCTGATGGGCCACAGTTTCGCCGGCACCGTGATCGCCAAGGTGGCCGAGCGCATCCCAACCAACATTCGGCGGCTTATCTTCTGGAACGCCTTCGTGCTCAACGACGGCGAAAGCCTGCTCGACAACGTGCCACCGCATTACCGCGATTTGTTTTCGCAGCTCGCCGCCGCCGCGCCGGATAACAGTGTGATGATGCCGTTTCCGGTATGGCGGGAAGCGTTCATGAACGATGCCGACCTCGCGCTCGCCGAGTCCACCTACGCGCTGCTCACCCCGGAGCCTTTCGAGCCCTTCACCGCCAAGCTCGATCTCAAGGTGTTTCAAAGCCTGTCGATCCCACGCAGCTATCTCAACTGTCTTGAAGACACCGCGCTGCCGCCCGGCGAGTGGGGTTGGCATCCGCGGATGTCATCGCGTCTCGGGCTTTATCGTCTGGTGCAGATGCGCGGCGGCCACGAGGTGGTGTTCACCAATCCGGCGGGGCTTGCGCTGGCATTGATTGAAGCGGGTCGTGACTGAACCGCGCGCCGCTCACGCTGGGCGGCAAGGCCCGCGTCGGCTAGGCTGGCGGGAGATTCTGTTCGGTGCCAGTCCATGTCCTCTTCTACCAAAAGTCCGGTTGCCGTGAGCCGTCGTCCCCGTAAAGCAAGTCAGGAGACTGTCGCGGGCGCCCCGCGTGACGCCGCAGCCGTTGGCCCATTCGTTGGCGCCGCGCTCAAAAAACAACGCCAGCTTCAGCATCTGACCATTCAGGATGTGGCGAGTCTGGCGGACATCAGCCGCGGCATGATTTCCCGCATCGAGAACGGGCAAGCCATGCCAAGTCTCGATACCCTGGCCCGCATCTGTCAGGCCGTGGGACTGACCATGGCGCATTTGTTCAAGGACTTTGATCTGCCGGACGGCGTCGCCTGCCATGTGCCTGCGGGCCGCGGCATGGTGGTGGTGCGTCGCGGTACCCGACGCGGTCACAGCTACGAACTACTCGCTTACGACCAGGGGCCGAAGAAACTCTTTGAACCCTTCCTGATTACCCTGGACGACCAAAGCGAGATTTTTCCGCGCTTCCAGCACGCGGGTGTCGAGTTCATTTATATGCTGAAGGGCAAAATGGAATATCGCCACGGACAGAAGGTGTACTCGCTAAAGGTCGGCGATTCCCTGAGCTTCGAAGGCAGCGTGCCGCACGGTCCCGAACGCCTGCTTCAGATGCCCATCCAGTTTCTCGCCATCATTCACTACGAAGCGACGGAATAGTCGCCCACGCTGCCGCACGGGGCCAAACCGGCACCCGGCCAGCAATCCAGAAAGATTCAAGGAGAGGCCATGTCTATCCCTAACCTGCTCAATCCGCGCGGCGACTATCAGGAAATCTACGACCAGGCCTTCCGCTTTGCGCGCGAGCGTCTGCATCCCCTGATGGCGCGGATGGACGACGAGGACTGGTATCCCCCGCATTTATTGAAAGACATGGCCGAGGCCGGCTATCTCGGCATTACCGCGCCGCCCGAGCTCGGCGGCGCCGGTATGGACGTGTTTGCTTCCGGCATGGTCGCCGAGGCCATTTCCTACTGGAATCTCAACGCCAACTGCATCTGGGGCCCGCACGAAAACCTCTGTCTCAACAATTTGTTGCGGAACGGCAACGAGGAGCAGCAGCAGCGGTTCATCCCGCGCCTGTGTCGCGGCGAACTGGTGGGCGCACTGGCGCTGACCGAGCCCGGCGCGGGATCGGATGCGCTGGCCGGCATGCGCACCAGCGCCAAGCGCGACGGTGACGACTACATCCTCAACGGCCGCAAAATTTTCATTTCCAACGGACCGGTGGCCGATGTGCTGCTGGTCTATGCCAAGACCGCCCCGGATCGCGGCGCGAAAGGCATCTCCGCGTTCATCGTCGAGAAAGGCATGCCGGGATTCGGCGTCGCCCAGGAATTAAAAAAGATGGGCTGGCGGGGCTGCCCCACCGGCGAGTTGGTGTTCGACGACTGCCGGGTGCCGGCACGCAATCTGGTCGGCGGCGAAAATGCCGGCGTCGCGGTGGTGATGAGCGGACTCGATATCGAACGCGCGTTCTTTGCGGTGCCGATTGTGGCCGCCGCCCAGCGCTGTCTCGATCTCTCGCTGGACTACGCCGCGCAGCGCGAGCAGTTCGGAAAACCCATTGCCGAGCAGCAGATGGTGCAGGCCATGCTGGCCGACATGTACACCGAAATCGAAGCCGCGCGCCTGTTGGCCTATAGGGCGCTACTGGCCTGCAACTCGCTGGAGCAGGGCGGCGGTGGCAGCGGCGAGTTGCACAAGTTGTGCGCCGCGGCGCTGCTCAAAGCCGGCAGTGTGCACATGCTGGCAGTCGATTCCGCCGTACAGATTCACGGCGGCATGGGTTTCATGTGGGACACCGAGGTAAATCGCCACTACCGCAACGCCAAGGTGTCCGAGATTGGGGCGGGGACAAGGGAGATTCGGAGGATAATTATTGCTACGGAGTTGATGAAGGAGGTCAGGGCGGGGAGGCGGTGAGGGAGGGCTTGAGCTTCGTTCATGAGAAGGTCAGGCTACGGGGATTCGGGTCTTGATCCCAGCAGAGCGCGGCACGGTGGCGAAGTGGATAGCTAAACTTGCATTGCCGATCTGTTTCCAATCAGAAGGAGAGAATTTGGATGACTGAGCCGTCAGTCAAACAATATGGATGGGCGTCGGCTGTAGCACCGACTTCGTGCGGTTACCTCTCCAGCGTCGTCGTCGTCGTCGAGCTTCTGGAATCCTGTGGGCGGCTTCGAATACTCGATCTGGGAGCCGGCAATGGCGCGCTTTGCGAGACTCTCCGTCGTGCCGGGCACGATGTAGTTGGAGTGGAGTATTCGGCAGATGGAGTAGAACAGGCGCGCGCGGCCTACCCCGACACCGTATCAAGTCTGTTGAATCTGGTGGGGACTGGGTAGGTTGTCGCTCTCCACTGAACGCTAATCAGGGACACCCACGGTTCTGATCTTTCCAGGTAATCAGGGACACCCACGGTTACCACTTTTCCAAGTGACTCTGGACCCTGTGTCAGTGCGCTACAGATGTTCGCAAGAACTAAGCGTCAATTCGGTGGAAGGGATGGCACCTGCCGCATCATTTTCATCACTGCAAGCCGACGGTTCCCAGCACCAATCCATGTGAACCCCTGCCGGTCGTCTCAATGTCGCCAGCGTTTGATTCTTTGAGCACGAGCGATCGTTCCAGACTTACTCGTTGGCGCGACGATACAGTCGCTTCGCCGCCGACTGCCCCTGTATCCATCGCCATCCGCGCTGCTCGGCCAGCGGGAACATGCAGCAGGCTTCATCGCCGAGATTCGGCGGAGCAGCAGCGGTGAAGCCTGACGCTTCGCTCAAGAAAAATGCCACCCAATGAAGGTGGACTTCGAACCAGCCCAGGGGTGTTCGTCCCTGATTTCCCGCCTCACCGAACGGTCTTAACCTTGCAATTACGGAGCAAAACTCCAGAATTGCGAGGATGATTCTCCGCCGCCTACAACAAGGCCTCACGTCTGCCTTGGCTGAAATGCCGGCGGTAGCGCTGCTTGGGCCGCGTCAGGTGGGCAAGACGACGCTGGCGCTCGAAGTGGCCGGCGGCCGACCGGCAATCTATCTGGATCTGGAGTCCGAGACCGATCGGGCCAAGCTTTCCGAGCCCGAACTCTATCTCTCGCAGCACGCCGACAAGCTCGTGATCCTCGACGAAATCCAGCGCACGCCGCAGCTTTTCCAGAGCCTGCGCGGCCTCATTGACGCTGGCCGGCGACACGGGCAGGGCAAGGGGCGTTTCCTGGTGCTGGGCTCAGCATCGATCGATCTGCTGAAGCAATCGAGCGAGTCGCTCGCCGGCCGCATTCGATACCTGGAGCTCGCGCCGCTGGATGCGGGCGAGATAGGTCCCGATGGTCTGGACGCACTATGGCTGCGTGGCGGCTTCCCGGACAGCCTGCTGGCGGAATCCGACGCCGCGAGTCTGCGCTGGCGGGTGGATTTTATCCGCACTTACCTTGAGCGCGACGTGCCCCAGCTCGGGCCGCGCATACCCGCAGAAACCTTGCGCCGCCTCTGGACCATGCTTGCGCACCAACAGGGCGGCTTGCTCAACACGGCGGCGCTGGCGCGCGCCCTCGCGGTGGACGGCAAGACCGTCGCCACCTATCTCGATCTGCTCGTGGATCTGCTCCTGGTGCGCCGGCTGATGCCTTGGCACGGCAATATTCGCAAGCGACTGGTCAAATCGCCCAAGGTCTACGTCCGCGATGTGGGGCTGGTCCACGCGTTGCTCGGGATCGGCGAGCGTGAATCCCTGCTGGCGCATCCCGTGGCGGGCGCAAGTTGGGAAGGGCTGGCCATCGAATCACTGATTGGTGCTGCCCCCGTGGGCACAGAGGCCTATTTCTTCCGCACCTCCGCAGGCGCGGAAATTGACTTGTTGCTGGAACTCCCCGGTCATCGCCAGCCCTGGGCAATTGAGGTGAAGCGTGGATTCGCGCCCAGGATCGAGCGCGGCTTTCATCTGGCCTGCGAGTCCGTGCGACCGGCGCGGCGGTTAGTCGTCTATGGTGGCCTGGAGCGATTCCCGCTTGCCGAGGGCATCGAGGCCGTCCCACTCAGCGCGCTGTGCCGCGAGCTCTCAGCCACATGAGCCCGCTTCCCTTGCTGTAAGTCGTACGGTGGGGTGGGGTGCTGCCCAGCCCCGCGCTCGTCCAAGGGTGCAAGGGCAATTCCCGGACTTGTCGCCCCTACCTTCCCATCGCAAAAAACTGGTCGTTCGGCCGCATGCCCGACACATTCGCCATGCGGTTAGAGAGCGCGAAGAACGCGGTGATTGCGGTGATGTCCCAGATGTCTTCCTGCGTGAAGCCGTGGCTTTCGAGTTTGGCGATGTCGTCGTCGCCGACACTCGCGGAGTCACCCGCCACGTGCACGGCGAAGTCGAGCATGGCGCGCTGGCGCGGGGTGATGTCAGCCTTGAGGTGGTTGATGGCCACCTGATCCGCAATCAGCGGATTTTTAGCCCGGATGCGCAGAATCGCGCCGTGGGCGATCACGCAATACAGACACTGATTGGTGGCGCTGGTAGCCACCACAATCATTTCGCGCTCGGCTTTGGTGAGCCCGCCCGGCTTGTCCATCAGGGCGTCGTGATAGGCCATGAAGGCGCGGAATTCGTCCGGCCGATGGGCCAGCACCAAAAACACATTGGGAATGAAACCTGATTTTTCCTGCACGGCTTCGATGCGGCTGCGGATGTCTTCCGGCAGTTCGGCGAGGGTGGGTACGGGAAAGCGGCTGATAGCGGGCGTGGTCATGGCGCGAAGGGCTCCTGATAGAAACGGGATGACGGGCGTCAAGGTGCCGCAAGCGCGCCTGTTCCGCCAGCCCTGCGGCCCCTACAATGCGGGCACCTTCCGGTAGCGAGCCCCGTTGCCGGCCCAGCGTGGAGAAACTCCGATGACCGAAGCCTATGTCTACGACTGTGTTCGCAC
>CAMCQE010000084.1 GCA_945876945.1 Klebsiella pneumoniae
GTGAACGTGCCCTTTGCGTTCGCCAAACGCCACGGCGTTCTGGTGGACCCTGCGAGCGATGGCGCCGCCGTGGTGCTTTACACGCACGACACCCCGCCCGTGGTGCTGCAGGAATTGCAGCGCACGATCGCGGGCAGTGTGAGATTTGAGCGCTACACGGGAGCGGATTTCGATCGCCGTCTGCAAAGCGCCTATGAGCAAGACGCCTCCCGCTCCGAAGAAATGATGGCCGATTTGCACGGCGCGCTGGACTTGGCGGCGCTCGCCAACGAACTGAACGAACCTGCCGATTTGCTCGAAAGCGCGGACGACGCGCCGATCATCCGGCTCATCAACGCCCTCCTCGGCGAGGCGATCGTGGAAGGGGCCTCGGATATCCATATCGAACCCTTTGAAACGCGGCTGGCCATTCGCCTGCGAGTAGATGGGGTGATGCGCGAAATCATGCAACCGCCGGTGGCGATTGCGCCGCTGGTCGTCTCGCGCATCAAGATCATGTCCAAACTCGACATCGCCGAGAAACGACTCCCGCAGGATGGCCGCATTTCACTCAAGGTGGCCAATCGCCCGGTCGACGTGCGCGTGTCGACGATTCCCTGCGGGCATGGCGAGCGGGTGGTGTTGCGCTTGCTCGACAAGCAGGCCGGGCGACTCCAACTCGAGCAGATTGGCATGGACGCGGACACCACCACCCGTCTGGACGCCATCATTCACCGCCCTCACGGCATTTTCCTGGTGACCGGCCCCACGGGTTCCGGCAAAACCACCACGCTCTACGCGGCGTTGTCGCGCCTGAATGACCGGAGTCGCAACATCATGACGGTCGAGGATCCGATCGAATACCTGATCGATGGCATCGCGCAGACCCAGGTCAACATGAAAGTGGACATGAGTTTTGCGCGGGGGCTACGCGCCATCCTGCGGCAGGACCCGGACGTCGTGATGGTCGGCGAAATCCGCGACCTCGAAACCGCGCAAATCGCGATTCAGGCCAGCCTCACCGGCCATCTGGTGCTCTCCACGCTCCACACCAATACCGCGATCGGCGCGGTCACCCGGTTGCGCGATATGGGCACCGAGCCGTTTTTGCTGTCGTCCAGCCTGGTGGGCGTGTTGGCGCAGCGCCTCGTTCGGCGCCTGTGCACCCACTGCCGCGTGGCCTGCGAACCGGACGCCGCCACCCGCGCATGGCTCGGACTGGAACCCGGCGAGCATATTCACGCGGCAGTGGGCTGCGATGCGTGCAAGCGTCTGGGCTACCGCGGCCGCGTGGCCATCTACGAACTGGTCTCCATGGACGACACCCTGCGCCGCATGATTCACGACGGCGCGGCCGAGCAGGATTTGGAAGCGCACGCCAGACGCTCTTCACCCAGCTTGCAGGAAGTGGGCCGTCGGGCAGTGCTGGATGGTTTGACCACGCCCGAAGAACTCCTCCGCGTCACGCAATTGGGTTGACGCGAAAGTGGCTGCGTTTGCCTGGGTCGCGCTGGAAGCTAACGGCCGCAAAAGCACCGGTTTGACCGAGGCCGATTCCGAGCGTCACGCGCGGCGTCAGCTTCGCGAAAAAGGGCTGGTGCCGATTTCGGTGACGCCTACCACCGTTAAAGCCACCGCGAGCGCACCGGCCACGGTGTCGCGCACGCGCCTTAAACCCGCCAGCGTGGTGCTGTTCAGTCGCCTGCTTGGTTCCCTGCTTGAATCCGGACTGCCGCTGGACGATGCGCTCTCTGCAATCGCGCGCCAGAGCGGTGACCCAACGCTCAAGATGGTCGTGATTGACGTGCGCTCACGCGTACTTGAAGGCATGAGCCTCGCCGACGCCGTGGCGCAGTTCCCGCGTTCGTTCCCCGAGGTCTATTGCGCGACGGTGGGCGCCGGCGAACAAACCCGCCTCTTACCGCTGGTGCTGCAACGGGTGGCGGACTATCTGGAGCGACGCCAGGCCGTACAACAGAAAATCCAGCTCGCCCTGATTTATCCGGCCGTGTTGAGCCTGGTCTCGATTCTGGTGGTGGGCGGATTGCTTACTTTTGTCGTGCCGGAAATCGTGAAGGTGTTTGAACACACCGACCATGCCTTGCCGGGCATCACGCTCGCCTTGTTGGCAGTGAGCGACTTTACCGGTCATTACTGGCCCTTGATTGTGCTGGCCGGTGTCGCGGCCGTGTGGGGCTTTCGATTGGCCTTGCAGAAGCAGCGGTCGCGTCGATTCCTGCACGTGCTCGCGTTGCGCCTGCCGGTCTTGTCCGGCTTCGCCCGTGAGAACGACGGCGGCCGCTTTGCCCGCACGCTGGGCATTTTGCTCAACAGCGGTCTAAGCATGTTGGACGCGCTGTTTATCGCGGAGAAGTCGGTGGTCAACATGGTGATGCGCGAGGAACTCGCCGCTGCTGCAGCGCGCGTGAGAGAGGGGGAGTCCTTGGCCACCGCGCTCGCCCGCTGCAAACAACTCCCGGTCTTGCTGGTGCATCTGGTGGCCAGCGGAGAAAGCGTGGGCGAACTGCCGAGGATGCTGGAAACCGCCGCGCTCGCCAGCGAAAGAGAAGTCGAGATGCGGCTCGCGCTAGGGCTCAATCTGCTGGAACCGGCCCTGATCCTGACCATGGGGCTGGTCGTGCTTGGCATCGTGCTGGCAATTTTGCTGCCGATTTTTGAGATGAATCGCCTGGTCTAGTCCATTCGATTACGGGAATGTCAGCGTCATTTCCGTCGTGACAATCCCGGGTTTGTCGCGACGCTCCATACTCAGTCGCTCAATTCTGGCGCCCCGCTGCGCCACCATCTCCTGCAACCACTGCATCACGCCCGCGTAGGCTACATCCTCAAAGCCCAGCGTGAGATTGCGCTCGGACAGTGGTGTCACCCGCTTCAGGCCCGCCGCAATGCCGTGGGCGCTGGCTGCATCGTTAATGATCGCCAGCAGGGAGCGACCGTCGTCCACCGCTGGTGTCGCAGCACCGCCCTGCCCTTGCGCCACCGCACGCTGCGCTTCCAGCCAGATCAAGGTTTCGCTCTCCGCCCGCACCGACTTTTCCAGTCGCTCCACGCGTTGGGTCAAGGGTTCCAGCACCAGCAGGTAATACAGACACGCCAACAACGCGCCGCCGCCCAGCAGCACCAGCAGCTTTTCGCGTTGAACGAGACCACGCCACCATTCTTGCAGCGCTTTCATTGCAACTCCCCGATGCGGACCGAGGCTTCTGCCCCGTCGTCCCGTTTCTCCACCGAGAGTGTCGTCACCGGCAAGGCGGTTTGCTCAAGCCGCTGTTGATAGCGCTCGATGCTGGGCATGTCCGGAGCGCGAACCCGTAACTCCAGGGCCCCGCGTTCGAAACTGATACTGGCCAGACTCAGTTTATCGGTGGCAGGCGCCAACAGCGGCTCGCCCGCTTTCGCGAGCAGGTCAAGAAAATCGCCGCCCTGCCCCGCGCTGGCAGTTAATTCGGCCAAGGCCTGCGTGGCCTGCGCCCGCACATCGACGACCCGCGTAATGCGGGGAAACAACTCATGGAAAGTGGACTGCGTTTGGCTTTGCGCGCTGCTGAGTTCGTGCTGCAAGGACGTGCCGCGCCACACCAGAAATCCCGTGTGGCCTACCACGGTCAGTGCTAGCACAGCCGCAGTCGCGAGCCACCATTGTTGGTCCGTACGCGACAGTCCACGCCCTCGCTGAGGCAGCGCGCTGGTGAAATCGGGCGCGGCGTTCGCCACAAAGCCGGCCGCGAACAGCGATAACGCACTCGGCGCTGCTTGCTCCAGCACCAACTCCAGCGTGGGCGCCACGCGGGCGAGCTGGGCGGCGTCTTCTGTTTTCCCAAAAACTCGCAGGCGGGCGGGCGGCCCAAAGTTGGTCAACGCCGTTTCGATGAACGCGAGATATTGGCTCGCATGACATGAGAATCCGGCCAACTCACCGCAGCGGAGCCATGCCTGCTCGCCAACGATCGCGACCGTCCATTCCTCTGCGCGGCACGGGAGTGCGCTGGCTTCCGGCACGCAGGCATCGGGGGTGATGCCGGCCTCGGTCAGCCTTGCGCAGGCTTCAAGCAGCGCCGCCCGGTCGGTCATTGCCACGGCAAAGTCGGTGCGGCCGAGACGCTTGTGGGCGATAGCGAGATCATCCAGCGCACCCAGCACCTGATCTTCCAACGCGAAAGGCAGCGCTTGCTCCTGCACTTTGGCGTTCGCCGCCGGCAGGCTGATGCAACAGCTTTGCACGGCACGCGTGTCCAACAGCCAAATCCATTGATTGGCACCGCAGCGTGCCAACTCGGCCAGGCTCCCGTGGGCAATCGCCGCGCCAGGCCGCAACCATACGGCGCGGTCTTCCGCTTCCAGCCGGAACAAGACTGATTCGGGCTTAATCCTGGCCATAGCGACGCTCCCGGCCCACCAGACGATAGTCGTTGGCATTGTTCCGGCGAATCAAGGCGAGATAGCGCACCGGCGCCCCATCGCTGCTGAGATCAGCGCGGAGTTCAAAGGTGTTGGAAGACGTCGCGACGCCCTGTAGCAACAACGGCCGACCTGCAAAGAGCGGATTAGCCGCAAACGACGCGGGGTCCATGAACGGCTGAGCGGTGCGGATCTCGACCAGCATTTTTGCGGTGGCCGCATCAATGGCAGGCGAGAGGCTCATCAAAACGGCTGGCGGCGCGGTATTCACGTTGATGGCAGTAGGCTGGTCGAGCACGGTCACGTAGGGCCGAAGTTTGGCATAAATTGCCGGGGTAATACCGCGCACTTTGAGTAATTCGCTCGGGTCTGCGAAGCGGCGGTCGGCCGTGCGGTACGGCGGATTCAGTTTCGAGTAGTAGTCGTCCTCGGCGCCGTTGGGGAAACTCGTGTCCTGATCCGGGTCCAGCCAATCGAGAATTGCCGGCACAATTTTCGGTTCAATCTCCAGTGCACGAAGCAGCAAGACAAAACGCGCCGTGGCCACTTGCTGGGGATTCAAAGGCGGCGGCGGCGCGCCCAACTTCTGCGGTGCTCCACGCAAGCTGACCCCAGCCGCGGCGCAGACCGAGCGCAGCATGAGGTCTCCAGCACCGGCAGCGGCGGGTTGCCCATCACCGTCGACGACCGCCGCGCTGACGGCACCCAGCCCCGGATCGAGCGCCAGGTTGCCGAGATTGAACAGACGCTGCGCGTCGCGCAGGGTGGCGGCCCCTTCAAGGCCTTCCAGATTCCCGGTCATTTTTTCCTTGGCCCACAGGTCGAGCAGCGAATCGGCCGGTCCGGTTTGGCTGTCGAGTTGGAGCAACTCCATGGCTGACAGTTCCAGCATTTGCATCAGGCGCACCGCCGCGGATTCCCGCCGCAGCTGGGAGACGCCCGCGATGGCATATTGCTGACGACTCACCAGCAGCGCGGCGATGCTGGCCACCACTGCGGCAATGAGCAGCGCCGAAATCAAAGCCACCCCCCTGTTGGCCCGCGTCATTGCCCAAACACCGGCCGGAGCACCCGGTGCAGGGAGTTACCGTCGACAAACACCAGCTCAAACGCCACCCCGCGAGGGAGTTGTTCCAGCCCTGGCCCGTTGGCCTCTGGCGGCCAGAAGCCGGTCCATTGCGCGTCTGGCGCGCTGGATAGAAAACGGAAGGAAACGCTCGCCACCTTGTTGAACAACACCTGGCGCTGAGGTTGGCTGGATTGCACGCGGTCCAGCACCGGCCAGATTTCGCGTTCGAGTCGTCCCTCTCGCAAGGCATAGCTCACGCGATAAACCGAGGGCAAATCCGCCAGTAGCGCGCGTGCCGGATCGCCGCGCGTTAACTCCAGCAAGGCAGCCGAAGGTCCGCCGCTCACCATGGCCGGGCTAGCCGTGCCGAGGGCGTCGCGCACTGCGCGTGGGCGCACCTGTTCGATGTCGCCGCTCAGCAGCGTGAGACCGCGCACCCGGGCGGCATCGGCCGCCATCCTTGGGAGCAAGACTTCGCGTCCCGCCAATACTTGCCGCAGCCCCCCGTAGGACAGCCACGATGCGACCGCGAAAATGGCAATCGCCACCACGAGTTCCAGCAAGGTAAACCCGCACTGGCGCTCAGGGCTGCACAGGCGCATAGGTCACCCGGGTCGATTGTTCCAGCAAGATCCGACCCGGCTCCGCCGCCGTCGCGACCTGCGCCGACAACTGCATCACGGGGATCGCGCCGGGGAATTTCTTGATGACGCTGTTGATTTGGAACTCCCGCCCCAGCAGGACTTCGCGACTGCGCTGCTTACCCGGTTCAAGTCGCGACGCCTGCAGCACTAGCGCGTTCATCGCATTATCCAGCGCCCATGCGGCCAGCACGGTTTGCTCCAGCTGTGAGGAGGTGCGGGCACTCTCGCGCACTGCGCCGAAACCAAGCGCGAGCGCGATGGTCGTTACTGCGAGTGCAATCAACACTTCCAGCAAGGTAAAACCGGCGGCCCCACGCCGCCTCACTTGGCCTCTCCCGCAAAGAATCGACCGTCCTCGTCCTGATCGATCACAAAATGCTCGCCGGTGACCGAGTTGACCAGCGCAAACGCCGGCACCTGGTGCTCGCCGCTCGGCAGAAAAAGCAACTGGGGTGCTTGAGGATGGGCGGGATCACCGAGCCGTGGCCACAGATTGTCGGCAGCGATCTGAAGCGGAGCGCTAAGCGTGTGGTGGGTGGCACTACCGGTGCGTTCGGGCTGCCATTGCTGGCCATCGAATTGCACCAACTGATAGCCATCGCGCGCGAGCACAAGGCCTCGCGGTTGACCCGACAACACGGCAGCGTCGTCGGCGTAGTTGACGGCGGCCGCGAGCAAACCGGCTTCGTTTTCGGTGGCGCGGTTGCCACGGTGCCCAAGGCCGATTGTGACCATGGCGCCGATGATGGCGATCAGCACCACCACCACCAGCAACTCGATTAACGTGAAGCCGCGTTGCATGCGCGATGGCATCGCGCTGGCCATGCGCTCAGCGATCAAGTTCCCAACTGCCGATATCGGCGTCAAATTTCTCGCCGCCCGTCGCGCCATCGGCGCCCAGCGAGTAGAGGTCGTACACACCGTGTTGTCCGGGTCGCAGATAGTGATATTCACGGCCCCAGGGGTCTTTGGGTAAGCCCGGGATATAGCCTTCATCACGCCACTTGGCGCCGGAAGGTAAACCGGCTGGACGCCTGACAAGCGCCTCGAGCCCCTGCTCGGTGGTCGGGTACTGGAAATTATCGAGCTTGTAGAGGTCGAGGGCGGCGCCGATCGCGCGGATATCCTGCCGCGCTTTGACGACCCGCGCTTCGTCCGGGCGGCTCATCACCCGCGGCACCACGACGGCGGCAAGAATCCCCAGAATAACCACCACCACCATAACTTCGATGAGCGTGAAGCCCTGTGCGCGAGCCCGCATGGCAGACCTTTCGTAAGTGAGATTTCTAAAGGATTATCCGCGTCGTTCTTTACGTTGTCATTGAGGCAAACCGGGGCATCCCCGCCAGACCGGCAAAGGCCCTAGAATGCGCGGGAACTTCAGCGTTGCCGGCGAGCCTATTGGCGGCAGCGACAATCCGGTTCAACCCCTATCGCACCAGCAGCAGTACAGAGCAGGCATCATGACGACAACAGCCGCACTTTCGGCGCTCCGCGCCTTCATTGGTGAGCGCATTATTGGCCAACAACGCCTGATAGATCGCCTGCTCATTGCGCTATTGGCAGACGGCCATCTGCTGGTGGAAGGCGCGCCGGGGCTCGCCAAGACTCGCGCCATCAAAGTTTTGGGGGAAGGCATCGAAGGCGAGTTCCATCGGATCCAGTTCACACCCGACCTGCTTCCCGCCGACCTCACCGGCACCGAGATTTACCGGCCGCAGGATGGCTCCTTCAAGTTTCAGCAAGGCCCCTTGTTTCACAACCTGGTGCTGGCGGATGAAATCAATCGCGCCCCCGCGAAGGTGCAATCCGCGCTGCTTGAGGCGATGGCCGAACGCCAGATCACCATCGGCCGCGAAACCTATCCGCTCCCCGAACTCTTTCTGGTGATGGCCACCCAGAACCCGCTGGAACAGGAAGGCACCTATCCCCTGCCGGAAGCCCAGCTCGATCGATTTCTGATGCACGTCACGGTCGGCTATCCCGCACAGGACGAAGAACGACAGATTCTTGCCCTTGCCCGCGACGAAGCGCGGCTCGCGATTCACGCCACGCATGCCCCGCAGGTCATCCTGCCGCAAGCCAAGGTGTTCGAGGCGCGGCGCGATGTGCTGAACGTGCACATGAGCAGCGCACTGGAGCAGTACGTGCTCGCGCTCATCTTCGCCACGCGCAATCCCGCCGCTTACGGGCAGGACCTCACCCAATGGGTGCAGTACGGTGCCAGCCCGCGGGCCACCATTGCGCTTGACCGCTGCGCCCGGGCACATGCCTGGCTAGCGGGACGCGATTACGTCAATCCGGCGGACGTTCAAGCTATCGCGCCCGACGTCTTACGCCACCGCGTAATCCTCAACTACGAAGCCGTGGCGGACGGGGTGACCACCGACCGCTTCATTGACGCCCTGCTCTCTCGCGTGCCTGTGCCCTAAACATCGATGCGCGGCTTGTTCACTTCCGATCGCGCGCCGGATTCAGGCCGGCCCGAGTCCGCCAGCGACACCGCGCGGGTGCAACCCGTGCTGGCCGATCTCCTCGCCCAAGCCGGCCGCGCCAATGTGCTGCCGCCACTGGCGAAGCCCGCGCGTGCCCGCCAACAGGGACTCTTCAACGCGCCGTTGAAAGGCCGCGGAATGGAATACGCGGAGTCGCGACCCTACCAACCCGGCGACGATGTGCGGGCGCTGGACTGGCGCCTGACGGCGCGGAGCGGCAAGCCACACACCAAACTGTTTCGCGAAGAGCGGGAGCGGGCGGTGCTGATCGCCGTCGACCTGCGTTCCGCCATGGCCTTCGCGACCCACGGAGTTTTCAAGTCGGTGCAGGCGGCGAGAACGGCGGCCATGCTGGCGTTCAAGGCCGCGCAGTCCGAGGACAGGGTCGGCGGGCTAGTGCTCGGGCCGGACCGACTGGACGACATGCCGCCGGCGCGCGGGCAAATGGCGGTCACCCGTTTGCTGAAAAAGATGGTTGCCACGGGTATGGCAGCGGAGTCAGACGCGCTGTCGCTGAATACGCTCAGCGAACGGCTCCTGCGTCTTACCGCCCCGGGCAGCCTGGTGTTCGTGCTAAGCGACTTTCGCGATCTGGAAGAGGCGGCGCAGCAAGCCCTCGCCCGGGTCGCGGGCAAGAGCCAGTTACACCTCATCGAAATACACGATGCGTTTGAGGCCGCGCTGCCGACGTTGCAGGCGCCACTACGCGTGACTCGGGGAGCGCAAAGCGCCGAAATCGAACTCGGTAACCGCGTGTTGTCTCGCGCGTACCAGGAACGCTACGCCCAGCGTCAGGCGGCACTCACGCACTTCTGCCGCGCACACCGCGCCGCGCTGACCAGTCTCAGCACCACCGACGATCCCCTCACCGAACTCCGCAAGGCCGCGTCGTGAACGCCATTGACCCGGCAAGCCTGCCCTTGCGCGATATTCATTTACCCGCCGCCATTTCCTGGTGGCCACCCGCGCCGGGCTGGTGGCTGCTGGCGATCGCCCTCACGCTCGGCCCATTGAGTGTGGGTTTGTGGTGGCGGTGGCGACAACGCACGCGCCTGCGCCGTGACGCCCTGCTTGCCTTCGCGCAACTCAAAAGCGCCGGCAGCGGTGGGCATGAACTCGCTATCGCAATTTCTGATTTATTGCGACGGGTCGCGCTGGCGCTCGACAGCACGCTGGATCAGCGGCAGTTGCTTGATGATGAATGGCTGGCGCGCTTGGCGCTCATCGCGCCAGGTTTGAGCCATAACGACACACTTCGCGCGGCGCTAATCGAAGCGCCTTACAACCCGCACATCGAATACGACAGGGAGGCCCTGCTCATCGCGGTTGAGCGCTGGCTAAACGCCCTGCCGCGCCGCGTGGTGAAACTGCACCATGTTTGAGTTTGCCTGGTTCTGGATCTGGTTGGTCTTGCCCCTGCCGCTGCTGGTTTGGCGCTATTGCCCGTCGCGCGCGCGGCTGGCCGAAGCGGGCCTGCGCGTGCCCGACCTTCGCGATTTTACCGCCGTAGAGGCCAGCGGTAGTCCGGCGCCACCGCGCGCCACGCGCTTCTTGTGGCCCTTGCTGGCCTGGCTGCTGTTGGTCGCTGCAGCGGCCAATCCGCGCTGGCTGGGCGAACCCGTGGGCGTGACTGCCTCCGGGCGTGACCTCATGCTGGTGCTCGACCTGTCACAGAGCATGGAGGTGAAAGACTTCATCCTCAAAGACAACGCGGTGGACCGACTTACCGCGTTGAAATCGGTAGCGAGCGACTTTATCCGGCGGCGCGAAGGCGATCGCATCGGGCTCGTGCTGTTTGGCGAGCAGGCTTATCTCAACGTCCCGCTCACGTTTGACCGCGCCACCGTGGAACGGATGCTCGGCGAAGCGGTTATCGGGATTGCGGGTCGCAGCACCGCGATAGGCGACGCCATTGGGCTGGCGGCGAAACGCCTGCGGGCCCAGAACGCCGAGCATAAAACCATCATCCTGATGACCGACGGCGCGAACACCTCCGGGCACGTGGAGCCGCGCCGTGCGGCGCAACTCGCGGCGCGCGAGGGCCTGAAGATCTACACCATTGGCATCGGCGCCGACGAAATGCTGGTACGTCAACTGTTCGGCACCATCAAGGTCAATCCGTCTACTGATCTGGACGAAGCCACGCTGCGTGCGCTGGCCGACACCACCGGCGGACGCTACTTCCGCGCGCGCGATGTCAACAGCCTCCAGGAGATCTACGCGGAACTCGATCGCCTCGAACCCGTGGCGCGAGAACAGGAACATTTTCGCCCGGTCCACAGCCTGTTTGTCTGGCCCCTGGGGGGCGCACTAGTGCTGGCGGCCGGCCTGTTGTTGCATCGCGCAGGCCGACGCCGATGAATGATGTAGTCGCGAACTTCCATTTTCTCAGGCCGCTGTGGCTCCTGGGTCTGCTGCCGCTTTGCGCCCTGCTATGGCGTTTAAAAGCGCGTCCGGGCGGGCGTGAAATCCTGCGTCAGTTCTGCGATCCCGCGCTCTTGCCTTTCATCGCGGCCAAGGGCGCGGCGGAAACGCGCCACTGGCCTTTCATCGCGCTCGCGCTTGGCGGCAGTCTCGCCCTTACCGCGCTGGCCGGTCCCACCTGGCGCCAACTCCCCCAACCGCTGTTTCGGGAAGACACCGCGCTAGTGATTGTGCTGGACCTCTCACCGTCGATGATGGCAACGGATCTGGCGCCCGATCGCCTGACCCGTGCGCGCTACAAGATCAGGGATCTGCTCGCCGCCCGCCAACAAGGACAGACGGCGCTGGTCGTGTTTGCGGGGCGTCCATTCGAGGTCACGCCGCTGACCGACGATGTGAACACCATTAGTTCGCAGTTGGAGATCATGACCCCCGCCCTCATGCCTGTGCCCGGCAGCGATCTGCTGGGGGCCTATCAACAGGCGTCCGCTTTGCTTCGACAGGCGGGACACACCGAGGGCGACATCCTGCTCGTGACCGACGGGGTAGCGTACGGCCAGCAATCTGCCCTCAACGAAGCCGTAAGCAAGGCGCAATGGCGGGTGTCGGTGCTTGGGATGGGCACGTCCGGGGGCGCTCCCGTGCCGATGACCGATGGCGGTTTTCTGAAAGACAGCGGGGGCGCGATTGTGGTGGCGAGGCTGGATGAAACCGCGTTGCGAAGTCTGGCTGCTGGCGGTCACGGGCTTTATGCCGGCGTGCGCAACGACGATGCCGACATCAACGCGATACACCAATTTCTGCAGCGGGCGAGCCTCAGTGGCAAAACCAGCGAGACCCGTCGCGTAAGTGAGCAATGGGACGAACTCGGGCCATGGCTCCTCTTGCCCCTGCTCCCCCTGGCCGCCTTGGCGTTTCGGCGCGGCATGCTGTTGAGCCTGTTGTTGCTCCCCTTGCTGTTGCCGGCGCAACGCGCAGAAGCGATCGACTGGTGGTTCAGTCCCGATCAGTCCGGACAGCGCGAATTCCAGCGCAAGGATTACGCCAAAGCGGCAAACGACTTCCAGCACCCGGGTTGGCGCGGGGCCGCGCATTACCGGCAGGGCGACTATCAGGCAGCGGCCAATGCGCTGAACGAGGGCACCGATGCCGAATCCCGCTACAACCTGGGCAATGCGCTGGCCCGTCAGGGACAACTCAAGGAAGCGCTCGCCGCCTACGACGCGGCGCTGAAAGAAAGCCCGCAGCACGATGATGCGCGGTTCAACAAATCCCTGATTGAAGACCTTCTGCGCCAGCAGGACGAGGAGTCCGAGCAAGAACAATCGGAGAAAGACCAGCCATCACCCGAGCAACAGGACGAGCAGCAAGGCCAGCAAGGCGAAGGTGAGGCAGAAAACGGATCCAAGCCCACCGACGGGCAACAGGAAAGCCAGGAAGCCGGTCAGGAACAGCAGTCCGAAGCCTCCGACGAGCAGCAGTCTGGCAAAGAGCAGTCAGCGCAACAGGACGCTCAATCTGGTCGCGAGGGAGCAGGCAAAGGTAATGCCGCGATGAACGACGAGCAGCGGAAACAGGCAGCCGAACAGGCTGCGCAAGCGGCGGCCGAGGGCAACAGCGAGGAGAAACTCTCGTCCGAACAGTGGCTGCGACAGGTCCCGGACGATCCGGGCGGCCTTTGGCGCCGCAAATTTCAGTATCAGTACCAGCGCCAGTATGGCGGGCAAGCAGGGAGTGAAGACGCATGGTAGGCCGATGGCTGCTCGCCGGAATACTGCTGATCTGCGGATGGGCGGCTCACGCCGAGGGGGTGAGCCTGCGGGTTGAGCCCGATCCGCCACAGGCCAACGAATCGTTCCAATTGACCTTCGAGACCGCAGGGGCGGTCGACCAGGACCCGGATTTCTCCGCCCTTGAGGCCGACTTTCAGGTTCTCGGTCGCAACCAGCAAACCGCTATCGAGTTGATCAACGGCCGTCACACCAGACGCACCGCGTGGACCTTAACTGTCTTGCCCAAGCACGCCAGCCCGCTGGTGATCCCCGCCATTTCCTTCGGCAATCTGAAATCTGCCCCGCGACAAGTGGCGCTCGCCAACGGCGCTGGCGGCGCGAGCGCGACCGATGACGGTCTCTTTTTGGAGGTAGAGGTCTCCCCGCACAACCCGTATGTGCAACAGGAAGTGCTCTACACGATCCGGCTGTGGCGGCGCTACGAAATCAGCAACGCCTCGCTTTCCGAACCGCGTTTCTCGAGCGATGTGCTGGTGAAGCCTCTGGATGAAGATCGCCACTACGAAAGCACGCGCGACGGTAAACGCTTCGAAGTGGTCGAGCGACGTTTTGTGCTGTATCCGCAAACCAGCGGAAAATTGAACATCCAGCCGGCCGAAGTGACGGCGCAGGTGGTGAAGCGGGGCTTCTCCCTGTTCGATACCTTTGCGCAGGCGATGGCCACCAAGCGCGTGGTGTCTGACGCGCTGGTCCTGGAGGTCAAACCCGTACCCGCCAGTTTTCCAGGGCAACACTGGCTACCCGCGCGCAAACTGCGCCTGCAGGATGAATGGCAGCCAGCAACGCGCGAGGCGCAGGTGGGCGAACCGATTTCGCGCACGATCACGCTATGGGCTGAAGGCATCACCGCGGGGCAATTACCACCGGTCACGGTCACTGCGCCCCGGGACTGGAAAATCTATCCGGAGCGCCCACAGACCAATGACCAGCAGCAGGACGCGAGTTTCAGCGGCGCGCTCGCCCAGAAGATGGCCTTGATTGCCAACCAGTCCGGCGAGCTTGAATTGCCGCCGGTTGAAGTACCTTGGTGGAACACCACTACCGATCAACTGGAATACGCCCGAACCCCGAGCATTCGCCTCACGGCGCAGCCAGCGGCAGACACGGCACCTCCGCCCGTAGAGTCGTCGGTGACGACTGCCATCGTCTCAAGCAATCCGGCACCCGCGCCCGATGTGCCCTCGCCTGCGCTGACAGTCCCGGTGGATTTTCCAGCGCAGTCGCTCTGGCGGTGGATTGCGATGCTTGCGCTGGCGGGTTGGCTCGGCAGCATGTTGCTCTGGTGGCGACACGCCGCGCGCATCCCCAATCCAGATCCGATATATCCCGCAAGCCCGACGCCCATCGGTGCTCGTGCGATTGAAGCGGCTTGTCGTAGCGGCGAGCCGCGCGAAATCCGCGAGGCCTTGTTGGCCTGGGCGGCCAGCCAGTGGCCGCACTCGCCGCCGCGCACGCTGGGGCAGATTGCAGCGCAAGTGGATGAGCCTTTGCGTTCGGCCTTGCTCGCGCTTGATGCGCAACTCTACGGAAACACTCAAGCCAGGATTGATGGCGCCGCGCTCGCACTCGCCTGGCGAACGCATCAAAACACGACCCGCAAACCCGTCGCCTCCAAGTCGACATCGCTGCCTAAACTTTATCCCTCCACGGCCGATTAGCCGACTATCACCGCAGCGAGCAGGAGTCGGCGCGGCGGTGTTGGAGCAACGCTCGTTATCGAGGTTGGTTCCGCAAGACCGATTCCCACGAACGCACCCGCGCTGGGCCATCGCCCACTAAACGCCATAAAAAAAGGCATCAGCGCGTCAGGAGGGTATTCCGATGTCGGCAAGTTCGGCATGCGTGCTCGCTGTTGATGACAACGCGACGATACGCCGCGCAATTGCTATGCGCCTGAGTTCCAAGGGCTATCAGGTAGTCACCGCCGAAGACGGCGTTCAGGCGCTCGCCGCACTGGAACGTCAGCCTTTTGATCTCGTGCTGCTGGACCTGCAAATGCCGGGCATGCTGGGACATGAGGTATTGCAAACACTGCGCAAGACCTTCAATCCCACGCAACTGCCCGTCATCATGCTGGCCGCCAGTGATGACAAGCAGGACATTACCCGAGCGCTGGATCTGGGCGCCAACGACTACGTCGTCAAGCCCGGCGATTTGCCGATCCTGCTCGCCCGCATCCACACCCAGCTTTCGCTCAAACAGACCGCCGAGCGCCTGCAGGCGCACGAAAACGAGTCGCCCTCAAAACTGCCCGCGGCGGTGATTCAGTTGCCCGTTGGCGCCGAGGGCCCGCGCCGGGACTGGGGCAAATTACGGCAGCACGCCGATAATTTTCTGTACGACCACACACCGGTCACCTGCCTCACCTTGAACGCCAGCCTTGATGTCATCCTCGCCAATCGGTTTGGCGTGGACACCTTCGGTTATGAAGTCAGTGAAGTGCAGGACCGACCGGTCATTGGCTTCTACGCGCAACAGGATCAAAACAAGGCTCAAACCAATCTGCTCGAAGCACTCGATGAGCCGGATCGCGTGCATCGCTGGGAAATTCGCCGCCGCAAAAAGAACGGCGAACTCCTATGGGTAAGAGAGACTGCCCGCGTGATGGGACGAGGCAACGAGGCCATATTGTTGATGACCTGCGAGGACATCAACGAAGCCTACAAGCTCTCGGAAAAGTTGCAGTATCACTCGGCGCACGATGACTTGACCGGGCTTGCCAATCGCAAGGTCATTGAGCATCGCATGCGGCGCGTTCTCGAAAGCGCGCAAAGCGAAAATTCCACGCATG
>CAMCQE010000085.1 GCA_945876945.1 Klebsiella pneumoniae
CCTGCACTTTGCCGAGCCGCAGGCGCAGCACTTCAATTTCGCGTTGTTGGCGATAAAGCTCTTCGCTCATTTCCTGATTGGCGCTTTCCAGCCACACCAGGCGAAGTTCGATGCGTTCGATAATGTCGTCGTTCATAGGGCTTTCGTACGGGCGGTTGAGCGTTAAACCAGCGCGGCGGCAATCGCACGGCCAAGATCAACGGTGCTGGCGGTGCCGCCAAGGTCAGGCGTTAAGGGGGCGTGTTGCGGGCCGGCCGCCAGCACCGCGCGAATGGCGGTGAGGATGGCGTCATGGGCGGCAGTGTGCCCCAGAAAATCGAGCATCAAAGCCGCCGACCAGATCTGCCCGATGGGGTTCGCAATGCCGCGGCCGGCAATGTCCGGCGCCGAGCCGTGCACCGGCTCGAACAGGCTCGGGAAACGTCGTTCCGGATTGAGATTGGCCGACGGCGCAATGCCAATGGTGCCAGTACACGCCGGCCCCAGGTCGGACAGAATGTCGCCGAAGAGATTGCTCGCCACCACCACGTCGAACCAGTCCGGATGCTGCACGAAATGCGCGGTGAGGATGTCGATATGGAACTGGTCCACCGCGACATCGGGGAAACGCGCGGCCATCGCGGCGACGCGTTCATCCCAGAACGGCATGCTGATGGAGAGCCCGTTGGACTTGGTGGCCGAGGTCAGCTTTTTGCGCGGGCGGCGCGCGGCGAGTTCGAACGCGTAGTTCAGCACGCGATCCACGCCGTGACGGGTCATGACCGTTTCCTGCACCACCAGTTCGCGCTCGGTGCCGGCAAACATACGTCCGCCCATGTGGCTGTATTCGCCTTCGGTGTTTTCCCGCACCACCAGAAAATCGATCTCGCCGGGTTGGCGATTGGCCAGCGGACACGGCACGCCGGGCATCAGCTGCACCGGGCGCAGGTTCACGTATTGGTCGAATTCCCGGCGGAAGGTGATGATCGAGCCCCACACCGAGATATGGTCCGGCACGCTCGCCGGCCAGCCGACGGCGCCGAAGAAAATCGCATCGTGCCCGCCAATCTGCTCTTTCCAGTTCGCCGGCAGCATCGCGCCGTGGCGCTGGTAGTAATCGCAGGAGGCGAAGTCGAAATGATCGAACTGCAGCTTGAGGTCAAACCGCGACGCGGCCGCTTCCAGCACGCGCAGGCCTTCCGGCACCACCTCGCGGCCAATGCCGTCGCCCGCAATGACCGCAATCCGCTGCACCTTCAAGCCACCTGCGCCGGGGGCGGCGTGACTTTGTACAGCGCGGCCGCGTTGTCCCACAAAATCTTGCGCCGCGTGACCGCATCCACCGTGCCCAAGCCGCTCTCGATGCGGGCTTTCACGTCGTCGCCATAGAGCGAGGTGGGATGCGGAAAGTCGGTCTCGAACAGAATGTTGTCCACGCTCAGCGAGCTCAGCAGCTGGCGCGGCGCGGTTTGTTCGAACCAGTAGCAGGCGTAGACGTTGCGCTTGAAGTATTCCGAAGGCAGCAGGGTCAGCTCCGGCCGGTCTTCGCGCACCCGGTTGCCGAGGAACTGATAGTCCATCGCCTCCAGCACAAACGGCACCCAGCCAATCCCGCTTTCGACCGACACAAACCGAATAGTGGGATAGCGCGCCAGCACGCCGCTCATCAGCAGATCGCAGAGCTGGCGGCCGTTGTTGAGAAAGAGCTCTACGGAAAAGCCCGCAAACGCGGCCATGCGACCGTAGGTTTTGACCTTGTCGCGCAGCAGCCCGGCTTCCATATTGCCGGAGCCAATGTGAAAGCTCACCGGCAGATCGAGTTCGACCGCCACTTCCCAGAGCGGATCCCAGTGATGGTCGCCGAGGACCGGCATGCCGAAAGACTGCGGGTCGCCGGTAAACAGAATCCCGCGATGGCCCAGCGCCGCGCAGCGCCGGATTTCGCGCACCGAGGCGGCCACATCCCAGAACGGAATCGAGGTAATGGGCAGCAGGCGTCTTGCATCCGCGCTCGCCCACTCGGTTTGCCAGTCGTTGTAAATCTGCACGCAGGTCAGCATGAGTTCGGGGTCGCGCAGCTTGAGAAATTCCTGCGCGCCGAAGCCGCCCACGTTGGGATAAAGCACCATCGCCCAGATCCCGGTGCGGTCCATGTACTCAAGGCGCGCCTGCGCATCGAAAGCGCCGGGATGCATGTCGGCATAGCCTTTCGGCGGCTCCTTGAAGTCACCGGTGCCGGCGGTGGCGGTAAGGCCCACCGGCGCCACGCGGTCGGCGCCCAGATACCAGAAATCGCGGCCCCGGGCGTCGGTCTCTACGCGCGGCACCCGGTCACGCATCGACGCCGGCGCGCGGCGGGTCCATAAATCAGCCACTTCGGTCACATGGGTGTCGACATCAATAATCGTGTACGCGTGCATGGAGCCCTCCGGCGGAACGGTGGAACGTAGAAGCGAAGCGAGAGGCTACCCTGCGACCCGGCGTTCAGCCAGCCTCAGCAGAATTTGGGGCCAGCGTAAAAACTCGCTGGATGCGCACACATCAAAATCTCGAGTGCCACAACGCGCACTGCGACAGGCTCAGTGCGAACGGCGGATTGCGCCGACAAGCCCAAACCCCGTTCGGGCTGAGCCTGTCGAAGCCTGAACGGGCCAGCGTAAAAACTCGCTGGATGCGCACATATCAAAATTTCGAGTGCCACAACGCGCACTGCGACAGGCTGAGTGCGAACGGCAGAGTGCGCCGACAAGCCCAAACCCCGTTCGGGCTAAGCCTGTCGAAGCCTGAACGGGCCGGCACACGCGCGCCGACCGCGCGCTCGCCGCCCCTCATGACTTTGGGGCCGGGGTAAGTCCGAATAGCTTTTTACGCTGACCCCAAATGTGCAGGGACTCAGAAGCTCTCAGGCGCCGGCGCGAGGTTCGACCAGAACTGCTCATACGGCCGGCTACAGAGCTCGACGATCGTGCCCCACGGGTCCTGGCAGTAAACGGCTTTGTATTCCTTGTTTTGATAGAGCTTCCAGACCTGGCTCAAGACCTTGCCGCCGTGGGCGGCGATGCGCTCGGCGGTGGCTTCGATGTCGACCGCCGTCAGGCAGAAATGGAAGATGCCGCCGCGCCAGTATTCGAAGGTGTTGTCGGGCACCTTGGTGGCGGGCTCGATGAACTGGAAGAGTTCGATGCCAACGCCATCGGCGGTGGACAGATGCGCCATTTTGACGGACTCAAACCGGTCGCCAAAAATATCTTTCACCACGTTGCCGAAGTGCGATCCGTCGTTGCTGGCGGTGCCCGGCGGCACCAGCAAGTAACAGCCCAGGACATCGCAGTACCAGCGCGTGGCCGCTTCGATATCCGGCACGCTAAGACCAATGTGATTCATGCGCATGGGTTGGATCATGTGAAAGCTCCCCTGGAATATTTGCTGTTTGTTATTGGTCAGTAGAGACGCCGACTACGGCGCCGTTTGGTAAAGCGCCAGGCGGTCCAGCCGGGCGCCGATCTCGTGCATGACCTCGCGAAAGGCCGGGCCTTCAAGCCCGCCATATCGCTGCCTGAATTCCGTTTCGCTCAGGCGTTCGCGCAAACCCTCGGGCGAAGGCAACCAGTCGGCGTCGCGGCGGCCGCTCGCGGCCAACTGCTGCAGCGCCAGCGCGGACTCCGGGGACGCAGTGGCGCGCTCACCAAACCGGTTGCCGGCTTCATCGGCAAGCAAATCAACAAAGCTGAAACCGCTGCCGTGGCGCGCATCGTCGAGTTCCTTGGCAACGCCAACCGAGTTGGCGATTGCATTGCTGCCGGTGGCGGTGAGCAGCGCGGAAATGAGGAAGTGCTGGGCTAAATCATGCCGACCGTGCAGGCGCACCGAGAGCGGCGTGGGCTTAGGCCACTGCGACGCTTCAGGCAAGAGCAGTTCGAGGCTGCTCCCGTTCACATAGCGCGCCAGCACCAGGAGCGCGGCCCGATTATCGGCCACCGGATCGCGCTCGCCTGCGCTGGCTGCGGCATAGGCGAACAGCGGCCCGGCCAGCGCCGGCAAACTTGCCACGCGTGGCGCGCGCGCGGTGATCGCCACCAACTGCGTATGGAACTCCCGAATGCGGGCCTTCTGCTCGGGCGGGATAATCTGCGCCCGAAACACCTCCGCCACCCGATCCTGCCATTCGTAGCGCAGGCGCAGCCGATCGGGCTCGAACGCCACTTCGCGAATCAGCGAACCGGGATCGCTCAAGCCGAGCGCGGCGTAGGCGAGGTCGAGCGCCTGGTGCGCCAGCAGTTCGGACACGCTGGCCGGCAGTTGCAGGGCCCCAACGCGAATGCCCGTCAGGCCTGGCAAACCGTCGGTCTGCGTAAAGCCAAGCACGATATTAAGAAAGGGGGCCAAGGGCAGTCGCGGCAAGCGAAAGCTCAGGCTAGCGGTGAGGGCCTGCGGGGAAATCTTCACGGTGGCGGCGCCCTCGGGAAAACCGCTCAGCAGATAGCCCACCAACAGCGACAATTCATCGGCACTTAGCAACAGCACGCGCTCTTCGCCGTTGCGCAGCTGCCGGGGGTCGTTGTCGCGAATGAGCGCGCGAGCACGGGCGGCACGCACGCTGTCGAAATGCCCGGGGCCGTCAACCGCCGGGGTGCGACTGAATAACAGGAGCGGCAGCGCGATCCCCACCAGCAGCAGCCCACCGAGCATCCACCGCCAGAGAGATGTCATGCCCTGCGCTAATCGCCGGTTGGACGCGTGCTGCCGGCCATCGCGTCTTTCAGGCTGATGCGTAGCGGATATTCGGCGTATTCGGCTTTGAGTTCGATGGTGTGCTCATCGGGGTCACGGATATACACCGAGGTGCCAAAACCGGTGGCGCCATAAAGCTCGAGCGGACCCCACACGATCGGCACCTGATGCGCCGCCAGATGCGCCCGCACCGCCCCAAAATCGCCTTGCACCATGAGGCAGAGATGTTCGATGCCACGCGACTCGCGCGGGGCCAACGAGGTGCCGGCCGGCGCGACCTGAAGGTCAATCAGATTTCGCCCGCAGCGCAGCTGGTAGATTTGCAGGTCTTCGATCACCCGCTCCAGCGCGAGCCCCAGAATCGCTGTGTAGAAATGCAGCGTGCGTTCGATGTTGGTGACCTTCAGCACCACATGGTCGATGCCTCTGAACTGAAGGGGATGTTGGCCCGCCATGCGCTGACTCCGTTCGGAAAACTGCCTGCACGCTACTGCGCGCGGGCGTAGGCGTCCACCGTTGCGGCATCGAGCGGCTATGCTTGGCACACTCTGGTCAGAGACCCTCGGAAAGGAAGTGGATGGATACCAACAAACTCGACCGCGTGGTGGCCGAAGCGCGCCGCGCCCGCGAAGAACGGGAGCGCGACTATCGCGCCCAGGCTTTGAAAATGTATCCGTGGATTTGCGGGCGCTGCACCCGCGAGTTCACCCGGACCAACCTGCACGAACTCACCGTGCATCACCGCAATCACGACCACGACTACAACCCGCCGGACGGCACGAACTGGGAGTTGCTGTGCCTGTATTGCCACGACAACGAACACCAGCGGCTGCTGGAAGCGGGCAATAGCAGCGGCAACGGCAAGCAGAAGGAAGCGGCGCGCGGCACCGGCAACCCCTTCGCAGGACTGGCGGATCTGCTGAAGTCCGGCGACAAGTCCTGAGCCCATGCCCGACGCGGCGGTCGTGTGGCATCTGTACCTGCTCCGCACCCGCAGCGGCGCGCTTTATACCGGCATCACGACCGACCTTGAGCGTCGCGTTCAGCAGCACAGCGCGGGCAAAGGCGCTCGCGCGCTCCGCGCCAAAGGCCCCCTGACGCTGGTCTACAGCGCCGCCATTGGCGCGCGCGGCCCGGCGCTGCGGCTGGAGTACGCCTTGAAGCAACTCCCGCGTGCCGCGAAAGAAGCCCTGGTCAGCGCGCAGCCGTCGCCCGCCACGCTCGCGAGCACGCTGGGTAAAGCGCTGGATTAAGCGACACGGGCGCGTTCCGGCACCCGGGCCAGCAAAGCGCTGCCCCCCAGCATCACCAGGGAGAGCAAGCTCCAGGCGCCGGTCCAGGAATGCGTATGGTCGACAAACCAGCCGAACAGCGGCGGCAAGACGATGATGCTGGGATACATGATGCTCATCCCCAAACTCACCGTGCGCCCCTGACGCGCGCTGCCGCCGAGTTCCACCAGCAGCGCCACCCAGTTGCCGTGCCAGCCGAGCGCGTTGAAGGCGTACACGACTACCAAGGGCGCGATGAACCACAGCGAGGTATTGGCCGGTAGCCAGCCAATGACGAGCGCCCCGACCGCCGCCGTCAGGTTCGCCAGCAGCAGCGCCGGCTTGCGCCGCCCGCCAAACAGCCGGTCGCTGCCCACCCCCCACAAAATGCGCCCCGCGGCCCCGCTGATCTGGGCCGCCACGAGCAGGCTGGCCGAAATCGCGACTGCGATGTTCTGGGTTTCGAGTAGATACAGCGCGAGATAGGTAATGAGCGTGAACTGACCCAGCGTGAGCAGGCCGCCCGCCACGCCCAGGGTCAGGATATGCCGCATCGCCTGCGGCGCCGGCGGCAAGGCAACGGCGCTGGCCTGCGCCGGCGTCTGGGCGGGCGGATTGCGATAGACCAGCGCGCACAGCACCGCCGCCAGCACGCAGCCCAGCCCACCGCAGGCCAGCGCCACCCGCCAGCCGGCCACCAGCGCAATCGCCGGCAGGATCGCTGCCGCCAGCGCCCCGCCCAAGGGGATCCCGGTCTGACGTATCCCCATCGCCGTGCCGCGCAAGGCGGGCGGAAACCAGCCCATGACCGTTTTGCTACCCGCCGGCGTGGGGAACGCCCCACCAACACCGGCCATAAACAACACGCCGAGCGCGGCCGCGAAGCTGTGGGTCGGCAACATGCACAAACAAAAAGCCCCCACGATGAGGTTGCCGCCCACCAGCGCCACGCGCTCGCCTTTGACATCCACGACCCAGCCGGCGACCAGCATCATCACCAGCGAGCCACTCATGAGGGCGGAGTTGAAAAGCCCCACTTCGCCGCGGGTGAGCCCGAGATCGGCTTGCGCGAAGGGCGCGAGCGTTGGCGCGCCCTGCACAATCACCGATACCGACACCTGCGCCAGCAGCGCAAGGCCTAGCATCCGCCAGTGAGCTGAAGAATCAGCGGTGGGGGTATTCAGAGCTGCTCGGCCCGCCAACGAACAGGCGCAATCCGGACGTACACATCGCCGGCGACTTCCGCCGGTCCGCCAAGCGCCGCGAGATACCGCTCGGCGTCCGCATCGTCCAGATAGCGCCGCACCAGCGGTGTTAACTCCAGCGTCCAGTCGATTGGTGCGATTTGCGTCACGCAGCCTTCAAGACTGACGTAGCGGTAGGGCCGTGTGGGCTCCTGCACGCACAGGCTGCAGCGGCCGGCGGAGCCGAGCAGGCGCGCTTTGCGCGAGTTCGCTTCCATCCACAGGCCGATGGCTGCGCCGTCCCAGGCAAACCAGATGGGGACGATGAGGGGGGCGCGGGCGGCGTCTTCGATCGACAGCACGGCCACACGCGGCTCGGCGAGGAAGGCGCTGCGCTCGGCGGCAGATAACACATGGGCCATGGGCAAGGCTCGGCGCGGGAAAGCCGCACTATAACGGCTCGCGAGTCGTTCCCGGCAGACGACGGCCGCGCTCGATCCGTTATGATCGCCGCATGACAGCAAAAGCCTTTTTCCGTGGACTTGGGTCCGCCCTTCTGTTGCTGAGTTTGCTTGGCAGCCCGGTGCAAATCGCGCAAGCGCATGCCGTGGTGGTGAAAGCCACCCCGACCGATCGCGCAACGCTGAACAAGGTGCCGCCCGAAATCGCCCTGCAATTCAACGCCACGCTCGAAAAGAAGCTGGTGCATCTCAAACTGGAGCGCGCCGACGGCAGCTCGCAGCGCCTCACCGATATCGCCCCGGAAGCCGCGGTGGTGCGCTGTACCCTGCCACAGGACCTCATCCCCGGCGCCTACATCCTGAAGTACAAAGTGCTGGCCACGGATGGTCATGCCACTCAGGGAGTGCTGCGTTTTACGTTGGACGGCGGGCGCTAACCCCATGGTCCAACTGGCTGGTTATTTTTCCGTGCTGCTGCACGCCATCGCGCTGGCCGGGATGGCCGCGAGCCTCGGCGGTCTGGTGTTTTGTGGCCTCATCCTGCGTCCGCTTGCCGGCGACGACAACCCCTGGACCCGTGCGGTGCTCCGGCTGGCCAAAACCGGCGTGTTGACCACCATCACTTGCCTGCTCGCGATCCTGCTGCTCGGCCCCTGGGGACTGGCGGAGGACGACAGCAGCTGGCCTTTCTTCGAATACCTCGATACCCGCTTTGCCCGCCTGAGCTGCCTGAGGCTGCTGCTGGCCGGGGTGTTTGCCGTGATGCTCATGCGTCTCGCCGCGCAGCCTGCGGCCCGCGCGCGCTGGCGCTGGGCGGGATTCAGCGGTGGGGCGTTTGCGCTGAGCGGCGCCGGTGTGGTCCACGCGGTCAGCCGGCTTAGCGAAGTCGTCCCGCTGATGGTCGCCACCCTGCTCCATCAATTTGCGGCCATTATCTGGATCGGGAGCGTGTTTGCCCTCACCGTTTGCGCCGCTCACGGTCGGGCCGGCGATCCGCTCTGGCCTCGCTTGCTGGCGCGCTTCTCACCGCTCGGCTTGGCCTGCGTGGGCAGCCTGTTTGCAGCCGGGCTGTTCGTCGCCAGCCGTTATGTGGGCGACTGGGACGCACTCATCGGCACCAACTACGGGATTATGGTGGTCGCCAAGCTGCTGCTGTTGTCGGTGGCGCTCACGCTGGCCGCGCTCAACTTCAAACACACCAGACTATGGCAGCGCAGCGGTGAAGGCAGCGTGCTCGCACGCACCCTGCCCGTGTATATCGAAGCCGAGTTGGTGGCACTGGTAGCCGTGATGCTGCTTGGCGCGAGCCTTGCCGCCACGCCACCCGCCACCGATCTCCCCGGCGAGCGCGCCACGCTCAGCGAAGTGATCGAGGCCCTCGCCCCGAAGATGCCGCGCCTCGTGCCGCCTACCCGCGAAGCGCTGATGGCCGACTACGCCTCCTCGCTCGATTTCTTCAATCCCGCCACCGAAATGGACAAGGCGCACAGCAACTTCAATCACAACGTCTCGGGCGTGTTGTTGTTGCTGATTAGTCTGGTCGCGATTATCGACCGCCTGGGACTCGCCCGCTGGGCGCGCCACTGGCCCTTGCTCTTCCTGCCGTTTGCGGTGCTGCTGCAAGTGATTGTGGAGCCCACCGGCTGGCCGCTAGGTAATGAAGGCTTTTTCGAGACCTTGCGCAATCCTTCGGTAGTCCAGCATCGGCTGGCGAGCCTGCTGCCGCTGTTCATCGGCATCATGGAATGGCGGGTCCAAACCGGCGCGCTCGCCAACACGGTGTGGCGCTACACCTTCCCCGGAATGTGCTTTGTTGGCGCCGCGGTATTGCTCACGCATACCCATGTGGCAACCGGGCTCAAAAGCGACTTCCTGATTGAAGTCTCCCACGCCGGCATCGCGCTGTTTGCGGTACTGGCCGGGATTGGACGTTGGCTCGAACTGCGCCTGCCGCCACCCGCCCCGCGCCTGACCGGCGTGCTGTGGACGAGCAGCCTGCTGGTCATTGGTTTTCTGTTGTTGTTCTATCAGGAGACCTGAGTCTGCCCCGCGTTGCGGGTTCAGGCGCTGTCCATTACCGTGCGGACGATTACTCGCCCGCCCCATTGAAAATTGAAACAGGAGCACACGATGTACACCTTGCCCGCTGGCTACCCGAACGATGCTTTCGCCGCCTTTGATTTCCTGAAAAGCAAAAAGACCCTCGCCGACGAAGATTTCATCGTGCTGGCGCTAGTGGAATCCATCGGCGAGCTGTTCTACGAAATTCTGGCCAAAGGCATCGACCATCCTGAAGCGCGCAGCCTGCTGGCCCATAACGCGGCCGAAGAACGCGGCCACGCGCACCGCATGTTGAAGGCGCTCCGCCTGCGCGGCGCCGAGCCGTTTGAACTGCCGCCGGTGGCGGAGAATCCGTTCTTCGCGATGGCGCCCACTGAAGTGCCGGCCTCGAACGAACTGTTCGGCATGCTGGAAGCCGGCGAAGTCGAAGGCGACCTGCAATACCACCGTTGGGCCGAGGGCGAACCGAATGCCGAAGTCGCCCAGTTGTTACGCCTCAACGGGGTGGAAGAGACCCGCCACTGCGAACGCGTGCAACAGGTGAAAGCCTTGCTAAGCGCGGCCTGAGCACCCTTGCCCGCCGCCGTGGAATCACTGGAAGCCGCCTTCCGCGCCTTCGGGTTCAATCCCGGCAGTCCGCTGGATGGCGCTTTGCTGGTCTCGAAGGTGGTGTATCCGGCAACGGATGAGCGCCAATGTCGTGAACACATCGCCCGGCTGGCGAGTGAGATTGGCCGCGAGGCGACGCCGGAGCGCCTGCTCGCCATCCTTCGCCAGCACGGCTTTCAGGGCGCGGAGCAGTATTACGAACCCGCCAACAGCGCGCTGGCGCTGGTGCTGGATACCCGGCGCGGGATTCCGATTAGCCTCGCGGCGCTGATCATCGGCGTCGCGGAGGCGCTGGAAATGAGCGCCGTGGGCATTAATTTCCCCGGCCATTTTCTGGTCTCGCTGGCAGGTGCAACGGTCGACCCGTTCACCCTCGAAGTGCTGGAAGCCGCCACGCTCACGGAACGGATCAACGCCAGCGGGGTGTCCGTTGAGCAAGCGATGAAGCCCGCGACGCCAGTCGAAATGGTGCTACGGATGCTGAACAACCTGCGCAGTCTGGCGGTGGCGCGCGGCGACCACACCGAAGCGCTCACGATTTGCGACTATCAGCTCACCATGGCCAGCGACGCCTTCCCGATCCTGCTGGCGCGCGGCGAAAGCTGGTTTGCGCTGGGCGCCGAGCAACAGGCCATGCGCGAGCTTGAACGTGCGCTACCGCTGGCGCCTAACCCGGCGATTGCCGCCCAGCTCACTGCCAAGCTGCGGGAGTTCTCCGCCCGCCGTCGCACCCTGCATTAAGCCCTAGACCGTCAGCACCCGCTGCGGCTGAAAGCTTGCCTGTTCGCCGGTGTCGGCATAGCCGAGCGGATTGGCGACGACGCGACAGTGCTCCAGCCAGTAGTCGCTCGGGCAGTGCAGATGGCCATGCAGCCAGAGGTCCACGCCGCGCGTCATCTCATCCAGCGCGCTACAAAAACCGGCCGTGCCGGGCGTGAGCCCGTAACGCGGGTCGTGACTGCGCAGACTGGGCGCAAAATGCGTGACCACCACGGTTTTTCCGGCGTACGGCTGGGCCAGGCGCGCCGCCAGCCACTGCTGGCAACGCAGCGATTCTTCGCGCATCGCGCTAGCATCAAACAATTGACCATGACGGCGGGTCGCTGCGCGTTCCAGATAGTAATTGGCCGCCCTGAACGCTTTTTCACGCGCCCGCAGGTTATGCGTCATGGAGCCGGGCACATGCGCCGGCCGATCGGCAAAGGCGTCAAAATCGGTCCACAGGGTGGTGCCCAGCACGCGGACGTCGCCAAAATCAACTTCGGCTTGCTCCAGCCAGGTGATGCCAAGCCGCGCACACACCGCTTGCAGGGCGCGGCGGCAGTCATCGAAGTCCTGTCCGTCATATTCGTGATTGCCGGGCAGGTAGAGCACCGGCACCGGCCAGTGGCCTAAGCTGGGCGAGAATCGGCGCAGGCAAAACTCAAGGTCGCCGTGGGGCGCCATCGGGGTATCCGGCGCGGCACCGATATCGCCGGCCAAGATCAGCACATCGGCATCGGGGGCCGGCGCCGGCACAAATCCAGGTTCGACTTCCAGATGCAGATCGCTCATCAGTTGAATCTTCATGGGCGGCAGTATGCCAAACTAGGGCTAGATTTCCGGTAATTTCCCAGCACCTGTTCCGGTGCAATTTCAGGAGTCCGCGTTGTCGAGTTCAGGCACAGAAGAGCCCTCAGCGGGCCATTGCGCCAGCGCCCCGGAGTCGGCGCCGCCCGGACCGTGGGCCACGCTCTGTCATGCCGCGCGTCGCTTTTTGCTGACCGTTGACGCTAATTTAAAGGTGCTTGAACTCTCGATCCTGGAAGCCCGCGCCGACAGCGTCCCCCAGGGCCCGCTGGTATCGGCACTCTTCACCGGCAACTCACTCAGCCAACTGCTACCGTCGGCAGCCGCCCTGGCCCTGCGCGAGGCGGTTCAGGCAAGCCTGCGCAAGGCGTTACCAACACGTTGCGACACCCTCCCCCAGCAAGCGCGTGACGCCTGGGTGTGCGCGATAAGTCCCATTTTTGGCGCGAGCGTGTCGGGCAAACGTGTCCACTGTCTGTTTGAGGCCGTTGGCAGCAATCCGCTGCTCCAGCTTCTTAGCGCTTCGCAAGCCAACGCGCAGCGCCTCGAAGAGGCCATGAGCTACGCGCAAATGGGCTGGTTTGAGCGCGATCTGGAAACCAGCATCGGTATCGGTTCCGCGTCGCTGGCGAAGATTTACGGCCTGACGCGTCCCGAAGGGCCTTGGCATTACGATGAAATCCGCGCCCGCATCTTGCCCGAGGACCTCGACCGACATGGACAGGCGATGGCCGTCACCCCGGACCGCTACGGAGATACCGCGAACCATCTGATCCGCTACCGGATCCAGCGCCCGGATGGCGAACTGCGGACGCTGGAGATTCGCTATCGGAACATCGTGGAGCAGGAACGACCCCGCGCTTACGGTTTTGTGCTGGATGTGACCGAGGCCACGCGTGCCGCCGAGGAACTTCAATCCTATAAGTCCTGGCTGGATATGGCCGTGCAATCCGCCGGGATCGTGCTGTGGGAACGCGACCTCCACACCGGTGCCTTGCGGACCTCTCCCAACTGGGCGTCCTTCTATGGCTTGACGCCCACCGCGAACGGCCACACCCAGCAAGCGTTTCTGGATTGCGTGGTGCCTGAAGACCTCGAGGTCCTGATGAATGCGCAGCGCGGTCTGTTGCAGGACGGCACCCCCTATACCCCGCGCTTCCGCGTACAAGACGAGGCGGGGCAGATTCGCCAACTGCGCTCGGTCGGCCGTCTGGTGCGGAACGCTCAAGGTCAACCCGCGCAACTGCTGGGCTGCACCTGGGATATCACCACTGAAAGCAACGCCGCCAGCGCCCGCGACATCAGCGAAGAGCGGCTTAAACAGCTCTCGCGACTGGTCCCCGGCATGGTGTTCCAGCTGCGGCAACGCGCGGATGGGCATCTGGAAATGCCTTACGCCAGCGAGGGCATCCTGGAACTGTTTGGGGTCGCGCCGAGCGAAGTGAAGGCCGACGCGTCCCGTTTGCAGGCGGTGGTCCTGCCTGCGGATCTGGAGGAGGCGATGCGTCAACTGCAGGAATCCGCCGAGACGCATCTGCCCTTGCAGGTAGAGTTTCGGGTGCAAACCACGCATGGCCAAACGCGCTTGCTCTACGCGCACGCCAATCCCGTACAGGATGCCGATGGCACCTTATGGCACGGCCATGTGACCGACATCAGCCACCGTCGGGCGGAGGCTGAACGGCTGCGCAACAGTGAGGCGCAGCTCAATCTGGCGCTCGCCTCCGCCCGGATGACCTTCTGGCAATGGGATCTGGCGAAAGACTCTTTCATGCGCTCGCGCGCTGACGACGGCATGCGTCGCAAACCACCGGAAGAAAGTCCGATGGAGCGCATTCTGGAACTCATCCACCCCGATGAGCTGGCCGCCTTGTCGGAATCCTTCGCCGAAGTAGCGGCCACCGGCAGCCGCTCCTCGTTTACGCTGGAGCATCGTCTGTGCTGGGGCAGGCGACGTGAAAGCTGGGTGGAGACGCGCGCCCGCGGCATCTTTGACGAGCGCGGCGAACTGGTGATGTTTTCCGGCGTGACCATTGATGTGAGCCAACGGAAATCAGCCGAACACGACCGCGAGCGCTTGCGGACCCAGTTAGGACAGGCGCAAAAAATGGAGTCGATCGGCATGCTCACCAGCGGTATCGCCCACGACTTCAACAACATCCTTGGCAGCATTCTGGGCTACGCGGGCTTGGCCATGCAGCGCTACGCCAGCACAAGTCCGCCCAAACTCGCCGAATATCTCAACGAAGTGGTCACCGCCGGTGAGCGCGCGCGGGATCTGGTGGCCCAGCTGCTGGCGTTCAGTCGCGGCGAAAGCGTGGCCGTGCAGGCCACCGCCATAGGCCCCATCATCGAACAGTCCCTGCGCATGCTGCGCCCGGCCATGCCGAGCAGCGTGAACATGCAATTGAATAGGGCCTCCAACCTGCCGCTTGTGATGGCCAACGCCGTGCAATTTCAGCAGGTGCTGGTGAATCTCTGCGTGAATGCACGAGACGCCACCAACGGGAACGGCGTGATTACCGTGAGCGCGGCACCGGTCCAACTTGAGCCGGTGGCCTGCGCCTCCTGCCATCAGAATTTTTCGGGACGGTTTGTGGCATTGACCGTGGAAGACACTGGGGAAGGGATCCCCGAGGACGCGCGTTTGCGGATCTTCGAGCCGTTCTTTACGACCAAAGCGCAGGGCAAGGGCTCGGGCATGGGGCTCGCGATGGTGCACGGCATCGTGCATCGACAGGGCGGGCATATCCTGCTCGACAGCCGACCCGGCGCAGGCACGCGCTTCCGCCTGCTCATGCCGGTCAGTGCGGACGCCGTCGAGGAAACCCCGACGCAGCCGTCCGCCGAGCATCGACTCAGCGCCGCGACCGCCCACATCATGGTGGTCGATGATGAACCCACCGTGGCCGGTTTCATGAGCGAACTGCTTGGACTCTCAGGCTATACGGTGAGTGTCTTCACCTCCCCCGAAGCCGCGCTTAAAGCCTTCGAGGACGATCCGGGCCACTTCGATCTGGTGGTCACCGACCAGACCATGCCCGGCCTGACCGGCGACCAGCTCGCGTCCCGCCTGATGCCCCTCAAACCCGGCCTGCCCGTCATTCTGGTGTCCGGCCACAGCGCGGTCATGGACGAAAAGGCGGCGCTCGGACTGGGGATTCGCGCGTTTCTGCGCAAACCGCTGCGTCACGCGGCCTTGCTGGAACAAATTCATGCCGCGCTCCAGCTCACCCCCGATTTGGACTGAGATCAGCGCGGCAGTTGGGGCACATCAGACGCCTCACGCACCACTTCGCCCTCAATCACCACGCCCTGCGCCGGGCGGGTCGCGGACTGTGCCGCCGCCCGTTGTTCCCGCAAGACGCGTCGTAGCGCGCGAGTCTTCCACCACCACCAGCCGCTGACTATCAGGCCAAGCCCGAGCAGCACCCCGAGCACCACCAGCGAAAACATCACGGCCAGCACCAGCGCGCCCAGCGCCATCAGGCCGCTGAAGGCGCGCCGGGCCACGACCTGCCAGCGCGGATCGGTCATCGCCCGGGCGCCCAGTTTGCGGGGCGCTTTTCGGCAAAGCTGGCCAAGCCTTCGGCCGCCTCAGTGGTTTGCCGCTTGGCCGAATGGGCCTCGAGCAAGGGGTGCCAGCGCGGCGCTTGCGAAGGCTCGCCGCCCACCGCGC
>CAMCQE010000086.1 GCA_945876945.1 Klebsiella pneumoniae
CGGAAATAATCATGAAGCTCGCGCGATCGGTGAGATAGAGAAAGCCGTCGTCGTCCACATAGCCAATATCGCCCACCGTGCAGAGGCTGCCGTCGGGCGAGCGCGAGTCGCGGGTTTTCTCGGGCGCGTTGAAGTACTCAAAGATCACCGGGCTCTTGAACCACAGCGTGCCGGGTGTGCCGGTGGGCACCGGCTGTCCCGCGTCGTCCAGCACGTGTAGTTCGCCCATCAACACGCGCCCGACGGTGCCGCGATGCGCCAGCCACTCCGCGCTGTCGCAGGCCGCGAAGCCGAGGCCTTCGGTGGCGCCGTAGTACTCGAGAACGATCGGGCCCCACCAATCGATCATCTGTGCCTTGACCTGCGGCGGGCAGGGCGCCGCACCGTGCACCGCGCATTCCAGGGTCGACAGGTCATAGCGTGCGCGGACTTCGGCGGGCAGCTTCAGCATGCGGCTGAACATGGTGGGCACCAGCTGCGAATGGGTCACGCCAAATTGCGCCACCAGCGCCAGAAAATGTTCGGCCTCGAAGCGCTCCATCACCACCACCGTCGCGCCCTGACGAATGGCCATGCCGACGGCGGTGAGCGGCGCGGCGTGATACAGCGGCGCCGGCGAGAGGTAAACCATGCCGGGGCGATAGCGCCACAGCTGGCTGACGAAGCGCATCACCGGCAGCGGCTCTCCGGGCGGCTGTTCCGGCAAGTGGCGCATCACGCCTTTGGGGCGCCCGGTGGTGCCGGAGGAATAGAGCATTGCGATCCCCAGACGCTCGTCGGCCAGCGGCGTTACCGGATTGCGCGCCAGTGCGCTCGCGTAGTCCTCGATCAGCGTGTGACCGACCATGCGCGGCGCCTGTCCGTCACCCACCACCAGGCAGCGCGTAATGCGCGGGCAGTCGGGCAGGGCGGCCAGCGCAATGGGTAATTTTTCCACCGAGGTGATGAGCAGCGTCGCCTCGCAGTTGTCGAGGATGTAGGCCAGTTCGTCGGCTTTCAGAAACGCATTGATGCAGGTGTAGTAAAGCCCGGCGCGATCACCGCCGCCGCAGGCATCGAAGTAGCGCGGGTGGTTCTCCATGAACACCGCGTAGTGATCGCGAAACCCGAGCCCGTGCGCGCGGAGCAAATGCGCGAGTTGATTCGAGCGCGCATCGAGTTCGCCATAGCTCACCCGCTCGCCGCTGTTCGCCATGATGATGGCGGTGCGGGTGGGGTCGATGGCGGCGGTCGGGGTGGCGTACATGCTTGAAACCTCCTTGAAGCCTGTGTCGAGCGAAGACGCGCAGGTGGCGCGTGGTGTGCCTTTACAGCGCGCAGTGCACGGGCTTCGCGCCCAGCGCCTCGATCAAGACCGTTGGCGCGATCCCCACCAGAAAACCGCGCCGTCCGCCGTTGATATAAATCTGCGGCAGCTCAAGCACACCGGCTTCCACATACACCGTCATGGCCTTGCGTAAGCCAAACGGTGACGTGCCGCCCACCTGATAGCCGCTGTGGCGCTGCGCGACGTCCGGCTTGCAGGGCTCCACCGATTTCACGCCGATCGCCCGCGCCAGATTCTTGGTGCTCACCTGTTTGTCGCCGTGCATCAGCACCACCAGCGGCTGCGTGCGTTCGTCCTGCATCACCAGCGTCTTCACCACGCTGTGCTCGTCGACGCCCAGTTGGCGCGCAGACTCCGCCGTACCGCCGTGGTCGACATACTCGTAGACGTGTTCGCTAAACGCGATCTGGTGCTGGCGCAGCCACATCGTGGCGGGGGTTTCGCTGACGTGTCGGTCTTTTTTCGCCATCGCAGTGCATGCCGGATTGAAACGCCCCGCAGTGTAGCCAGCGAGGCGGCCGGCGCGCGAGGTTAGTACACTGTCGCCACTGCCACACCACAACGACTCGCGGGGCGCATCTATGGACTTCGACATCCCGGCCGAACTCGCGGCCTATCTGCTGGAACTGGACGATTTCATCGAGCGTGAGATCAAACCGCTGGAGCAGCAGGACGACAACATCCGCTTTTTCGACCATCGCCGCGAACATGCGCGCACCGACTGGGACAACGGCGGCCTGCCGCGCCATGAGTGGGAAGCGCTGCTGGCCGAAGCCAAGCGCCGCGCCGACGCCGCCGGCCATTTTCGTTATCCCTTTCCGCGCGAGTTCGGCGGCCGCGACGGCACCAATCTCGGCATGGCGGTGATCCGCGAGCACCTCACCAGCAAGGGTCTCGGTCTGCACTGCGACCTGCAAAACGAGCACGCGATTGTGGGCAACAACATCTCACTCTTGCTGATGCTCCATTACGGCAGCGAAGCGCAGAAGGCCGAATGGGTAGAGCCGCTTGCCAGCGGCACGCAGATGTTTGCCTTCGGCATCACCGAGCCCGCGCACGGTTCGGACGCCACGCACATGGAGTCGACCGCCGTGGCGCGCGGCGACGGCTGGGTGCTGAACGGCGAGAAGACCTGGAACACCGGCATTCATACCGCCACCCACGACCTCATCTTTGCCCGGACCTCGGGCAAGGCGGGTGACGGCGACGGCATCACCGCCTTCCTCGTGCCCACCAACTCGCCGGGCTTCAAGGTCGAGGAAATGCTCTGGACTTTCAACATGCCGACCGACCACGGCCACGTCACGTTCAAGGACGTCTCCGTGCCGGGCAGCGCGGTGTTCGGTCAGGTGGGGCGCGGCCTGCAGGTGGTGCAGCACTTCTTCAACGAAAACCGGATCCGGCAGGCGGCCTCCAGCCTCGGCGCGGCGCAGTTTTGCGTGAACGAAGCGGTGGCCTACGCCAAAGTGCGTAAGCCTTTCGGCAAGCCGCTGGCCTCCAATCAGGGCATTCAGTTTCCGCTGGTCGAACTCCAGACCCAGTGCGAAATGCTCCGCGCGCTCATCCACAAAACCGCCTGGTTGATGGACCGCGACGGCGCGTTCTCGGTGTCGGACAAAGTCTCGATGTGCAACTACTGGGGCAATCGCCTGTGCTGTGAGGCGGCCGACCGCGCGATGCAGGTTCACGGCGGCATGGGCTACTCGCGGCATAAACCGTTTGAGCACATCTATCGCCACCACCGGCGCTATCGGATTACCGAAGGCGCGGAGGAAATCCAGATGCGCCGCGTGGCCGGTTACCTCTTCGGGTTTATGGCCCAGCGTGCGCCGAAGGGCGTGCACGAGGACTGAGCCCGCATGACCGGTGAAGATTTCAGCGCGGGGGCCGCGCGCGCGCTGGCCCGCGAGTTGCCCGGCTTTCTGGCCGTGCGTGAATGTGCGCGGCTGTCGGGCGGGGCAAGTCAGGAAAGCTACCGGCTGGAGGTCGACACCGTCGATGGCCCGCGCCGCCTCGCCTTGCGGCGCACGCCGGGCGGCGCGCCGAATCCCGAAGGGGTGGAGCAGATTGGCCCGCGCGTTGAAGCGCGGGTGATTCGCGCCGCCGCTGCGGCCGGCGTACCGGTGGCAGAGATCGTGGCCGAACTCGCGCCCGAAGACGGCTTGGGCGAAGGCTATGTCATGCGCTGGCTGGCGGGAGAAACGCTCGGCCATCGCATTGTGAAGGCGCCGGAGTTGGCCGGTGCGCGGGCGCAACTCGCCCGGCAGTGCGGAGAAATTCTGGCGCGGATTCACGCCATCGATCCCATCAAGGCCGGGCTCGATGCGCATCTGCGCGTGGCGCCGGCCGAATCGCTGGTCCGCCAGACCTGGGCGCAATATCAGGCGCTCAACACCCCGCAGCCGATGATCGATTACACCGCACAGTGGCTGCTGGCGAATTTGCCGCCGTCGGTCACGCCGGCGCTGACGCACGCCGATTTCCGTAACGGCAATCTCATGATTAACGCCAGCGGCGTGGTGGGCGTGCTCGACTGGGAGATTTCGCATCTGGGCGATCCCATGCGCGACCTGGGCTGGCTGTGCACGGCCTCGTGGCGCTTCGGGCGCGCGGATTTGCCGGTGGGCGGATTCGGCCATTACGCCGATCTGTTTGCGGGCTACGCAGCCGTCTCTGGCCGCGAAATCGATCCGACGCATGTGCGCTTCTGGGAAGTGTTCGGTTCGTTCTGGTGGGCGGTGGGCTGCTTGTTGATGGCCGACCATTGGCGGCACGGCCCGGACCGCACCGTCGAGCGCCCGGCAATTGGGCGGCGCTCGTCTGAATGTCAGGTCGACTGCGTGAATTTGTTGCTGCCCGGCCCGGTCACGCCTTTTGCCCCGCCCGCTGAGGCCGCAGACGAACTGCCCACCGCCGCCGAGCTCCTGCAAAGCGTGCGGGAATTCCTGCGCGGTGAAGCGGCCGCGGAAGGCAGCGAGCGGGCACGTTTTCTGGCGCGGGTGGCGGCCAACTCGCTGGAGATTGTGGAACGCGAGATGCGCCACGGCGCGGGCCTGCAAGCGAATGAGCACGCGCGACTGACGGCGCTACTGGGCGAGCATGGCGCGCTCACCGCCCTGCGCTGGCAGCTGGTGCAGCGACTGCGCGCCGGTACCTTGGCGCTGGACGATGCGGCGCTCGTCGCGCATCTGCGCGAGACTGTGGTGCAGCAGGCGCTCATCGACCAACCGCACTATCCCGGTGTGCGACAGGCCGTGGGCCAGCGCCCCTAGCGCGCCACGCACGTCCTACCGCTGACAACCGAGGCATTTCCGATGTTCAAATCCATGCGTGTTCCCGAGCAGGCGTTCTCGCTGCTGATGTGGGCGGTGTCCCTGCTGTTCGCCAGTTTTCTCTGCGGACTGGGCGGCAAAGTGGTGGGCGATCTGCCGCGGCTCGAGCAGGCCATCACGCTGGAGCAGTTCGCCGATCAGACCGCGCTCGCCACCGCGCGCGAACGCATTGCGCAACTTCAGCACGACGATTCCGGGGTGAACGATCATCTGGCGCGCGCGCGGCTCGAGCGCGATGCCGCCACCAAGGCCTACGACTCGGCCGCCGAGGCCTACGGCAACTGGATCGCCGCGCGCACCGCCACCACCGACCCGGCGCAAGATCCCGAGGTGCTTAAACGCACCCACGCGCTGGACGCCCTGCAGGCCCGTAAGCGCGAGCGTGAACTCAGCGTCGAAGCGCTGGAAGCCGGGCAGTTGTCGCGGGCGCAAAGTCTGTCCGAGCAGCAGCGCGTGGTGGCGGCCACATTGGACGCTGCGCGTGCCGACTTCGACCGCGCCACTTTCTGGCGCGAACTCCATGTGTTCGGTATTCGCCTCGCGCTCACGCTGCCTCTGCTGGCGATTGCCGGCTGGTTGCTTGCCCGTCAGCGTCGTAGCGAGTACTGGCCGCTGATGCGCGGCTTTGTGCTGTTTGCGCTGTTTACGTTTTTTGTGGAGCTGGTGCCGTATTTGCCGAGCTATGGCGGCTACGTGCGCTACGGCGTGGGCGTGCTCTTGACCGGCATCGTGGGGCACTACGCGATTCGCGCCATGCGGCAATACCTGGCGGCGCGGCGGGCGGTGGAGCAGAAAACCGAGGTCGAGCGCCGACAGGCACTCACCAGCGACGAGGCCTTGAAAAAAATGGCGGCCAGCGTGTGTCCGGGCTGCGAGCGCGCCATTCTGGCCACGGTCGATCTGCGCCCGGATTTTTGCGCGCACTGCGGCCTGCGCCTGTTCGATCACTGCGGCCACTGCGACACGCGCAAAAACGTATTCTTTCGCTACTGCACGCAGTGTGGCACCAGCGCGCAGACGACTTCGTGAGGGCAAGCCGGCGGGCGTCTGGTAGTCTGCCGCCCAACGTGTTCACCCCTAAAAACGATTCCGAGGAGCGGCAGCGATGCGATTGAAAGACAAAGTAGCGGTCATTACCGGCGGCGCGGGCGGCATGGGCCTCGCCACCGTGGAGCGGTTTCTGGCCGAAGGCGCGAAGGTCATCATCGCCGATTTCAACGACGCCACCGGGGCCAAAGCCCTGAGCGATCTGACCGCCGCCGGCTTTGGCGCGAACGCCCGCTTCATCAAGACCGACGTGGCGAAAGAAGCCGATGTCGCCGCCGCCGTGGCGCTGGCAGTGAGCGAATTTGGCGGGCTGGACATCATCTTCAACAACGCCGGCGTGGGCGGGGCGATTGGCCCGGTGTGGGAACTTGAAGAAGCCGAATGGGACTACACCTTCGACGTGCTGGTGAAGGGGGTGTTCTTCGGCATCAAACACGCCACGCGGGTGTTTCGCGAACAGGGTCGCGGCGGTTCCATTATCAACACCGCGTCGGTCGCCGGTTTGAGCGGCGGCTGCGGTCCGCTGGCCTATTCGGCGGCGAAGGCGGCGGTGGTGAATCTTTCCCGCGCTTCGGCGGTCCAGCTCGCCCCCGACCACATTCGCGTGAACGCGATCTGCCCGGGTTTCATTCTGACCGGCCTCACCCATCCGTCGCAGAAGACGCTGGAAGAAGCCGGCCAGTTCATGGACAACATGCAGCCCTGGCCGCATCACGGACGGGGTGCCGATATTGCCGGGACCGCGCTGTTTCTGGCGAGCGAGGACTCCGGCTTTGTTACCGGCGAAGCGATTGTGGTGGACGGCGGCCTGACCGCCATCGGCCCGGATTTGTGGAATCGCTACGGCACGCCGCGCGAGGCCACCATGACCAAGACACGACTGAATCGCGGCACCACCGGCGCGGCCAACACCACCCGCGAATTGAAGAAATAACCCTGCGGCGGGGCCGGGCATTGGGCCCACCCCGCCACCCGGACACGCGCCAGGCGCGACGTTCCCGAGACTCAAGCGCACGATGACCGAAGCCCTCGAATTTTTTGCGACCGCCCCGCGCGGCACCACCGACCTGCTCCTCGCCGAACTGCGTGCGCTCGGTATCGAAGACTGCAAGGAGACCATCGGCGGCGTGGCGTTTCGCGGCCCGCTGGCGCACGGCTATCGCGCGTGTTTGTGGTCGCGCGTCGCCAACCGCGTGCTGCTGGTGCTGGCCCGTTTCCCGGCGGCCGACGGCGAGCAGCTCTACGCCGGCGTCAAAGCCGTCGACTGGACGCAGCACTTGAACGAGCAGGGGCTGCTGGCGGTCGATGCCGTATCCACGCGCTCGGCCCTCACCCACACCCACTTCATCGCCCAGCGCACCAAAGACGCCGTGGTGGATGCGCTGCGTACGCCGCAGGGCCTGCGCCCGGAAGTCGACACCCACAGCCCGGACGTGCGGCTTAACGTGCACATCGATCGCGATCAGGCGCAGCTGGCCATCGACCTTGGTGGCGGCAGTTTGCATCGCCGGGGGTATCGCCTGTCGCAGGGCGCGGCGCCGCTGAAAGAAAATCTCGCCGCCGCGCTCTTGCTCCGCGCCGGCTGGCCGGCGCTGGCCGCGAAAGGGGCACCGCTGGTCGACCCCATGTGCGGCTCGGGCACCTTGCTCATTGAAGGCGCGCTGATCGCGCTCGACTTCGCCCCCGGTCTGCTGCGCGAAGTCTGCGGCTGCGCGCGCTGGGGGGGCCACGACGCCGCGCTGTGGGCCACGCTGCTCGACGAAGCGCGCGCCCGGCAGGCGGCGAAGCTCGGGCAGATTGGTCCCATCGTGGGCTTTGATCTCGACCCGGACGCCGTGCATGTGGCCTGGGACAACATCGAGCGCGCGGGCTTACGCGGCGTGGTGCACGTGGAGCGCTGCGAGATCAGCGAGGCCAATGCGCCGGCCGGCCAGCCCGGGCTTTTTATCTGCAATCCGCCGTACGGCGAGCGTCTTGGCGAACATGCTGAACTGGTAACGCTGTATCGCCAGCTTGGACAAACGCTGCGCGAGCGTTTTGCGGGCTGGGAAGCGGCCATTTTTACCGGCAACGCGGGGCTGGGGCTAGAACTCGGGCTCAAGGCGTTTCGCACGCACGCGCTGTTCAACGGCGCGCTCGAATGCAAACTCCTGCGGATTCACGTGGAGGCCGCGGCCTTCGCGCCGCAGGCGCCGCCGGGCAGTGCGCGGGTGGCGCGGGCGCAGGCGCGCATGGCCAAGCAGGAAGAACGCTCGCCGGGCGCGGAGATGTTTGCCAATCGCCTGCGCAAGAACGTAAAGCAAATCGGGCGCTGGGCGCGGCGCGAGGCGATCGGCTGCTATCGGCTGTACGACGCCGATATGCCCGAGTACGCGATTGCCATCGACGTCTACGAAAGCGCCGAACGCTGGCTGCACGTGCAGGAATACGCCGCGCCTTCCACCATCGAAGAAGCCCGCGCCCGCGAGCGACTGGACGAGGCGCTGTCGGTGCTGCCGGAAGTGCTGGACGTGCCGGTGGAGCGGATTGTGTTTAAACGTCGCGAACGGCAACGCGGCGCGGCGCAGTACGAGAAACAGGCCGAGGCCGGCAACTTTATTGAAGTGCAGGAAGACGGTCTGCGGCTACTGGTAAACCTGCGGGATTACCTCGACACCGGGCTCTTTCTCGACCATCGCGTCACGCGTGGCCTTATCCGCGAGTTCGCGCAGGGTCAGGATTTTCTGAACCTCTTTGCCTATACCGGCACCGCCACCGTGCATGCCGCGGCTGGCGGCGCGCGCACCACGACCTCGGTCGATTTATCTGCCACCTACACCAGCTGGGCGCGGCGCAATCTCGCGCTCAACGGCTTTCCGGTGTATCAGCATCAGGTGCTGGTGGCGGACTGCATGCGCTGGCTGGTGGAGGCGCCCATTTCACCCTGCGGGCTGATTTTTCTCGACCCGCCCACCTTCTCCAATTCCAAGCGGATGGAAGACACGCTGGATGTGCAGCGCGACCATCAGTTTCTGATTCAGCAAAGTCTGCGCCGCCTGCGGCCCGGCGGCATGTTGGTGTTCTCCACCAATCTGCGGCGTTTCAAGCTGGATACGAGCGCCTTTCCGGGCGCGCAGATAGAAGACTGGAGCGCGCGCACCCTGCCGGTCGACTTCGCGCGCAATCCGCGCATTCATCAGTGCTTTGCGATTCGGCCGGCGCCCGGTGCCGAAAAATCTGCCGCGGCCTTCGACTCGTCGCGGCTCTACGGTAACAAGCCCGCGTAAACTGATCCTGTCATGACCCCTGCCCAGCTCAGCATTGAAGGCGATCCGCGCGAACCCCGGGTAATTCTCCGGGGCGACTGGTCCTTGCGGGCCGAGGTGCCGTTCTTCAATGACATTGCACCCCAACTGGCGCAAGCCGAACGGGTGACGCTGGTCGGCAACGAGTTGGGCGTGTGGGATTCCAGCGTCGCCACGTTTCTGGCCGCGCTGCTGCGCCATTGCGGCGGGCGCGAAATCGAAGTTGATCAGCGTGATTTGCCCGACGGCCTGCGCCGCCTGCTGGCGCTCGCATTTGCGGTGCCGGCGCGCGCCGATGCGCGGGGCGAGCCGGCGCCGAAGGGCTATCTGGAAGGCGTGGGCGAGGCGAGTCTGCGGCTGTGGCATGACTTGCCGGCGATGGTCGAGTTCGTGGGCGAAATCGTGTTGTCCTGCCAACGGCTGCTGCGAGGCAAAGCGCGCTATCGGCGGCAGGATCTTTGGTACCTCATCGAAGACGCCGGGGTGCGCGCGCTGCCCGTGGTGTCGCTCATCAGCTTTCTGGTGGGCACTATCCTGGCTTACATGGGCGCGGTGCAGTTGGCGCTGTTCGGGGCCGAAATCTACATCGCGGATCTGGTGGGCCTGGGCATGGTGCGCGAAGTGGGCGCGCTCATGACCGGCATTATTCTCGCGGGCCGCACCGGCGCGGCGTACGCGGCGCAACTCGGCACCATGCAGGTGAACGAGGAAATCGACGCCTTCCGCACGCTGGGTGTGTCGCCCATCGATTATCTGGTTCTGCCGCGCATGCTGGCGCTGGTGTCCATGGTGCCGCTGCTCACGCTCTATTCCGGCGTGGTGGGATGCTTCGCCGGCATGCTGGTGGCGACCGGCGTGTTTCACATCGGCATGTACGAATACTTCAACGAAACCGTCAACGCGCTCAGCATCACCCACGTGCTGGTGGGCGTGATGAAGGGCACGGTGTATGGCGCGCTGGTGGCCTTTGCTGGCTGTCTGCGCGGCATGCAGTGTGGACGGAGCGCGCAGGCCGTAGGCGAGGCCACGACCTCGGCGGTGGTGCTCGGGATTGTGCTGATCACCGTGGCGGCCTCGCTGCTCACCATCCTGTTCCAGAAGATCGGCATCTGATGAGCGCGCAGCCACATATCGAAGTGCGCAATCTGAGCATGGGCTACGGCACCACGGTCGTTCAGCGTGATCTCAACTTCACCATCAACCGGGGTGATATTTTCGTCATCATGGGCGGCAGCGGCTGCGGCAAGAGCACGCTGCTCAAACAAATGATTGGGCTTAATCGCCCGCTGGCGGGCTCGATTCTTTTTAACGGGGTGGACTACTGGGCGGCGAGCGACGAGGCGAAGGCCAACTTGCGGCGCGGCTTTGGCGTGCTGTTTCAGGCCGGCGCGCTGTGGAGTTCGCTCACGCTGGCCGAGAACGTGGCCCTGCCGCTGCGCGAGTTCACCCGCCTGCCCAAAAAAGTGGTGGCGGAGATTGTGGCGCTCAAGCTCGCGCTGGTGGGGCTGGCGGGCTTCGAGAACTATTATCCGTCGGAGATCAGCGGCGGCATGAAAAAACGCGCGGGGCTGGCGCGGGCGATGGCGCTGGATCCGGAGATCCTGTTCTTTGACGAGCCGTCTGCGGGACTAGACCCGCTCAGTTCGCAGCGTCTGGATGAACTCATCCTCGAGCTTCGCAACGGCCTTGGCGCCACCGTCGTGCTGGTCACGCACGAGTTGCCGAGCATTTTCGCGATTGCCAATAATTCCGTGTTTCTCGATGCCGAAACCCGCACGATGATTGCGGCCGGCGACCCCAAACTTCTGCTTAAAGAGGGCCCAGACCAAGTGCGTCATTTCCTGCAACGGGGACAACCATGAGTCGCAAAGCGGATCCCAAACTTATCGGCGCTTTTGTGCTGGGCGGGGCCGGGCTGCTGTTGCTGGCCATCATCTTGCTGGCAGACGGTAGCTTCTGGCGCGACCGGCCCACCTACACGCTGTACTTCGAGGGCTCCACGACCGGCTTGCAGGTAGGGTCGCCGGTGGTGTTTCGGGGGGTAAAGATCGGCAGCGTGGAAAGCATCGGGCTGTCGATCGACAAGGAATCGTTCGCGGTGCTGGTGCCGGTGAAGATTCGGACCGATTCGGCGTCGCTCGAACATCTGGAAGGCGGCCAAGCCTCGTTGGAAGAACTCGGCGGCCGTCAGGCGCTGCTCGACCACGGTCTACGGGCGCGCCTTAAAACCTGGAGCTTCCTCACCGGCCAGCTCTACATCGACCTCGATTTTTATCCCGAAAAGCCGGCCGATTTGCATGGCCGCAAAGGCGAAGCCGAAATCCCCACGCTGCCGACCGAAGTGCAGGAGTTCGCGAACAAGCTCGACAAGCTCAACATCGAAAAACTGCTGGACGATGTGTCGGTGATTTCAAACTCCATCCGCCAACTGGTGTCTGCGCCGGAGGCGGCCAGCGCGCTCAAAAACCTCGACGCCACGCTGGCAAATCTGCAGGCGCTGACCGATAGCCTTAGCCATCGCAGCTCAACGCTGGCGGATGACACCCGCGTTGTCCTGCAGGAATCGGCAGCTACGCTGCGCACCAGCCGCGATGCGCTGACCGAAGCCGCCAGCACGCTGCGCGCCGGGCGCGAAACCCTGGTTCGTATCGATGAAAGCGCCGGCAATATCGCGAAACTCACGCGCCCCGATGCCGGCCCCATCCTCGCCCTGACCGAGGCCAGCAAAGAACTCGCCGCCACCGCCAGGGCGCTGCGCGAGACCGCCGGCGAAGACTCGTCCTCCGCGGTTAACCTCAACGAGATGATGAAAGAAACCACCGCCGCTGCCCGTGCGCTGCGTGCGCTTGCAGAAGCCATCGAAACGCAACCCGAATCGCTGCTCCACGGGCGGAGCGCGCCGGAGAACGCCCAGTGAAGATCGCTCGCCCGTTGTTAATGGTTGGCCTTGTGGCCTTGCTGAGTGCCTGCGCCCGCACGCCGGCTGCGCGGTATTACGTCCTGGCCGGCCCCGACGCCGCCGTTGCCGGCGAACGCACCGGCCCGCTGATTGGGCTTGGGCCGGTGAGCCTGCCCAGCTATCTCGATCGCCCGCAAATTGTCACCCGCGCCGGCGACAACCGGCTCGAACTCGCGCCGCGTGAGCGCTGGGCCGAGCCCTTCGCCGAATCCTTCCGTCGCGCGCTGTTTGAGCAAGTCGCCGCCGCGCGGCCCGATGTGCGGCTGCTGAACTATCCCTGGAAATCAAGCCTGCCGCTGGCCGCGCGCGTGACGCTCGACGTGCAGCGCTTTGACCGCGGCAGCGACGGCGCGGTGGTGTTGCTGGCGCGCTGGAGCGTGGCGAGCGACAAAGACGGCGCCGCGCTCGCGCAACGGGCTAGCCGTATCGCCGTGCCGGTGAGCGTTAAAGCAGACGATTACGACGCACTGGTGGCCGCGCACGCGCAGGCCGTCGCGCAGTTGGCCAGGGAGATTGCCGCCGCGCTGGCGCCCTGAACGAGGTGCCAGCGGATCCGCTGTGACCACCGCCGAGCGCGTTCGGCGGCGCCGTCTCAATACCGGTTCATCACCGTCTCGGCGAAATAGCGCATCTGCCCCACCGGGTCGTCGGTGACCTGAAACGCGAAGTGCTTGAGGCCGGCGGCTTCCAGCGCGCGGATTTTTTCGATCACGGCGTCTGGCTCGCCGATCATCGCGGCGGCTTCTGCTACTGCGGGCGTGAGGAATTCCTCCTCGTCGTCGCGGGTGTAGACCAGATGGCCTTCGTGCAGCAGCAGGTGGCGGCGCTCGAGGGGCATGCGGTCAACGTGCGCGCGGTAGCGGGCCACGACTTCCGCAATCGAGGAGCCGCCGGGCAGCAGGTTCTCGCCCCATTCACACATGACGTGCAGCAGGTTGGTGATGAACGGCCCGAGGCTTTTCAGCACGCGCGGGCTGCTGGGGGTTTCACCCGGGCGCAGCACCGCCAACGGGCTGATGTTCTTGGACGGAATGAGCGCCGGATTGCGGCCGGCTTTGAGCGCGGCGGCGTCGATGCGGGCGCGGGCGGCGGTGAGGCCTTCGGGCGTCGCGTTCCAGGTGAGGTGGGCGTCGCACTCGGCGCCGCAGTAGTCGAGGGTCTTGGGGCCGAAGGCCGACAGCGTGACCGGGATGTGATGGTCGAGATTGATAAACCCGTGATGCCGGTGAAGCAACTGCACGAGATGCGTTTCGCCTTCGCAGTCGTGCGGCGCGGCTTCTCCGCGCAGGAGCGCCTGAATGAGGCGGATGTCGCGCTTCATCTCGCCCAGCGGCACCGGACGCAGACCCATGGTGAGGCGCGCGGTGTTGCCGTTACCCACGCCAAGCTCAACGCGGCCCGGCGCGAGTTGCGCCACGCTGGCAATGGAGTGGGCGATGGTGGGCGCAAGGCGCGTGCTGGGCACGGCCACGCCGGTGGCGAGCTTGATCCGGCGGGTGGCCTGCGCGGCGACGGCCATGGTCGCGTAGACGTCGGAGTAAATCATTTGCGAATCGAAGAACCAGGCCTGCGCGTAGCCGAGGGATTCGGCCAAGGCCACGAGGTCGTAATCGCCAATGCGTGAAGTAAACGTGACGCCGAATTCCATGAGTCCCCCTTGCGTGTTGTCGTTGTGCCGCGAGCCTAACGGCCCGGCGGCGCGTATACCACGCTGGCGCGTTGTGTCGCGCCCTGCGCCTCCGGATAATCCGGCAACGCTCCTGAGGATTGTTCGTTGATTAAAACCCTGTGCCGGTCGCTGATGGTGGCCCTGCTGCTGTGTTCTGGCAGCGCCGGGCTGGCCGCTCCCGAGCAGCCCGCGGTGACGCTGGCAGTGGGCGGCAAGAATCTTTTTTACTACCTGCCGCTGACCGTGGCGGAACAGCTGGGCTATTTCAAAGCGGAAGGGCTCACGCTCGAAATCGTGGACTTTCCCGGCGGCGCCAAGGCGCTGCAGGCGGTGGTGGGCGGCAGCGCGCAGTTTGCCGCCGGCGCGTTTGAGCATGTGTTGCACATGCAGGCCAAGGGTCAGCCGATTCGCGCGATGGTGCTAATGGCGCGCTACCCGGCGATGGTGCTGGGTTTGAGCCCGAGCGCCGCGGCCCGCTTCAAAAGCTTTGCCGATTTGCGCGGGATGAAGATTGGCGTGACCGCGCCGGGTTCGTCCACGCATCTCTTTCTCAACCAGCTCTTAAGCCAGCACGGCGTGGCGGCAGACGAGGTGGCGGTGATTGGCGTCGGTGCGGCGGCGAGCGCGGTGGCCGCGATGCGGCAGGGCGGTATCGACGGCATGGTCCATCTCGATCCGGTGATTTCCCAGCTGGAAACGGCGGGTGAGCTCAAAGTCATCGTGGATACGCGCACCGCCGAAGGCGCGCAGGCCGTGTTTGGCGGCAGCTATCACGCGGCCTGTCTGTACGCGAAAGCCGATTTTCTCGCCGCCAATCCGCACACCGCGCAGGCGCTGGTGAACGCGCAGGTGCGCGCGCTGCGCTGGTTGAGCAAGGCCAGCCCCGAGCAAATTGTGGACCTCATGCCGGCCGGCTATATCGGGAACGATAAAGCGGCCTATACCGCGGCATTGAAGAAGAACCTCGGCATTTTTTCCCCCGACGGCGCGCTGGATATAGCCGGCGCCGAGCATGTGCTGCAGGCCCTGATGGCCATGGAGCCGGCGCTGAAGGCCGCGCCGCCCTCGCTTGAGGCGGCGATCGACGGCGAGTTTCTGAGCCGGGTGCCGGCGGGGTTGCCGTGAGCGAGACCGCCCTGCAATGGCAAGGCGTCACGCTCGCGTTTGGCGAGGCGGCGCCGGTGCTGCAAGCCGTAAACCTGCGCGTCGCTGCGCACGAGTTCCTGTGCATCGTGGGCCCCACCGGCTGCGGCAAATCCACGCTGCTTAATCTCGCTGCCGGCCTGCTCGCGCCGAGCGCCGGGATGATCGAAGTCTTTGGCAAGCCGCTCACCGGCATCAATCGCCGCGCGGGCTATCTGTTTCAGGGTGACGCGCTGCTGCCCTGGCGGAATGCGCGGGAGAACGTCGCCGCCGGTCTTATCTTCCACGGCCGGCCCCGCGCCATCGCGCGCGCCGAGGCCGATGAATGGCTGGGGCGCGTGGGCCTGAGCGCTGCCGCCGAGCGCTATCCGCATCAGCTGTCTGG
>CAMCQE010000087.1 GCA_945876945.1 Klebsiella pneumoniae
CTGACCCTCAGGGAATCTTGGCCTACCATGAATGCCGGGTAAGCACCTTACCCGCGTTTCCACTGAGAGATGAGGCCGTCATGACACCACGCGACGACAACTACCTGCAGGCCGCAGCGGACCGATCGATGATTCAGGATCTGCTGGGCCGTTATGCCTTTGCCATCGACTATGAGACCGGTAATCCGGCATTGTGGGCCTCGCTCTTTACTCCAGATGGCCGCTTCGAAATTCCCATCATGAAAGTGGTAGTGGAAGGCCGCGCCGCGCTCACTGAGTTCGCCGCCGGCCTCCATCGCACGATTCCTGGTCTGCATCATGTGATGACCAACTCGTATGTCGACGTAGACGGCGACAGCGCCACCGGCAAGTGCGAGTTGAATGAATTCCTGCTGCGACCCGAGGCCATCTACAACAATCTGCAGGGCTGGTACGAAGATGAATATCAGCGTGAAGGAAACCGCTGGCGGTTTCGCTCACGCAAGGTGCTGTTCCCACGGGATTCGAGTCGCGTGACCACTGGCGGCGTGATTGGCGAGTACTTTCGTGACTATCTGGCGTTCTGTCAGCAGTATCGGCGGGGCTGACGCCCGCTGCGTCATGAAGTGCGCAACCGGCCGGCTGTCGATGGTCCCCTCCCCTGATCCGCTTCGGTGGACAGCGCGACAATAGTCCCGTCGCCCACTAACCTGTCGTGGGCCGCTTGCCCTGAATGTTGCAGATTCGCAGCGAACCACCCGACCCGTCGTTGACGATTCATCGCGAATTCGCGCCCACCAGGCCGAACCCTCGCCCTCTATCTGAAAAAAGGACAAGACCATGACCAAACCCGTCTGCCTGATCCTCGGCGCAGGTGCCGGCATCGGTGGCCATGTGGCGAAGCGCTTTGCTCACGAGGGTTATCACGCCTGCCTCGCACGCCGCACCGACCAAGCTGGCCTGGACAAGATCGTTACCGAGATCGAGGCCGCCGGTGGCTCGGCCAGCGGCTTCATCCTAAATGCCGTGGAAGAGGGCAGCATCGAAGCGCTGATCACCCACATTGAGACCAACGTCGGCCCGATCGCGGTCGCCGTGTTCAATCTGGGCGCGCAAATCGGCGACCGGGGGCTGGCGAGCACTTCGCTCAAAGCTTTCGAGATGGGCTGGCGCATCGCCACCTTTGGCCTGTTCCGTCTGGCGCAAGTGCTGTTTCCGTCTATGGAGCAGCGTGGCCAAGGCGCGCTGCTGGTGACGTCCGCCACCGCCGCAATGCGCGGCAACGCCGGCCAGCATTCGCATGCGGCAGCGATGGGCGGGCGACGCATGCTGTGTCAGTCGCTCAATGCCCAGTTTGCGAGCAAGGGCATCCACGTTGCGCATATCGTCATCGACGGCGCGGTGGATGCGCCGGACACCTTGGGCAAGATGCTAGGCCCTGAACGCTTTCAGGCGTTGCGCGAAAAGAAAGGCTTGGACAACGACGGCCTGCTCGTGCCGGCCGAGGTGGCCAACACCTATTTCCATGTGGCGCATCAACATCGCTCGGCCTGGACCTTCGAACTCGACCTGCGCGCGCATTCCGATCTGGCCTGGTGGAACCATGCGAGCAACCCCGATCTCAAGTAGCAGCCCACCGGGCTGAACAAAGCGGGTAAGTCGAGCAGAAACCGCTAGACTGGCGTCACTGTAAATCACTTATGCGGGAGGACTCGGCATGGCAACTGCACTAAAAGCGGCGAGCGATGTGCGCACGCAAGTCAGCAACGAAGAGTGGCAGGTGCGCGTGGACCTCGCCGCGGCCTATCGCTTGGTCCATCACTATGGCTGGACCGACCTGATCTTCACGCACCTCTCCGCGCGTGTGCCGGGACCCGAGCACCATTTCCTGATTAACCCCTACGGCCTGATGTTCGACGAAGTCACCGCCTCGAATCTCGTGAAGATCGACCTTGATGGCAACATCGTGATGTCGAACGGCTATGAGGTAAATCCGGCCGGATTCACCATCCACAGCGCGATACACATGGCGCGCGAGGATGCCCTCGCGGTGATGCATCTCCACACGGACGATGGTGTGGCGGTGTCCGCGATGGCGCAGGGCCTGATGCCGATCACGCAGACCGCGATGGTGATTGCAGATCAGGTGGCCTACCACGAGTACGAAGGTGTGGCGCTCGATCTTGGCGAGCGCGAACGACTCGTGACCGATCTGGGTGAGAAGAAACTCATGCTCTTGCGCAACCATGGCACGCTCGCGGTGGGCGCCAGTGTTTCTGACTGCTTCCTGATGCTCTACACCTTCGAACGCGCCTGCAGTATGCAGGTCCGAGCGCTGGTCAGCGGCGCGTTGCACCTGCCGTCGGCGACTTCGGTAGAGACGTCGCGACAGCAGGGCAGCAAACTGATGGCCTCAGGCCAACTCGACAGGCTGGCCTGGCCCGCGCTCCTGCGGATGCTCGATCGCAAGGATGCGGATTTCCGTAGTTAGGGGCTGTCGCGTTCTGAAAAGGAGAGGGTTGGGAAAGCCTGACAGGTCAGGCTACTCCCACTCAATCGCCGCCGGCGGCTTGCCTGTCCTATTGCGTTCGACGCTGGCGACCTTGCGTCTGCCCTATCTGACGTTTGATTGATAGACCCGGATGCGCGGAGAAAGCTTGGCCCGCAAGGCGCGGTCTGCCACCCGAATGTCGTACTCGGACTGCAGGTTCAACCAGAACCGTGGCTCCATGCCGAAGAACATGCCCAGCCGGAGTGCGGTGTCTGCCGTGATGGGGCGCAGTCCGTTCACCAGTTCACTAATCCGGCTGGGCGAGACGTCGATGTCTGCTGCCAGCTGGCGCGCACTGATGCCCATTGGCTTCATGAATTCTTCCAGCAGGATTTCGCCGGGATGAATTTCCTCAAGCAGCTCTGCCATGTTTAATATCCCTAGTGGTAATCCACGATTTCGACCTCGTGCGCACCGTCTGCCCTCCAGATGAAGCAGATTCGCCACTGGTCGTTAATACGGATGCTGTACTGACCTTTTCGGTCAGCCTTCAATGCCTCGAGATGGTTGCAGGGCGGAACACGCAAGCTGGCCAACTCCGAGGCTGCATGCATCTGGAGCAGTTTTCTTCTGGCTACTCGCTCGATGTTGCGGAAGCGTGGCACCGGGCGGCTGTGGAACAACGCCTCGGTATCTACACACGCAAACGAACGAATCATGACCAAGGATGTTCCGCGATACGGAACCTGTCAATCAGAACGCCGGACCCGGATCAGGTGATGTGCCGAAATTACGGCACCGCCCCTACTCCCACTCAATCGTCGCCGGCGGCTTGCCCGAAATGTCGTAGACCACGCGCGAGACGCCCGGTACTTCGTTGACGATGCGGCGTGAGCATACGTCTAGCAGCTCATAAGGCAGATGTGCCCAGTGGGCGGTCATGAAGTCGATGGTTTCAACGGCACGGAGTGCAATTACGGGCGCATAGCGACGGCCGTCGCCGGTTACGCCCACGCTCTTCACCGGCAGATACACGGCGAAGGCCTGGCTGGTTTTCTCATACCAGCCGGCGCGGCGGAGTTCTTCAATGAAAATGTGATCGGCGAGGCGCAGCGTCTCGGCGGCGCTTGCGGTGACTTCACCCAGAATGCGCACGCCGAGGCCCGGTCCGGGGAACGGGTGGCGGTCGATCATCTCGCGCGGCAGCCCAAGTTCCAGCCCAATCCGGCGCACTTCGTCCTTGAACAACTCGCGGATGGGCTCAACGAGTTTCAGCTTCATGTGCGCCGGCAGGCCACCCACGTTGTGATGGCTTTTGATCACGTGCGCTTTGCCGGTTTTACTGCCGGCAGATTCGATGACGTCGGGGTAGATGGTGCCCTGGGCGAGGAATTCGACGTTGCTGAGTTTGGCGGCTTCCTCGTCGAAGACTTCGATAAAGAGGCGCCCGATGATTTTTCGCTTTTGCTCCGGATCGCTAACACCGGCGAGTTCGCGGAAGTAGCGCTCGGCGGCGTTCACGCGGATCACGCGCACGCCGAGGTTCTTCGCAAACACCCGCATGACTTCGTCGCCTTCCTGATGCCGCAGCAGGCCGTGGTCGACAAACACGCAGGTGAGTTGCTCGCCGATCGCCTTGTGGAGCAGCGCCGCGACCACCGAGGAATCCACGCCGCCCGACAGCCCCAGCAGCACATGGCTGCTGCCGACCTGCGCGCGCACGCGGGCGATGGCGTCTTCGATGATGTTGTCGGCGGTCCAGCTGCCGTCGCAGCCGCAAATATCTTTCAGGAAGCGCTGGTAGATCCGCGCGCCCTGCGTGGTGTGCGTGACTTCGGGATGGAACTGCAGCGCGTAGTAACCGCGAGATTCGTCGGCCATCCCGCCGATCGGCAGATCGGGCGTGGAGGCGATGACTTTGAAACCCGGCGGCAATTCGACCACGCGATCGCCGTGGCTCATCCACACGTCCAGCAGGCCGTGGCCTTCGGCATTCACGCGATCGTCGATATCGCGCAGGAGCTGACTGTGGCCGCGGGCGCGAACTTCGGCGTAACCAAATTCGTGCACCGCGCCGGGCTCTACCTTGCCGCCAAGTTGCGCGGCCATGGTCTGCATGCCGTAGCAAATGCCGAGCACCGGCACGCCGGCATCAAACACAGCGGTCGGTGCTGCGGGCGCAGCGGCCTGAGTTACGGATTCTGGTCCGCCGGAGAGAATGATGCCGGTGGGTGAGAACTCGGTGACGGCGGCATCCCCGGCATCCCAGGGATGAATCTCGCAGTACACACCCAGCTCCCGTACGCGGCGGGCGATAAGCTGGGTGTACTGCGAACCGAAATCGAGAATGAGGATGCGCTGGGCGTGGATATCGCGGGAGGAGTTGCTCACGTTGTACTAATCCACCCGATAGTTCGGCGCTTCCTTGGTGATTTGCACGTCGTGCACGTGGCTCTCACGCATGCCCGCCAGCGTCACGCGCACGAAACGCGGTTTGGTACGCAGCTCCGGGATGTCCTTACAGCCGGTGTAGCCCATCGCCGCCCGCAGGCCGCCCAGCAGCTGGAGCACGATATTGCGGAGCGAGCCCTTGTACGGCACGCGACCTTCGATGCCTTCGGGCACCAGTTTCTCGAGGTCGCTGCTCTCCTGAAAATAACGGTCGGAGGAGCCGTGGCGTTGTGCCATCGCGCCCAGCGAGCCCATGCCGCGATACGACTTATACGAACGACCCTGATAGAGCTCAACCTCGCCTGGCGCTTCTTCGGTGCCGGCAAAGAGGCTGCCCAGCATCACGGCGTGCGCACCAGCGACGATCACTTTGGCCACGTCGCCGGAATAGCGAATGCCGCCATCGGAGATGAGCGGCACACCGGAGGCGGCCAGCGCAGCGGCCACTTCCGACACCGCGGTGATTTGCGGCACGCCCACGCCGGTAACGATGCGTGTGGTGCAGATGGAGCCTGGGCCAATGCCCACCTTCACGGCATCCGCGCCCGCTTCCACCAGCGCTAAGGCAGCAGCGGCGGTGGCGATATTGCCGCCAATCACCTGCGCCTGCGGATACTGTTTCTTCACATAGCGCACGGTATCGAGCACGCCGCGCGAATGCCCGTGGGCGGTGTCGACGATGATGACGTCTACCCCGGCGGCCACCAGCGCCTCAACGCGTTCGTAGGTGCCGGGCCCGGTGCCCACCGCTGCGCCCACGCGCAAACGCTCGTCGGCATCTTTGCAGGCGTTGGGAAATTCGTCGGCTTTCTGAATGTCTTTCACGGTGATGAGGCCGCGTAGCGCGAACTGCTCGTTTACCACCAATACTTTTTCGATGCGGTGCCTGTGGAGCAGGCCGAGCACGAGCTGTTTGTCGGCGTTTTCCGGCACCGTCACCAACCGCTCTTGCGGCGTCATGATTTCGCGGACCGGGGCATCGAATCGGGTTTCAAACCGCAGGTCGCGGCTGGTCACAATGCCTACCAACTGGCCTTTATCGACCACCGGCACGCCGGAAATGCGCTTGGCGCGGGTGAGCGCCATCACGTCGCCAATGCTGGCGTCGGGCGATACCGTAATGGGGTCGCGAATCACGCCGCTTTCGAATTTCTTGACCTGATAAACCTGTGCCGCCTGCTCTTCGGCCGACATGTTCTTGTGAATGATGCCGATGCCGCCTTCCTGGGCGAGGGCGATCGCGAGGCGTGCCTCGGTCACGGTGTCCATCGCGGCGGCGATGAGCGGCACCTGCAGGCTGATTTCGCGGGTCAGGCGCGTGGAAAGATTGACCTCCCGTGGCAGCACCTCTGAGTAGTCGGGGAGCAACAGAACGTCGTCGAAGGTAAGACCATCGCCCGAGATGCGCATAAGCGGGCACCGTTGGAAAGCTTGGGAAGGGCCCCGGATTATAGGCGCTGGGGCGCGATCAAAAAACCTCTCATCGCACCCAATCGCCGTTTTGCCCCTGCCGCCCTGCCGATAAACCCCGCCCCGGGCTTCTTTGTATATGCAAGTTCGGGCTCGTACACTGCGGCCATGAACGCCATTACCGCCAAGCCCGCCGGTTGCACGAACTTCAAACTGCGCCAACTCCTGCGGCGCGTCGCGCGGCTGTATGACCTTGAAATGGCGGCGACCGGGCTCAAGACCACGCAATATTCGTTACTGAGCTACATCGTGAAAACCGGCCCCATCGCGCCCGGCCAGCTTGCGCGTGAGATGGGGATGGACGCCTCAACGCTCACCCGCAACCTGAAACCCCTGCTCGCCCAGGGCCTCGTTCAGCAAGGCCCCGGCGACAATGCCCGCCAGCGGCGCATTGAACTCACGCCACAGGGCCGCGCGCGGCGGCAGTCGGCGCAAACGCAGTGGAAAGCGGCCCAAGTCAAACTCAACGACCTGCTGGGCGCCAGCCGGGTTAATGAACTCCACGCGTTGATCGACTACGGGCTCGCGAAACTCAAGGACCCGCCCGCATCACTTGCCGAAAACGACTAAGCCCGAGAGCAACACCCCATGAGCACACTGAACTGGCAAAAATCAGCCTGCAATCTTTGCTACATCAACTGCGGCGTCGAGCTGGGGCTGGAGGGCGCGGGCGCGGAGGCTCGCGTGGTCAAGGTGAAAGGGGACAAGCAAAACCCAAAGTCGCGGGGCTATCTGTGCAACAAGGCGCAGGGCATTCCGAATTATCTCTACCACCGCGACCGTTTGACCTCGCCGCTGCGACGGCGCGCGGACGGTAGCTTCGAGCCCGTGAGCTGGGAGACTGCGCTCGGCGAAATCGCGAGCAAACTGGGGGCAATCGCACAGCACTACGGCGGGCAGTCGCTGGCCCTGTATGGCGGTGGCGGGCAAGGCAATCATGCGGGCGGCGCCTACGCCACCGCGTTTCTGCGCAGCCTGGGCTCGCGTAATGTGTTCAACGCGCTGGCGCAGGAAAAAACCGGTGATTTCTGGGTCAACGGGCATCTCTTCGGCGCCCAGACCTGTCATACCGCCGAAGACATTGAGCACTGCGACCTCTTGCTGGTGCTCGGCGCGAACCCCTGGTTAGCGCACGGCTTCGCCAACGCGCGTCTCGAACTCAATGCCATTCAGAAAGACCCCGCGCGTCATTTGATTGTGGTTGACCCACGCCGCAGCGAAACCGCCGAGATGGCCGATCTGCATCTGCAAGTGCGGCCCGGCACCGATGCCTTCCTGCTCGCCGCGCTGCTCGCCACGCTGGCGCAGCGCGGGGTCTTCGACCAGACATTCCTCACTGCCCACACGGTGGGCTTTGAAGAGGTTGCGGCGGTCCTTGCCCAAGTCCCGATCGAGGAATATGCGGCGACCGCCGACGTCCCCCTGGCGCTCATCGCGCAAGCGGCAGACATGATCATGGCCGCCGAGGCGATGGTCGTGCGGGCGGAACTCGGCATTCAGCAGGGGCGGCATTCCACGCTGAATTCCTACCTGGAAAAGCTGCTGTTTCTGCTGACGGGCCACTTTGCCCGGCGCGGCACCAACACCCTGCACAGCTGGCTCGCGCCGCTGTGGGGGAATGGCCGCGGGCAGATTTACGCGCCCACCAACACCGAAGTCATCGCCGGCTTGCTGCCGCCTAATCTGCTGCCGGAGGCGATTCTGGGCGAGCATCCCGACCGCCTTCGCGGCCTGTGGGTCGACAGCAGTAACCCCGCCAACACCGCGGCGGACACCCAGCAGGTGCTCAAGGCCCTGCAGGCGCTGGAATTGCTGGTGGTGGTCGACGTCGCCTTCACCGAAACCGCGCAATGCGCGCACTACGTGCTGCCCGCTTCGTCCCAGTATGAGAAGTGCGAATACACGCTGTTCAGCTTTGAAGCGCCGACCAACTTCTTCCAGGTTCGCGCGCCGGTGATAGCGCCGCTGGAGGGAACGTTGAGCGAGCCCGAGATCTATTCGCGACTGTCTGTCGCGCTTGGGACATTGCCCGACGAAGCCACGCTGGAGGCGCTGAAACAGGCGGCCAGCGCGGGTCTGGCCGCGTTCGGCAGCGCTTTTCAGGCTTTCATCAAGACGCAGCCACAGTTCGGCGCGGTGGTCCCGCTCATTCTCTACAACACGCTGGGACCGAGCCTGCCCGATCACACCGCCGCCGCGGCGCCGCTGTGGCTGGCGGCGCAACAGCTCGCCCGCCGACATGCCGACGCCGTGCGCAAGGCGCTGGGCGAACACGCGCCCGCCACCGACATCAACTTGGGCGATGCGCTCTTTATGCAGGTAGTGAGCGCCCGGTCAGGGCTCGCGTTTTCCACCCACGAGAGCGCCTGGAGTCTGGTGGAACACGCTGACCAGAAAGTGCACCTCGGCATTCCTCGCCTGCTGGAGGCGCTGCGGGCACTGAGCCCGGCCTCGGTCGCGCCGGATCCGGACTTTCCGTTCTTGCTGTCGGCCGGCCAGCGTCGGCTTCAAAACGCCAACCAGAATTTCCGCGATCCGGGCTTTCGCAAAGACGATCCCGACGGCGCCCTGTCCATCCACCCGGAAGATTTGGCGACACTCGGGCTCAGCGACAAGGATTGGGTGGCGGTGGCCTCAGCCCGGAGCCGGCTCATCGTGCGCGCCCGCACTGAATCCGGCCTACGGCGCGGCTATCTCGTACTGCCCCACGGCTACGGGCAGGCCTATCTCTCGGCCGCAGGCGGGGAGCGCGTGATTTGCGGGCCGCGCGTCAACATGTTGACCGACAGCCAGTCGCGCGACCCGATTGCCGGCACGCCCTATCACAAGGCGGTGCCGGTGCGGCTTGAGTTGCCCACTGCCAGCGAGCGTAGCGCCGCCGAGCACAATTCGGCGCGCGTGGTGGCTGACCAGCGCGCCTGAGCTCGTACCGCACCGGGCCTGCGCTAGACCAGACGCGACACGCGGCGCCCGCCTCCGCCCCGTTTTGCGGTTTAATGCCGGCATGAGCCGAGTCGTCTACAGCATCACCCGCCTGAACCGCGAAGTCCGGGCCTCCATCGAAGGCAACTTCGGCGCGCAGTGGGTGGAAGGCGAACTGTCCAATCTGGCGCGCCCGTCTTCGGGGCATCTGTATTTCTCCTTGAAAGACCCCTCCGCGCAGGTCCGCTGCGCGATGTTCAAACCGCGCAGCCAGCAGCTGCGCTTCCGCCCGGCAGACGGCATGCAGGTGTTGGCCTACGCGCGCATCAGCCTCTACGAGCCGCGTGGTGAATTTCAGCTGGTGGTGGAACATCTGGAGCCTGCCGGCGAAGGCCTGCTGCGCATGAAGTTCGAGGCGCTGAAGCAAAAGCTGGCCGCCGAAGGCCTGTTCGAGACCGAGCGCAAGCGGCCCTTGCCGCTGTGGCCGCGGGCGATTGGGGTGGTCACCTCCCCGTCTGGCGCCGCCGTGCGCGACATCCTGCACGTGTTGGCGCGCCGTAATCCGGCCGTGCCGGTGTTTATCTACCCCTGCGCGGTGCAGGGCGCGGCTGCCGCCGGCGAAATCGCCAATGCCATTGCTACCGCCAATCGGCGCGCGGAATGCGATGTGCTCATCGTGGCCCGGGGCGGTGGCTCGCTGGAGGATCTCTGGGCCTTCAACGAAGAGCCGGTGGTGCGCGCGATCGCAGGCTCGGCCTTGCCCGTGATCAGCGGTGTTGGCCACGAAATTGACTTCACGCTGAGCGATTTTGCCGCCGACGTGCGTGCGCCCACCCCGTCGGCCGCCGCCGAGCTGGCGGTGCAGGACCGACTGGAAGCCCTGCGGATCTTCAACCGCCTCGAACAGCGGCTGGGGGCAGGCCTGCGAAATCGCGTGCAAATCGCCGAGCATCGCCTCACGGCACTCAGCGCGCGACTGGTGCATCCGGGTCGGCGCATCGAACAACACCATCAACGGCTGGATGAGTTACTCCGCAGACTTACGCCCGCGCTTCGCCGCACCCTGCAGTTCAAGCAATCCCGGCTCCGCGCCGCCGAGGCCGCGCTCGCCAGCGCCACGCCGAGCCGGCGGGTGCTGCTGGCGCAATCGCGACTGCAAGGGGTCGAACAACGCCTGCGCGGCGCCCTGCCGCTGGTGCTTACCCGACTCAACGCCCGCGTGGCGGAAGCTGAGCGCACCCTGCTTGCGGTGAGCCCGGTGGCCACGCTGGCGCGGGGTTATGCCATCGTGACGCGGGCTAACGGCGAAATTGCTCGAGAAGCCGCGCAACTCGCTGCTGGCGACGTCGTTCAGGCCAGACTCGCCCGCGGCGCGCTGGATTTGCGGGTTGAGCGCGCGCTGCCCGAAGCCACCGAGCCGCCAGCGTCTCAGTAGCGCCAGCGATACCACAGGCTCCCGAGATATTCGTAGAGCGCGATCCGCGAGAAGTTGAGCGCTTCGGCGTCCGGCATGAAATCGAGCGCGGACACTTCGCCCGCGCCCCGGCCCGACACAAAGCCAATCGGCGCTGCCAGCACCTCGAAGCCGGCTTGGGTAAAGGCCCGACGCGCGCGGGGCATGTCGGTCGCCTGCGTCACCAGCACGATGCGGCCCGCGCTCAGCAGCTGGCGGGCGAACCGTGCGTTCTCTGCGGTGTCGCGACTGGCGGCCTCGACCCAGGCCACCGGCACGCCAAAATCCTGCTCCAGCGTTTCCCGCATCAGCTCGCCCTCGGGCCTGCCACCTAGCGGCGATCCGCCCACCACCGCAATCGGCCAGCCGCTTGCGCGATGCAGGCGCGCCGCGTAGCGCAAACGCTCCAGCGTGCGAACCGAGACGGTGTCGGTGCCAAATTCAGGCGCGTTGAGATACCGGCCAGTGCCGGGCACCACGATGGCATCGATGTCATAGGACGCGAGTTGTTCAAACGAAAGCGCCGGGCTGGTTTCAAGCCCGGCCGCGAGTCGCGTTGCCCCAAACAGCGTGCTGGCAAGATAAAGCGTGCAGAGCGCGAGGGCGGCCAGCCCCTTGGCGAGACGGGGGCGGTGGCGATTGATGCCGGCGGCGAGCAGTAGCAGGAGAAGATTTGCGCCGGGCGGCAACAGCAGGCGCTTCAGCACATACACCAGCAAGAAGTCCATTGGCGCAGACTGCCAGAGCTCTTAGCTGACGTGCTCCCCTGCGGCCTGCCGATCGGCGTGATAGGACGAGCGCACCATCGGTCCGCTGGCCACGTTCTCAAAACCAAGGCTGCGGGCGTATTCGCCCAGCGCGGCAAATTCATCCGGATGGACAAAGCGCTGCACCGGCAGGTGCGCGCGACTGGGCTGCAAATACTGGCCGATAGTGATCATGTCGCAGTCGTGGGCGCGAAGGTCGCGCAACACGGCGTGCACTTCGTCCATTTCCTCCCCCAGCCCCAGCATCAGACCTGATTTGGTCGGCACCGCGGGTAGCGCCGCCTTCATCTCCTTGATGAGCGACAGGGACCAGGCGTAATCAGCCCCCGGACGAACTGACAGATACAGGCGCGGCACGGTTTCGAGATTGTGATTGAAGACATCCGGCGGCGTGGCGGCCAGCGCCGCCAAAGCGGGCGCCATGCGACCGCGGAAATCGGGCGTGAGAACCTCGATCCGCGTGGTAGGTGAGGCCGCCCGGATTGCGCTGATGCAGGCGGCAAAATGTCCGGCCCCGCCGTCGCGCAGGTCATCGCGGTCGACCGAGGTCACCACCACGTAACGCAAGTTCATCGCGCGCACGGCTTCGGCCAGATGCGCCGGCTCGTTGACGTCCAGCGGCTGGGGACGCCCATGCGCCACATCGCAAAACGGGCAGCGGCGGGTGCACAGGGCGCCCATGATCATGAAGGTGGCGGTGCCGTGGCTGAAGCACTCGCCCAGATTCGGGCAAGACGCTTCTTCGCATACCGTGTGTAAATCTTTTTCGCGCAGGAGTTGCTTCAAGGCGAGCACCTTCGGGTCGGTCGGCGCCTTGGCCCGAATCCACGCCGGCTTGCGCGGCAACACGCCGACACTCGGTTCGACCTTCACCGGGATCTTGGCGACTTTGTCGGTACCGCGCTGGGCGCGGGTAATGGTGCGGTCGGTCATGGGGTGGTCATCCTGTGCAAGCGGGCGGAAGAGAGACAATAGTCGGTCGGCGGAGATGCGCCTTGAGTTCAGTTTGGAGCTTGGCGACGAGTTGTAAACCGGCGGCTTCCGGCGTGGTGCTGACGCCGAGTTGGGCAAGGCTCGTCACCTCAAGACCAGCGTAACCACAGGGATTAATGCCGGCGAAGGCGGCCAACGCGCAATCCACATTCAGCGCCAGGCCGTGATAGCTGCAGCCTTTTCGGACCCGCAACCCCAGCGCCGCCAGCTTGGCGCCCCCTACATAGACGCCCGGTGCGCCCGGACGGCGTTCAGCGGAGATCCCGTAACCCGCCACCGTCGCAATGACCGTTGACTCGATGATCCGCACCAACTCGCGCGGCCACAGACCCAGTCGCCGTAAATCAAGCAAGACATAGACGACGATTTGCCCCGGGCCGTGCCAGGTGATTTGGCCGCCACGGTCGGTCTTTACCACCGGGATGCCGCCAGCGTTCAGCAAATGAGCAGGATTGCCCGCCAACCCCAAGGTGTACACCGACTCGTGTTCGAGTACCCAGAGTTCATCCGGGGTGTGTTCGTCACGCCGGTCGGTGAAATCACGCATGGCCTGCCAGACCGGTTCGTAGGGTACTCGCCCGAGATGGCGCAGCTCACACGCAGGCAAGGGCGGATTCACAGCACCATCACCACCCGTTCGTGGCCACTGAGTTCCGTATACAAGGCATCTAACTGCTGCTGGCTGTGCGCACGCACCGTCACCGTTAACGCGACGTAGTTGCCACCCGTGCTGGCTCGCACGCTGATCGCGTCTTCGGTGAGATCCGCCACATGTCTGCGCACGATCTGAACGACCAAGGTGTCGAAATCATGGGCCGATTTACCCATCACCTTGATCGGGAAGTTGCAGGGGAATTTGATGGCGGATTCGCGGGTGTCGTTCATGTTGCGCCTGAGGAGAGGTTGAACCGCCGGAGGGAGGTGAAGCGACGATCAGGCAAGTTCGGGCAGTTGCCGTGGCCGCATGTGCGCCAACAAACGCGCGCCTTTAGGCACGACCCGCGACCCGCGCGAGGGGAGCGACAGCGCATACACCGCAGCAGTGGGCATGATTTTCGATGCTTTCAAGACCTCGTCCTGGCCGTCCAGCAGGTGCCAAACCAGCTCTTCGAGCCCGGGGTTATGGCCTACCAGCAGGAGCGGGCCGGTGGTTTCCTGTTCAAGCACCGACAACAGCGTGGGCAACTCGGCCAAGTAAAGCGCCGGGTCCCAGCGCACTTCCGGCATTACGGGGGCATCGGCCCAGCTTGCCATGACTGCGGCTACGGTCTGGCGCGTGCGCTCTGCGGGCGAAGAAAGCACCCGCGCGAGATCCGGGAAGTTTGCGCGCAACCATTGGCTCATGCGCGCCGCATCGTGCTTCCCACGGCTAGTAAGCGGACGACCGAAGTCATCGCCCTTGGGCGAGTTCGGGCTTGCCTTCGCATGCCGCATGATGATGAGTGTCAGGGTGGTCATGCTCCGATGTTAACCGCCCAAAGTTGTTTTTCTACAGACGGTCGATAATTTTTTTGTCCCAACGCTGCTGTTCCGATGCAGGGCCTCTGCCTGTAAACTCACGCGTCATCCTTGAATTAGCGGGCACCCCCCAGTCAATGACGATGTTGCAACCGACGGTTGAACTCTTGCGCAAGGTCCCCGTTTTAGGCGGGCTTAGCAACAACGAGTTGCAGCGAATTCTGGATGCGCCAGAGAACATGACCATCAGCTTCGCCCCCCAGGAAGTCATCTTCGCTGAAGGCGATGCCGCCGATTGCATGTACATCGTGCTCGACGGGGCGGTAGACGTGCGAATTCGCTCGGTGGGCGACCGCGAAATCACTATCGCCAACATCAAGCCCGGTGAATATTTTGGCGAACAAGCCCTGATGCCGGGCTCCTCTGGCCGCCGCAATGCGAGCGTGCGATCGCTGACCCGGTGCACCGCATTTCGAATCAGTGGGTCTCGCGTTGCCGCCGGAATGGAAAAGGTGGAGCGCTCCCGCGCCAACGCCATGGACCCTTCGCAATCCGTGGTCGAACAGGTGCGCGGCGTTGTGCGAGCCTGCCGTTTGTTTCGTTCGCTATCGGCGCAGGACCTCGACCGGGTCAATGAGTGGACGACAATTGAGGAGTTCGACGAGGGCGACATCATCCTGCGGGAAGATGAACCCGGCGTCGCCCTGTATCTCGTACTTGGTGGCTCAGTGGAAGCCTTCGCCATCGATGAAGATGGAAAGTTGGTGGTGCTCGGGCGGATGTCCAAAGGACAGTATTTCGGTGAACAGGCCCTGCTGGCTGATGGCTCTGGCACCCACAACGTCAGCGTCCGCGCCGAAACCAGAGTCACGCTGGTCAAGGTCAGCAAGCGATACTTTGTGTCCATCGTCAATCACGATGAAAAACTATTACAAGCGCTGAAAGCCGTGGGCGAAGCGCAGCGAAAGAAAAAAATAGACGCAGTCGGACAAAACCATC
>CAMCQE010000088.1 GCA_945876945.1 Klebsiella pneumoniae
CATCTGGCGCTGGCCACGGTTGATCATGGCGACGTGGTGATGGTGCCCAATCCCTCCTACCCCATTCACCCCTACGGATTTGTGATTGCCGGCGCCGACATCCGCCATGTGCCGATTGGGCCAGACATCGACTTCTTTGAAGAACTCACCAAGGCCATTCGCACCTCCTGGCCGAAACCCAAAATGCTGCTGCTCAACTTTCCGAGCAATCCCACCACCCAGTGTGTGGAGCCGGATTTCTTCGAGAAAGTGGTGGCCGTCGCCCGCGAGCACAACATCTACGTGATTCACGACCTGGCCTACGCGGATCTGGTGTTCGACGGCTACGTCGCGCCGTCCATCATGCAGGTGCCGGGCGCGAAGGACATCGCGGTGGAGTTTTTCACGCTGTCCAAGAGCTACAACATGCCGGGCTGGCGCATTGGCTTCATGGTGGGCAACCCGGATCTGGTCTACGCGCTGGGCCGCATGAAGAGCTATCTCGACTACGGCATGTTCACGCCGGTGCAGGTGGCCGCGATCGCCGCCCTCGAAGGCCCGCAAGACTGCGTGAACGAAATCCGCGACATGTATCAGCAGCGGCGTGACGTGCTCTGCGATGGCCTCACCGCCGCCGGTTGGCCGGTAGAGCGGCCGCGCGGCACCATGTTCGTGTGGGCGCGGATTCCGGAGTCGATGCGCGCCATGGGCTCGCTCGAGTTCTCCAAGAAAATGCTGCTGGAAGCCAAGGTCGCGGTCTCGCCCGGCATCGGCTTTGGCGACTACGGCGACGAATACGTGCGCTTCGCGCTGATCGAAAACCCGCACCGCATCCGGCAGGCGGTGCGCGGCATCAAGGACATGCTCAAGAACGCTGAATCGCAACAGGCGGCTGCGGACTAGCCCCGCCGCCCACCCGGAAATCTACTGATGTCTACGCTTCCCCCAATCAGAATTGGTCTTCTTGGTCTTGGCACCGTTGGCGGCGGCACGCTCACCGTGCTCCGCCGTAACGCGGCCCTGATTGCCGCGCGTGCCGGTCGCCGCATCGAAGTGGTGTGCGCCAGCGCCCGCGACCTCGCCAAAACGCGCAAGTTCGACACCGCCGGCATCGACCTCTACGCCGACCCCATGCAGGTGGTGGACGACCCGCGCATCGACGTGCTGGTCGAACTCATTGGCGGCATTGAGCCGGCGCGCACGCTGGTGTTGAAAGCGCTGGCCAACGGCAAGCATGTGGTCACCGCCAACAAGGCGCTCATCGCGCTCCACGGCAACGAAATTTTTGAAGCCGCCCGCAGTCGCGGGCTGATGGTGGCGTTTGAAGCCGCTGTGGCCGGCGGCATTCCGGTGATCAAGGTGATGCGCGAGGCGCTGGCCGGTAACGACATCCAGTGGCTGGCCGGCATCATTAACGGCACCTGTAATTTCATTCTCTCGGCGATGTGCGACGCCGGCCGCGATTTCCTCGAAGTGCTGCACGAAGCACAGCGTCTGGGCTACGCCGAAGCAGATCCCTCTTTCGACATCGACGGCATCGACGCCGCGCACAAGCTCACCATCCTCGCCTCGCTCGCGTTTGGCATTCCGCTGCAGTTTGATCGCGTGTATGTCGAAGGCATTCGCAACATCAGCGCCGACGACGTGACCTACGCCGAGCGGCTTGGGTATCGCATCAAGCATCTGGGCATCGCGCGCCAGCAGGCGGGTGGCATCGAACTCCGCGTGCACCCCACGATGGTGCCGGCCCGCGCGCCGCTGGCGAACGTCAACGGGGTGATGAACGCCGTGATGGTGAACGCCGACGCCGCCGGCCCGGTGGTGTTGTCCGGCGCAGGTGCCGGCGCGCTGCCGACCGCCTCGTCGGTGGTGGCCGATTTGGTCGACGTGGTGCGCGCGCTCACCACCGATTCCGAGAACCGCGTGCCGCATCTGGCCTTCCAGCCCGACACCATGGAAAACCTCACCACCCTCGATATCGGTGAGGTGGAAACGGCCTACTACCTGCGCTTGCTGGCGGCCGATGAGCCCGGCGTGCTGGCCGACGTCACGCGCATTCTGGCCGACGGCCACATCAGCATCGAAGCCATCATGCAGCTGGAAAAGGATGCCTGTACCACCAATGTGCCGGTAGTCATCCTCACCCATCGCGTGCAGGAAAAAGCCATGAACGCGGCCATTGCCCGCATCCAGGCCCTGAGCTCGATTCGGGCACCGCTTAATCGTATTCGCGTGGAGACGCTTGCATGAGTACTCGCCCCCGTCACTATCTGGGTTTGCTCGACCGCTATCGCGACCGCCTGCCGGTGACGCCGGGCATGCGCATCATCTCCCTGTGTGAAGGCAACACGCCGCTCATCCCGCTGGAAAATCTCTCCCGCGAAGCCGGCCACGACGTCAAGATCTACGCCAAGTTCGAAGGCTTGAACCCTACCGGTTCGTTCAAGGATCGCGGCATGACCATGGCCGTCACGCAGGCCGTGCACGAAGGCACCAAGGCGGTGATTTGCGCCTCTACCGGCAACACCTCGGCGGCGGCTGCGGCCTACGCGGCGCGTGCCGGCGTGCGGGCTTTCGTGCTGATTCCGGAAGGCAAAATTGCGCTGGGCAAACTGGCGCAGGCGATGATTCAGGGCGCGGTGGTGGTGCAGATCGAAGGCAACTTCGACGACGGCATGCGCATCGTGAAAGAAATGGCCGACGCCGCACCGATCGCCATCGTGAACTCCATCAACCCGTATCGCCTGCAGGGTCAAAAGACCGCCGCCTTCGAGATCGTCGACGAACTCGGTCGGGCGCCAGACTATCACTGCATTCCGGTCGGCAACGCGGGCAACATCAGCGCCTACTGGACCGGTTTTTCGGAATACGCCGCCGTATCGCCGCGGACCGCCGCCTGCGGTTTCTGCACCGACGCTTGCGCCTTCCCGCATCCGGCGGTGTGCGATACCCGGCCGGTGATGGTGGGCTATCAGGCCGCGGGCTCCGCTCCCTTCGTGCGCGGCGGCCCGGTGGAGAATCCGGAAACCATTGCCACCGCCATCCGCATCGGCAACCCGCAGTCCTGGCATTTGGCCTGGGCGGCGGTGCACGAATCCGGCGGCTGGGTCGATGAACTCACCGACGAAGACATTCTCAAGGCGCAGAAACTGCTGGCCGAACGCGAAGGCGTGTTCTGCGAACCGGCCTCGGCGATTTCCGTGGGCGGGCTGCTGCGCGACATCAAGGCCGGCAAAATCAAGCCGGGCAGCGTCATCACCTGCACCCTGACCGGCCACGGCCTGAAAGATCCGGACACCGCGATCAAGCAAAGCGACGGCGCCGTGCTCCGCATCCCGGCCGACACCGACGCGGTCAAACGCGCCATCCTCGATCGCATGTGAACAAGCGGGCCGCCCGATGCCGCGGCTGAGCCTGTTCCTGCCCGGGCTGCGTCGTTCCGCTGACGTAAAGCCCGCCGATCCCGCCCTCGGCCGTCTGCTGGCCCGCGCTGACTGGCAGCCTGCGGCCGATGGGCTGCCGCAGCGTCTCCTCGAAACCAGCGGCTTCACGGCCGCCGGCGATCTCCCCATCGCGGCGCTCTGCGCCATGCACGACCTCGACCTCGATACCCCGGATGCGGCCTGGTGCCGCGCCGATCCCGTGCACTTGCGGGCCGACCCCAGGCTTGTGCTGCTATTGGCCCCTAAACCCGGCGAAGTCAGCCTCGCCGCCGCGTCGGCCAAGCTGGCGGCGCTGCGTCAGCATCTGCCCGAATACGAATGGCGCATGGGCAAGAGCGCCGAGCGCTGGTATGTCAGGGCGCCCGAGCTGCGGCCCACCAGCCCGCATGGCACGGCATGGGTGAACGGACGCTCGGTCACACCGTTTGTTTCGCGCGAGCCGGCCGCACAGGCGTGGCGCCTGTTGTTCAACGATGCCCAGATGGTGCTGCATGCCGCAGAGACCGCTGCGGCGGACAATGCCGCCGGCGCGCCGCCGCTGAACGCGCTCTGGCTGTGGGGCAGCGGGGACGTCGCGCGTGGGGCGGCCCCGCCGCCGTTTTGCGTGGGGAATGATGTGCTGCTGGCCGGCGCGGCGCGGGCCGCCGGTGGCCGCTGGACTGCCGCCCTTGGCTTCGAGGAAGTGGTGGCCGAAGTCCGCCAACGCGACGTGGTCCTGATGGTGGATGCGCCCTGGGGCGCAGCGTTGCCCGAGGTCCCGGTGCTAAGCCTCGAGACCTTCGTCCGCGACTGGTTGCCAAACCTGTGGCGTGCGCTAGGGCGCGACGGCTTCGAGCAACTGGCACTGGTGGGCGAAACCGATTCAGGCATGCTGCTGCCCGCCGGCCGTTGGCGCGTCTGGCGGCGGGCGAGCTCGCTCACTGTGGCGGACCTCCACGCAATCCCGGACGCACCATGACCGTCCCGCGCATCGTGCGCCGCGCCGTGCCGCCCGAGCACGCGCTCCCCTCAAACCTTCATCCGGTGGTGTGTCGGGTGCTTGCTGCCCGCGGCATCGACCGGCCCGAGTTGCTGGATACCACGCTGAAGGGCCTGCTCCGGCCCGAACAGCTGGGCGGCCTGGAGGTCGCAGTGAGTTTGCTGTGCGAGGCGCTGAAGGCCTCGCGCCGAATCTGCATCGTGGCGGACTACGACGCCGACGGCGCCACCAGTTGCGCGCTTGCGCTGCGCGCCCTGCGGGCGCTGGGTGCGACGGCGGTCGATTTTGTGGTGCCCGATCGCCTGCGCTTTGGCTACGGCCTGACCCCACCAATCGTTGATCTGGCGCTGGAAAAACGGGCCGAAGTGCTGGTGACCGTGGACAACGGCATCGCCAGCTTCGAGGGCGTGGCGGCCGCCAAGGCGGCGGGGCTCACCGTCATCGTCACCGACCATCACCTGCCCGGCGCGACCTTGCCGGCGGCGGATGCGATCGTGAATCCCAACGCGCGCGGCGACGAATTTCCCAGCAAGGCGCTGGCCGGCGTGGGCGTCATTTTTTATGTGATGGTGGCGTTGCGGGCGCGGCTCCGCGATGAGGGCTGGTTTAGCGCCCGCGGTTTGCCAGAGCCCAATTTCGCCAGCCTGCTGGATTTGGTGGCGCTCGGCACGGTGGCAGACGTGGTGCCGCTCGATCTGAACAACCGGCGACTGGTGGCGCAGGGCGTGAAGCGCATCCGCGAGGGTCAATGCGCGCCGGGGATCACCGCGCTCATTCGGGTTGCCAAGCGAGATCCGGCCAAACTCGGCACCAGCGATCTGGGCTTTGCGGTGGGTCCCCGGCTGAATGCGGCCGGCCGGCTGGGTGACATGGCGGTCGGGATCAATCTGCTCACCAGCGATGATCAGGCGGAATGCTGGCGGATTGCGGGGGAATTGAACGAAATCAATCTCACGCGGCGCGACATCGAACAGGACATGAAAACCCAGGCGCTGGCCGTGGTGGAAGCCCGGCTCGCCGCCGCCGGCGCCAGTATGCCGGCCGGGATTTGTTTGTTTGATGAGACCTGGCATCAAGGGGTGGTGGGTATTTTGGCTTCGCGCATCAAGGAGCTGTATCACCGCCCGGTGATTGCCTTCGCGCCGGGCGAGGCGCAGGAGATTAAGGGCTCGGCGCGCTCCATTCCCGGCGTGCACATCCGCGATGTGCTGGATGCGATTGCTACCCAGAATCCCGGCTTGCTGGGGCGCTTTGGGGGGCACGCGATGGCGGCCGGCCTGTCCTTGCGCGCGGCCGACCTCCCACACTTTGAACAGGCCTTTGCGGTCGAGGTGGCGCGGGTTGCCGATCCGGCGGCGCTGGAGCGGCTGCTGTTAAGCGACGGCGCGCTCGGGCCTGAGGACTTCACCCTGGACCTCGCCCACGCGCTCGCGCGGGCCTCGCCCTGGGGCCAGGGCAATCCGCCGCCGCTGTTCGACGGCGAGTTTATAGTCCGCGACCTGCGGCTGGTGGGCGAGCGCCATTTGCGTCTGAGTCTCGACGGCCCCGGCGGTCTGTCGATCAACGGCATCGCCTTCGGCGCCGCAGAGGCCGACTGGGCGCTGCGCGGGCAGCGCATTCATCTCGCCTATCGGCTGGAAGCAAATGAGTGGAACGGGACGGAGTCGCTGCAGCTGAACTGCGAGTACGCCTGTCGCATAACGTGAGCCTGCCTCGTACCAGAGGCTCATTTAATGAGCCTCAAACGCCTTAAGCTCACGCTTCGATAGCGGTACCAGCGGAGGGCACAGGTGAACAAGACGGAACGTATTTTCAAAATCGAGCAGCTGCTGGCTTCGCGGCAGGTCGTGAGCTTCAAGGCCTTGCAGGAAGAGCTCGAAATCTCGCGCGCTACCCTCAACCGCGATCTGGCCTATCTGCGCGATCGCATGAAAACCCCTTTCGAGCACGACCGCAGCGTGGGCGGTTACCGCCGGCGCAAGCTCAGCGGTAAAAACGTGCGCGAAGGCTTTCCCGGGCTGTGGTTCAACGCTTCCGAAGCCACCGCGCTGCTCACCATGCATCACCTGTTGTCCACGCTGCAGCCCGGCCTGCTGGCGCGCCATATCGAGCCGTTGCGCGAGCGGCTGGAAGCGCTGATGGGCAGTTCGGAGCATTCCTTCGCCGACTTTGAGCGCCGCGTGCGCATTGAACAGCAGGGGCGCGCCGCGCCGGAGCCCAAGTATTTTCAGGTGGTGGCCGACGCCGTGTTTGCCAGACGCCGGCTTGCGGTCGACTACTACGCGCGCTCCAGCGACAACACCACCCGGCGCGAGATCTCGCCCCAGCAGCTCGTGTTCTATCGCCACAACTGGTACGTCGACGCCTGGTGCCATTTGCGCGGGGATTTGCGCAAGTTCTCGCTGGACGGCATTCGCGGCCTGGCGCGCCTCGATGAGCCGGCCCAGGAGGTGCCGCAAGCGGAGCTGGAGAACTTCCTCGCCGCCGGCTACGGCATTTTTTCCGGTCGCGTCACGCAGTGGGCGAAGCTGCGTTTCACGCCGTCTGCCGCGCGCTGGGTGGCCGCTGAAAAATGGCACACCCGGCAAAAATCGCGCTTTGAGGAAGACGGCAGCTACCTGCTTGAAGTGCCCTACGCCGAAGAGCAGGAACTGGTGATGGATCTGCTGCGCTACGGCGCGGACGTCGAAGTGCTGGAGCCTGCCCCGTTGCGGGAGCGGGTGACGGCGGCGCTGACGGCAGCGCTGGCGCGTTATCGCTAGCGAGCGCTGTGTGTCAGGCGCATCTCCTGAGCCTGCGCAGTCCAATACTGCGCACTAGCCGGTTGGGCGAGCCGTCGCCTTCATCTTCGCCGGCTGCAACAGGAGGTTCGCATGTCAGTGATCACGGAAAGTCTCGACAGCCTGGCGCTGTCCCCCGCGCAAATCTGGGCCAATCTGGCCATGTTTCCCCTGCTGCGTTCGACCGCCTTCGACGCCGACTATCTGGTGCTGGATGAGGCCCTGAAGCGTGAAAGCGCGCGGGTGACCGAAGTCTCCGAAGGCGGTAGCGTGCCGGAACTCGCGTTTGAGAACAGCGGCGATCTGGCGGTGCTGTTGTTGGATGGCGAAGAACTCGTCGGCGCGCGCCAGAACCGCGTGCTCAACACCACGGTGCTGGTGGGCGGCAAACGCAAAATCGTCATTCCGGTGTCGTGCGTGGAGCAAGGGCGCTGGGGCTACCAATCACGCGAGTTTGCCAGCGCCGATCGCACCTTGTTTGCTACCGCGCGTGCGAAGAAAACGCAGCGCGTTTCCGAATCACTCCGCGCCAACGGCAGCTATCGTTCCGATCAGGGCGAGGTGTGGGATGACATCGCCAAGAAGTCTGCCGCCTTCGCCACCCGCTCGGATACCGGCGCGATGAGCGACGTGTTCGAGCAGGCAAAGCCGCGGCTCGATGATTTCGTGACAGCACTGCGCCCGGTGCCCGGGCAGTGCGGCGCGCTGTTTGCGATCGATGGGCAGCTAGTCGGGCTGGAGTTGTTCGATAGTGCGCAAACCTTTGCGCACTATTTGCCGAAGCTGGTGCGCAGCTACGCGATGGACGCGGTAGACAAGCCGCAACCCGTCGCCGAGCGACCCACAGCGCTTGCCGCGCGAACCTTCCTCTCCGAAGTAGGCGCTTTGCCCGGCGAAGCGTTTCCGGCAGTGGGAGAAGGGCAGCAAATACGGCTTGAGGGGGCGGCGATAGTGGGCAGCGCGCTGCTTCACCATGAACGCGTGCTGCATCTGGCGGCTTTCAAAGCCGAAGACTCCCGGCGCCCCCGAATGCACGCCTTGCCTGCTGGGGCACGCCGCCTGCTGCGGGAACGGCGCAACCATGCCCGGTTCGACTAGTCGCCCCTAGCCTGATCCCGGTGAGGCGGGTCTGGGGACCTCGGCGAGTGCGGCAGGTCAACAGACTCGCCCCCCGTTTGCGGGACAAATGCGGATGGCGCAGGCGCGCTGGATGAGGGGGCGTAGGATGACGTTCGAAACAGAAGCCGCGCTGCGGGCGGCGCTCATCGTAGCGTTGATCGCGATGCTGTGTGGCAGTCTTCCGGCACGCGCGACCGAGCCCGCATTTGATGGGGTCGAAGCCATCAAAACCGCGAGCACCCGGGCCCAGCACACAGCCATCGCCACCTACTACCCAGAAGAAATGCGCCAACTCGGCAAGCAGATTTCCCGCCACGAAAAAATGCGGGAAGCCTACGGCGCCATCACGCATGTCCATCGCCACCTGCACCGTGATCAGGGGCATTGCGACACCCTCATCACGGCCTACCGGCGGGCGCAGGAGGCGAGCCGTCATCTGGCCGCCATGCATTGGGCTTTGGCCGAGGTGGCGCCACCCTGAAGCGCCTGCGGGTTTAACGCTTGCGGCACTGCGGCTACAATCCCCGGCCTTCCCAGCAGGCCCGAATTCCATGGAACTGACTTCCGTCTATCAGCGCATCAAGGACCTCACCACCCGTTACGAATCCCTACGGGGGTATCTTTGACTTCGACACCAAGGCCGAACGCCTGATCGAAGTCCAGCGCGAACTCGAATCGCCCGACGTCTGGAACAATCCCGAGCGCGCGCAGGCGCTGGGCAAGGAGCGGGTGTCACTGGACCGCATCGTTTCGCATTTGAAACGCATCGGCGCCCAGTTGGGCGATGCCCCTGAACTACTCGAACTCGCCGATGCCGAAGGCGACACCGCCGCCGGCGAGTCCGTGATCGAAGATCTCGATGCCGCCGAAAGCGCGCTGGCCGCGCTCGAATTCCAGCGCATGTTCAGTGGCGAGATGGACGGCGCCTCTGCCTTTATGGACATACAGGCCGGTTCCGGCGGCACCGAAGCGCAGGACTGGGCCGAAATGTTGCTCCGGATGTATCTGCGCTGGGGTGAGTCGAAAGGCTTTAATCCCGAACTTATCGAATGCTCGGCCGGTGAAGTCGCCGGCATCAAGAGCGCGACGGTGCAGTTTACGGGTGAATACGCCTTTGGCCTGCTGCGCACCGAGACCGGCGTGCATCGATTGGTGCGCAAGTCGCCGTTCGATTCCGGCAACCGCCGCCACACCTCGTTTGCCGCCGTATTCGTCTCGCCGGAAATCGACGATGACATCGAAATCGACATCAACCCGGCGGACCTGCGCATCGATACCTACCGCGCCAGCGGCGCCGGTGGTCAGCACGTGAACAAGACTGATTCGGCCATTCGTATCACGCACATTCCCACCAACACCGTGGTGCAGTGTCAGAACGAACGCTCCCAGCACAAGAATCGCGACCGCGCGATGAAACTCTTGCGCGCAAAGATGTACGAACAGGAAATGATGAAGCGCAATCAGGAACGGCAGGCGCAGGAAGACGCCAAGACCGACATCGCCTGGGGTCATCAAATCCGCTCCTATGTGCTCGATCAGTCGCGCATCAAGGATCTCCGCACGAGCGTGGAAACCGGCAACACCCAGGCGGTGCTGGACGGCGCGCTCGACCAGTTCATCGAGGCGAGCCTCAAGCAGGGTCTTTGAACATGAGTGACGAACAGCTGAGTAGTACCGAAGAACAGCTCATCGAGCAGCGCCGGGCCAAGCTATCTGCCATGCGTGAAGCGGGGCAGGCGTTTCCCAACGATTTCCGCCGCAACGCGCTGGCCGGCGATTTACAAACGCAGTATCTGAATGCGGCCGGTGAGGATCTGGAAGCCAGCAAGCCGGTGGTGCTGCTGGCAGGGCGCCTGATGACGCGCCGGATTATGGGCAAGGCATCCTTCGTCAACCTGAAGGACATGTCCGGCACCATCCAGATTTATGTGAAGCGCGACGAACTCGGTGAAGCCATCTACGACGCCTTCAAGCACTGGGACCTTGGCGACATCTTTGGCGTTGAAGGCTATGTCTTTCGCACCCGCACCGGCGAGCTTTCGGTTCACGCAACGTCGATTCGTCTGCTCACCAAATCACTCCGTCCGCTGCCCGAGAAGTGGCACGGGCTCACCGACCTCGAATCGCGCTATCGCCAGCGCTATGTAGACCTGATCGTCAACGACGAGGCGCGCCGCGTGTTTCAGGTGCGATCCAGGGCCATCGAATTCATCCGTCGCTTTTTGAGCGAGCGGCAGTTTCTGGAAGTCGAGACGCCGATGATGCAGGCGATCCCGGGCGGCGCCACCGCGCGGCCCTTCATCACGCATCACAACGCGCTGGATATGGCGCTTTACCTGCGCATCGCGCCGGAGCTGTACCTGAAGCGGCTGGTGGTGGGCGGCATGGAGCGCGTGTTCGAAATCAATCGCAACTTCCGCAACGAAGGTCTCTCGCCGCGCCACAATCCCGAGTTCACCATGCTCGAGTTCTATGCGGCCTATGAGGACTATCACTACCTGATGGACCTCACAGAGGAGCTTTTCCGTGGCCTCGCGCTACACGTGCTGGGCACCACTAGCGTGAGCTATCAGGGGCACGAAATTGATTTCAGCCAGCCCTTCCGCCGCTTGTCGGTGCGCGAGTCCATTCTCGAATTCAATCCCGGCGTGACGGCGGAAGAAATTGCCGACCTGCCGCGTGCGCGCGCGCTCGCCGCTTTGCTGAAGGTACCGGTTGAGGACAGCGCAGGCTTGGGCCGGGTGCTGATCGACATCTTCGATAAAACCGTTGAGCACAAGCTGCTGGCGCCCACGTTCATTACCGAATATCCGGCCGAAGTCTCCCCGCTCGCCCGCCGCAGCGATACCGATCCTTTCGTCACCGATCGCTTCGAGTTGATGATTGCGGGACGTGAGATTGCGAATGGCTTCTCCGAGTTGAACGACTCCGAAGATCAGGCCGAACGCTTTCTCGCCCAGGCCGCGGCGAAAAGTGCGGGTGATATCGAAGCCATGCACTACGACGAGGACTACATCACGGCGCTGGAGTATGGTTTGCCGCCGACGGCTGGCGAAGGGATCGGCATCGACCGCCTGGTCATGCTGCTGACCGACTCGGCCTCGATTCGCGACGTGCTGTTGTTTCCGCTGCTGCGACCGAAAGCAGATTGAGCCGAGCGAACCTATGCCAACGTAAGAGGTCCACAGCAGCGACTCCACGCCCATTCCACCCTAGACGGAGATCCCCATCATGTCTAAGTCGACCGAACCGAAATCTCTTCTCACCGCGCTGGGCGCCGGCTTAGCCCTGAGCCTCAGCTGTGCACCGTTGGCGCAGGCGAGTGAGAACCCGTTTGGCGCGAAGTTCTTTGCGGCGGGCACGCAGGTCGCCGCCGAACATGCCTGCGGCGCAGAAGGGAAATGCGGCGCTGAGGGGAAATGCGGCGCTATGACCGACGATGACGACGCCGACAAAAAGGATGAGGCGAAGTAGAGGGTCTCCCGCACCGGACCGCCGATGGTGCGCGATCGCGCCTGCGGTCTCGGCCTGCGGCGCGCGCTGCTGGCGCCGCTGGAGGCCGATTGGCCTCATGGCCTCGATTTTCTGGAACTCGCGCCTGAAAACTGGTTGGGTCTCGGGCCCAGTTGGCAGCGCAGGCTGCGGGCGCTCACCGAGCGAGTGCCGTGCTTCGCGCACGGCCTTTCGCTCAATCTGGGCGGCACTGCACCGCTAGACGCCGCGTTCCTCGCCCAGCTCAAAACGTTTTTTGATCAGCACCAGATTCAGCGCTACTCGGAGCATCTCAGTTTTTGCGCCGACGACGGCCAACTCTTCGAACTCCTGCCGCTGCCGTTTACCGACGAAGCGGTGCGCCACGTCGCGCAGCGCATCCGCGAAGTTTGCGAACGTCTGGAGCGACCGCTCGCGATTGAGAACGTCTCCTGTTACGCCGCCCCCGGCGCGACTTTAAGCGAACTCGAGTTTCTCAATGCGGTGCTGGCCGAAGCTGACTGTGCGCTCATGCTCGATGTGAACAATGTGTACGTGAACAGCGTGAATCTGGGCTATGAGGCGCGCGCTTTCATTGCCGGATTGCCGGGGAAGCGCATCGTGAGCGCGCATATCGCCGGACATCGGGCGCAAGCGCCGGACTTGCTAATCGATACCCATGGCGCGCCGGTGGCCGAAGCGGTGTGGCAACTGCTGAGCGCGGCCTACGATGCCCATGGGGTGTTTCCGACGGTGCTGGAGCGCGACGCGAATCTGCCGGCACTGGCAGAACTCATGCTCGAAGTGCGGCATATCGCGCGCCTGCAGGCCGCTGCGTGAGTGGCTCCTCGCTGGAAGCGCAATTGGCCGCGCTCGCGGCTGCGCTGCGCGATCCGGCGGCGCCCGCGCCAGCGGATTTTCCGCCCTCGCGTTTGGCGGTGTATCGCCAACTCAGCGCGGCCAACGTGGAGTCCTTGCTGACCGCCAGTTTTCCGCGTTTGAGCGCGGTGTTGGGCGTGGCGGCATGGCGCACGCTGCTGGCTGATTTCTATCGTGACTGGCGCGTGCAGACGCCCCTCTTTGCCGGCCTGCCCGGTGAACTCGCGAGCTATCTGGAGACCGCGCGGCGGGAGCGCGACGACCCGCTGTATTTACGCGAGTTGGCGAGCTTTGAAAGCCTGTTGCTGGAGGTCACGCATGATGCTCGCGAACTGCCGACCGGGCTGGCGGCGCCCGCGGACTGGCAGCACGCGGTGCCGGTGCTGAATCCGCTCCTGCGGCTGCGGATGTTTGATTTTCCGGTGCATGAGATCGTCGCGGGGCAGATACCGCAGGCGGCCGCTTCCCCGGTCTATCTCGCACTTTGGCGCAATCGCCGGGACCAGGCATGCTTCGCGGCACTGACGCCGGTCACGGCGCGCCTGCTGGTCTTGATACTGGAGCAACCCGCACAGCGCGCGGGGGCGCTGTTAGTGCAGATTGCCAAGGAGATGGCGCATCCCGCGCCGGCCACCCTGATGGCGGCCGGCACGGCGATGCTCGACGACTTGCTGAATCAGGCCCTGGTGCTGGGCGCGGCCTGAGCGACCGCCCTTGAGGACCACGGGGTCGCCGCGTTCAAACCTGATGTCCGGCCGCGTCTCTCGCGCCGCTGTCCTCGTTCGTCCTTGACGTTCAGGGCAGTTGCTTTCGCATCGAGTTCTTCACCGCGATTTTCCCGTTGCGGAACGTGAACACATCGCAGCCGCGCGCTTCCACCCGGACGCCGTCGCTTTTGCGGGTGCCGGTGAAAATCCATTCGCCGCAGCCCCGGTTGCCGACAATGAAGTCTTCGCCGACCGGCTGGAAATGCGCATCCGGATAGTGCTCCCACAGGCTGGCAAAGCCCTTGCGGACTTCCTCGCGACCTACCCAGTGGGCGCCGTTCACCCCGAGACCAACCGACGCCATGAACTCGCAGTCCTCATCCATGTGGGCCATGAGCGTCTCGAGGTCCTTATCGTTCCAGGCCTGGGTAAAACGAGCGAGAAAATCCGGCGTTACTTCGTTCCTGCTGGTCATGGCGGGTGTGTCCTTTGTGAGTCATGGTTTTCTGATGAAAGCGTGGTTCCTAGCATAACCTCGTGGCGGGCCGACCAGAGCGTTGAGGGGCGTCAAATCACCGGGCGACATGGTGTATGGTCGTCAATGTGCGCAGCTCGCGCCCATCGCAGCGCTTCACAGTCCACAGGAGGAAATGATGATTCTTGGTCATGAACTTTATGGTCGCGGCGAGGAAGGCGTGATCGTGATGCACGATTTCTACGGATGCCGCGATACCTGGACGTTTGCGCGGGAATTTTTCGATGTGGACAGGTTTACCTATGCGTTCGCCGAGATCCGGGGCTATGGCGAGTCACGGAATCTTGTCGGCGAGTACACGCCGCGCGAAGCGGCCGCAGACATCCTCGATCTTGCCTCGAATCTCGGTTGGCAGCGCTTCCACGTGGTCGGCCATTCCCTGAGCGGCATGCTTGCCCAGCGCGTTGTGCTGGATGGCGGCAGCCGCGTGAAGTCGGCCATCCTCACCACTCCCGTTGCCGCTTCGGGCCTCAGCTTTTCACCAGAAGGCTTCAAGCTCATCGAGGGCTCGATCGAAGACGACGCGCTGCTCGCCCAGGCCTTCGCGGCGCTGACCGGAAATCGGCTGGGTAGGGAATGGGAACGCTTCAAGATTCGTCAGCAGCGGGCATCCCGTAACCGCCTCGCCAATCATGCTTATCTCAAAAGCTCCGCGGAGCAGGGCTTCCTCGAGGAGATCAGGGGTAATCGCACCCCCATGCTGGTGATCGTTGGTGAGTTCGACATGGAGCCCTTCACCGAGGCTACTGCCAGAGAGACCTTCCTCCAGTGGTATCCCCACGCCGAACTGGCGGTATGCGGGAACGCAGGGCATTACCCACAACAGGAAGCGCCGGTCTATGTGGCCAGCGTGATGAACGAATTTCTGGGACGACAGCGCGGCTGAGGGCGTTCGCGCGACCGGTTCGTGGTCATGCAAGCTGCGAGAAAAGTTGAATGCGCTAGCCCGCTCAGCGCCGCGATTGCAGACGCCTCGGTCTGGTGGCAATGCATTCAGGGGCAGCGTTGAGGTCGCGTGCAACCGGGGGAT
>CAMCQE010000089.1 GCA_945876945.1 Klebsiella pneumoniae
GCTGCGCTGGTCTGCAAGGCGCTGGAGATGGCCTATGAGCAACGGGGCCGGCCGGTGGGCGTGCTGTTCCACTCGGATCAGGGCAGTCAGTATGGGAGCCGGGTGTTCCGGCAACAGCTGTGGCGTTACCGGATGAGCCAGAGCATGAGCCGGCGCGGGAACTGCTGGGACAACGCGCCGATGGAGCGGCTGTTCCGGAGCTTGAAGACGGAATGGGTTCCAAGCTTGGGCTATGCGACGGTGCATGAAGCGCAACGAGACATCAGCCATTACCTGATGAACCAGTACAACTGGCAGCGACCGCATCAGTTCAATAAGGGCCTGCCGCCAGCGATCGCAGAAGAAAAACTTAAAACAGTGTCCGGGATCGGTTGACCACTACACTCTCGCCCTTCGACAGGCGGAGGCGCGAACGGTAAACCGAACTCAAAGCCTACCCTCCGTTCGTGCTGAGCCTGGCAAACTGAAGGCCTGTCCCCCGTTCGTGCTGAGCTTGTCGAAGCATGAACGGGCTGCCACAGGCTTAGCGACTGTGCCCTCGCTCTCGCCCTTCGACAGGCGGAGGGCGAACGGTAAGCTGAACTGAAAGCCTATCCCCCGTTCGTGCTGAGCCAGTCGAAGCATGAACGGGCCTCGACCCGGCAGTCTCCCAACCCCTCCAAGACCCCGCGCCCATGATTTCTTCCGAGCGCTATCCCATCACCGGCCTCTACGCCGCGCAGCCCAGCGTGCTGATGCCGGGCGGCGAGCGCAGCGCGATCCTCAAACAACCGCTGCCACACGCCGTCATCTCGCAGCTTGGGATCGTGGGCGACGCGCAGGCCGATCGCCGTTTCCACGGCGGCCCCGACAAAGCGCTCCATCAATTTCCGCAAACGAGTTACGCGCGCATCGTTGAGCGCTACCCGGAGCTCGCCGGCTTGGCGATTCCGGGCTCCATTGGCGAGAACTTCTCCTGCCCCGATCTCAACGAGCACCGCGTCTGCATCGGTGACCGCTGGCGACTCGGGACGGCCGAGATCGAAATCACCCAGCCCCGGAATCCCTGCACGAAAATCGACTCCCGCTATCAGTGCCCCGGACTCGCCACGTTTATCGCCCGCGAGCATTTGCAGGGCTGGTATTGGCGGGTGGTGCAGGAAGGCGAGGTCCGACCGGGTGACGCCCTTACGCTCATCGCGCGACCCAATCCTGCCATCACGCTCGCGCGCTTCCTGACGGTCACGGCCGAGCATCGTCCTGACGTGGCGGATCTCGAGGCCTTGGCCAGCGCCACGGGTCTCGCCGCCGACTGGCGCCAACGCCTGCTCCAGCGCTGCGCGTTCCTCCGTCCCTGACTTGAGTCATGAGTCGCCTGACGTCTCGTCGTATGCATTAACTGGTTCTTCAGTGCTTATTTATGCGCCGTAAATTAGCAATCTATACTCCGTTGGCTCAGCCAATATAGGTGTTGATAAGCCTTTATTGTCCGCACAACAAAGCCAGAATCAGGGGGGTTCAAATGATTTATGCGTGGCCGGGCGCTGCTGGCGCCAAAGTTGAATTCAAGCACCGCTACGAGAACTACATCGGCGGCAAGTGGGTAGCGCCAGTCGGCGGGGAATACTTCGAAAACCTGAGCCCGATCACCGGCAAGGTCTACTGCGAGATTCCGCGCTCGCGCGCCGCCGACATCGAGTTGGCGCTCGACGCCGCCCACGCTGCCAAAGACGCGTGGGGCAAAACCTCACCCGCCGAACGGTCGACCCTGCTGCTGAAGATCGCCGACCGCATCGAGGCCAACCTGGAAGCCGTTGCGCTGGCCGAAAGCTGGGACAACGGCAAGCCGATCCGCGAGACGCTGGCGGCCGACATCCCGCTGACCATCGACCACTTCCGTTACTTCGCCGCTGCCATCCGCACGCAGGAAGGCCGGCTGTCCGAGATTGACCACGACACCGTCGCCTATCACTACCACGAGCCGCTGGGCGTGGTGGGCCAGATCATTCCCTGGAACTTCCCGATTCTGATGGCGGCCTGGAAACTGGCGCCGGCGATTGCGGCCGGCAACTGCGTGGTGATGAAGCCGGCCGAACAGACGCCGGTGTCAATCCTCAAACTGATCGAAATCATCGGCGACCTCATTCCGCCGGGCGTGGTGAACATCGTCAACGGCTTTGGGTTGGAAGCGGGCAAGCCGCTGGCGCAGAACAAGCGCATTGCCAAGGTGGCGTTTACCGGTGAAACGACCACCGGTCGTCTGATCATGCAGTACGCCTCCGAGAACATTATTCCGGTGACGTTGGAACTCGGCGGCAAGTCGCCGAACGTGTTCTTCCCGGACGTCTTCGATCGCGACGACGACTTCCTCGACAAGGCCATTGAAGGCTTCACCATGTTTGCCCTCAATCAGGGTGAAGTGTGCACCTGCCCCTCGCGCGCCATCATCCATGAGTCGATCTACGACCGCTTCATGGAGCGCGCGCTGGCCCGGGTGAAGAACATCAAACAGGGCAATCCCTTCGACCTCTCCACCATGATCGGTGCGCAGGCGTCCAGCGAGCAACTGGAAAAAATCCTGTCCTACATCGACATCGGTAAGCAGGAAGGCGCGAAGTGCCCCACCGGCGGTCAGCGCAATGCGCTCGGCGACGGCATGGAATCAGGCTATTACATGCAGCCCACCATCCTCGAAGGCCACAACAAAATGCGGGTCTTTCAGGAAGAAATCTTCGGGCCGGTGGTCGCCGTCACACGCTTCAAGGATTTCGACGATGCGCTTGCCATTGCCAACGACACCCTCTACGGCCTTGGCGCCGGCGTGTGGTCGCGGGATGGCACCACGGCCTATCGCTTCGGTCGTGGCTGTCAGGCGGGTCGCGTGTGGACCAACTGCTATCACGCCTATCCCGCGCATGCGGCGTTTGGCGGCTACAAGAGCTCCGGCATTGGTCGCGAAACCCACCTCATGATGCTTGGCCACTACCAGCAGACCAAAAACCTGCTCGTGAGCTACAGCCCGAAAGCGCTGGGTTTCTTCTAAGTCATGACGAGTGTGGCGCGGGTGCTGGTCACGGATGCTGCCGTCGCTTTGATCGAACGACTGCGGGCTGAACACGGCCCGCTGATGTTCCATCAATCCGGCGGCTGCTGCGATGGCAGCGCCCCGATGTGTTACCCGCTCGGGGAATTTCGGGTGGGTAACAGCGATGTGTTGCTGGGCGAGATTGCAGACACGCCCTTCTACATGAGCGAGGCGCAGTTCGCGTACTGGCAGCACACGCAGTTGATTATTGATGTCGTCCCGGGCCGGGGCGGGATGTTCTCGCTGGAAGGCCCGCACGGCCTGCGTTTTCTCACGCGCAGCCGGCTGATGCCGGACGGCCCCGAAACTGCGCCGGACCCGGCGGCAAGCTGAAGGCGGCCTTAGCGCAGCAGTAAGAATTTTCTACTTGGGCGGGGCCGTTCTCCCGGGGCGTCCCCGCCCACCTTTTAATCCCCCCCTGTTCCCTAATCCCCTTTCCCGCTTCTATACTCGGGCCAGCCTCAAGTCGTTTCTTCACGCCATGGCGTAACCGACTGAGACCTATTGAAGTGGACTGATCGCAACCGGCCTCGTCCGGACTCCCATGCGATCGGCGATGAAGGTGCAGATGCTGCGTCGGCCGGACGAGCATCAGGCGCCGACTTCCCGAGCCCGTACGTCGCGCCCCGCGCCGTGCAGACTCGGCCCACCTGCACCCCCGGCCACCTGACCGGCGGTGCCGGCAGGCCCGAAGCCGACCGCCGCTTTCCTCGCAATGCCCCTCCAATGCACGCCGACCTGACGCGGGCCGGCCTTGTTTGCCTCGAATTTCGACCATGCTCTGGAGCACTGCGAACGTGGGTATCCCCGAGATGACTATTGCCGCCCTCATCACGCGCCGGCGCTGCGCTGCTAGCGAGGGTTTGGTATGAGCGCCGCGTCCGCCCATTGGCCGGCCTGGCACGAAGCGACCGCCCTTCAGTTGTTAGCGCCCTTGCTGTCGCTGCCGGGCCCGCTGCTGCCGGCGCTGCATGCCGTGCAGGCGCATTTCGGCTTTATCCCGCCGGAAGCCACCGCACTGCTGGCGAGCACCTTCAATCTCTCGCGCGCTGAAGTGCACGGCGTCATCACCTTCTACGATTTCTTTCGCCGCGAGCCGCCGGGCCAGCGCATCGTGCGGCTGTGTCAGGCCGAGGCCTGTCAGGCGATGGGCAGCGAGGCGCTCGCCGCGCACGCCAAGGCGCAGCTCGGCGTTGATTTTCACCAGACCACCGCCGACGGCCGCGTGTCGCTGGAGCCGGTGTATTGCCTCGGCAACTGCGCCTGCGCGCCGGCCATGATGATCGACGAGCGCCTGCACGGCCGCGTGTCCGCCGCCCGCTTCGACGCCCTGGTGCTGGCAGGGGAACGCGCATGATCACCGTCTACGTGCCGCGCGATTCCGCCGCGCGCTCGGTGGGCGCCGACGAAGTTGCGCAAGCCATTACCCACGAAGCCGCACGCCGCCAGCTCCCTTTGCATCTGGTGCGCAACGGCTCCTGGGGCATGTTCTGGCTGGAGCCGCTGGTGGAAGTCGCCACGCCCGCTGGCCGCATGGCCTACGGCCCGGTGACGGTGGCCGATGTGCCGGGTCTGTTTGACGCCAACTTCCAGCTGGGGGGCGCGCATGCTTTGCGTCAGGGTCTCACCACCGACATTGCCTATCTTAAAAATCAGGAGCGCCTGACTTTCGCGCGTGTCGGGCTGACCGACCCACTCTCGCTGGACGACTATCGCGCGCATGAAGGCTTGCAAGGTTTGGAGCGCGCGCTCGCGATGACGCCCGACGCACTGGTGGAAGCCATCACGCACTCGGGCCTGCGCGGACGCGGCGGCGCGGCGTTCCCTACCGGCATCAAATGGCGCACGGTGCTGAACACCGAGGCGCCGCAGAAGTACATCGTGTGTAACGCGGACGAAGGCGATTCGGGCACGTTTTCCGATCGCATGATCATGGAAGACGATCCCTTCACGCTCATCGAAGGCATGGCCATCGCCGGCCTCGCGGTGGGCGCCACGCAGGGCTACATCTATCTCCGCTTTGAATATCCCGACGCCTGGCAAACCCTGAACGAAGCCATCGCCACCGCCTATGCCGCCGGCGTGCTGGGCGCGAGCGTGCTGGGCAGCGGCAAGCGTTTTGATCTCGAAGTGCGTCTCGGTGCCGGGGCCTACATCTGCGGCGAAGAAACCTCGTTGCTCGAAAGCCTCGAAGGCAAGCGCGGGCAAATTCGCTTCAAGCCGCCGCTGCCGGCCGTGCAGGGTTTGTTTGGACTCCCCACCGTGATCAACAACGTGATTTCACTCGCTACGGTGCCGGTGATTCTGGCGCGCGGTGCAGAGCACTACCGCGACTTCGGCATGGGCCGATCGCGCGGCACGCTGCCGCTGCAGCTCGCCGGCAACCTCGCGCGCGGCGGGCTGGTGGAGAAAGCTTTCGGGCTCAAATTAAGCGAACTGCTCTACGACTTCGGCGGCGGCAGCGCGAGCGGCAAGCCTTTGCGCACGGTGCAGGTGGGCGGGCCGCTGGGCGCCTATCTGCACGAGTCCCAGTTCAACACGCTGGTCGACTACGAAGCCTTCGCCGGGATAGGCGCGATGCTGGGCCACGGCGGTCTCGTCGCCTTCGACGACACGGTGAACATGGCGAAGATGGCGCGCTACGCGTTTGAGTTTTGCGCGCTTGAATCCTGCGGCAAATGTACACCGTGCCGCATTGGCTCCACGCGCGGCGTTGAAGTGGTAGACCGCCTGCTCGCGGCCGGCGACAAGACCCGCGACCTCGCGCTGTTGAACGACCTCTGCGACACCATGACCCACGGCTCGCTGTGTGCGCTGGGCGGCCTCACGCCGCTGCCGGTGCAAAGCGCGCTCAAACATTTTTCTGAAGATTTTGGCTTACAAAACCCCGCAAAACGTTCGCACAGCGCCTGAAGCTGCTGGAGGCGTGAGAGCGTCGGTGCGGGACAGAAAGAGGATTAGCCCATGTTAGCGAAAAGCGATCACGACCACGGCACGCCAGCCAGTGCCAGCACCGCGCGGGTGAGCGTGGAAATCGACGGCCGCCTGTGCGAAGTGCCGGCCGGCAGCTCCATTCTGCGCGCCGCCTCCGAGGCCGGCATCGGCGTGCCTAAACTCTGCGCCACCGAGTCCCTCGAAGCCTTCGGTTCCTGCCGCCTGTGTCTGGTGGAAGTTGAAGGCATGCGCGGCTATCCGGCGTCCTGCACCACGCCGGTCACCGCCGGCATGAAGATTCGCACGCAAACGCCCGCGCTCGCCAAACTCCGTCGCAACACGATGGAGCTTTATATTTCCGACCATCCGCTCGACTGCCTCACCTGCCCCACCAACGGGAATTGCGAACTGCAGGACATGGCGGGCGCCGTGGGCCTGCGCGAAGTGCGCTACGGCTATCAGGGCGAGAACCACCTGCATCTCGAGAAAGACCAAAGCAATCCGTATTTCACCTTCGACAGCAGCAAGTGCATCGTTTGCTCGCGCTGCGTGCGGGCCTGCGAAGAAGTGCAGGGCACGTTCGCGCTCACCATCGAAGGCCGTGGGTTTGAATCGCGCGTGGCGGCCAGTGCGGGCGAGACTTTCCTCGAATCCGAATGCGTGTCGTGCGGCGCCTGCGTACAGGCCTGCCCCACCGCCACGCTGACGGAGAATTCGCTAATCGAAAAAGGCCAGCCCGAGCACAGCGTGGTCACCACCTGCGCCTACTGCGGCGTGGGCTGCTCGTTCAAAGCAGAAATGAAAGGCGAGGAAGTGGTGCGCATGTTGCCCAATCAGGATGGGCATGCGAACCACGGCCACTCCTGTGTGAAAGGACGCTTCGCGTTTGGCTACGCCACGCATGCCGATCGCATCACCACGCCGATGATTCGCAAAAGCATTCACGACGCGTGGACCGAAGTCTCGTGGGACGAAGCGCTGGCTTACGCCGCGAGCGAACTGAAGCGCATCGCCGCGCGCTACGGCAAAGACGCGCTCGGCGGCATTACCTCTTCGCGCTGCTCGAACGAAGAAACCTATCTTGTGCAGAAACTGGTGCGCGCCGGTTTTGGCAACAACAACGTGGATACCTGCGCGCGCGTGTGCCATTCGCCCACCGGCTATGGTTTGAAACAAACGCTGGGCGAATCGGCCGGCACGCAGAATTTTGATTCGGTGGATCACGCCGACGTCATCTTCGTCATCGGCGCCAATCCCACCGACGGTCATCCGGTGTTTGCTTCACGCATCAAGCATCGCCTGCGCGCCGGCGCCCGCCTCATCGTGGCCGATCCGCGCACTATCAATCTGGTGCGCGGCCCGCATGTGAAAGCGGACTATCACCTCAAACTAAAACCCGGCACCAACGTGGGCCTCGTGAACGCACTGGCGCATGTGATCGTGACCGAAGGTTTGGTGAACGAGGCGTTTGTGGCCGCGCGCTGCGAAGCCGAGAGCTTCGCGACATGGCGCGAATTTGTGGCCGACGCCGCGAACTCACCGGAAGCCCTGGAAGCCATTACCGGCGTGCCGGCGGCCGAGGTGCGCGCCGCCGCCAGGCTCTACGCCACGGGTGGCAACGCGGCGATTTACTACGGCCTCGGCGTGACCGAACACAGTCAGGGTTCAACGATGGTGATGGGGATCGCGAACCTTGCGATGGCCACCGGCAACATCGGGCGCGAAGGCGTGGGTGTGAATCCGCTGCGCGGCCAGAACAACGTGCAGGGCGCCTGCGATATGGGATCGTTCCCGCACGAGCTGCCGGGCTATCGGCATATTTCCGACACCGTTACGCGCACGCTGTTTGAGAACGCCTGGCACACCACGCTCGAACCCGAGCCCGGCTTACGCATTCCCAATATGTTTGAAGCCGCGCTCGACGGTGAATTCAAAGCGCTCTACGTGCAGGGCGAAGACATCGCGCAGAGCGATCCCAACACCCAGCATGTGTCGGCCGCGCTCGAAGCCATGGAATGCATCATCGTGCAGGATTTGTTTCTGAACGAAACCGCCAAGTTCGCGCACGTGTTTTTGCCGGGCAGTTCTTTCCTCGAGAAAGACGGTACCTTCACCAACGCCGAGCGTCGCATCTCGCGCATTCGCCGCGTGATGCGGCCGTTGGCCGGCAAGGCGGATTGGGAAATTACCTGCGCGCTCTCGAACGCACTGGGCTATCCCATGCACTACGCGCATCCGTCCGAAATCATGGCGGAGATCGCGAGCCTCACGCCCAGCTTCACCAACGTGAGTTACGAGAAGCTGGACCAGATGGGCAGCATCCAATGGCCGTGCAACGCCCAGCATCCGCACGGTTCGCCCACTATGCACGTGGAAGAATTCACGCGCGGCAAAGGGCGCTTCATGCTGACCGCCTATGTGCCCACGCGTGAGAAAGCCTCGCGCAAATTCCCGCTGCTGCTCACCACCGGCCGCATCCTCTCGCAGTACAACGTGGGCGCGCAGACGCGGCGCACTGCCAACAGCGTGTGGCACGCCGAAGACCTCGTCGAAATCCACCCGCACGATGCCGAAGAACGCGGCATCAACGACGGCGACTGGGTGGGCGTGGCGAGTCGCGTGGGCGAGACCGTGTTGCGTGTGCACGTGACCCCGCGCGTGCAGCCCGGCGTGGTGTACACCACGTTTCATTTTCCGGAGTCCGGCGCGAATGTCATCACCACCGATCACTCCGACTGGGCGACCAACTGTCCGGAGTACAAGGTCACGGCGGTGCAGGTGACCAAGGTCGCGCAGCCTTCGGAATGGCAGCGTCGCTATCGCGCCTTCAGCGACGAACAGGCGAAGCTGTTGGCCGAACGTCACGCCGCGCGCAGCGACTCATGAACCTGCGCGCCACACCGCAGGATGAGCGCACGCCGGGGGTGAGCCCGCTCAAGGCGATCGATCGGTTTCAACCGGGCGGCTTTCGCCACGAGCTCGATCGCGTGGCCGAAGAAGTGCCGGTCGCGCTGCAGTACAACGGTCAGGCCTACGCGGTGATGCTCGCCTCGCCGACCGATTTGGAAGACTTCGCGCTCGGGTTTTCGCTTACCGAAAACATCCTCAATTCACGCGAGGAACTGCTGCGGATTGAAGTGCGCGAAGAATTGAGCGGCATTCAGATCGCGATGGAAATCCCGCAGGCACGCGCCGCGAAACTCGCGCCCAATACGCGCACGCTGGCCGGCAACAGCGGCTGCGGTTTGTGTGGCACGCGGCAGCTGGAAGACGTGGTGCGCTGGCCGCCGACGGTCGCGGCGAGCACGTCACTCGACAGCGCCGCGCTTAATCGTGCGCTGGCAGCGATGCCGGATTATCAACCCATGTACCGCATCACCGGCGCCACGCACGCCGCCGCCTGGTGTCTGCTAAATGGTGACATCGCGCTGGTGCGTGAAGACGTGGGCCGACACAACGCGCTCGATAAACTCATGGGCGCGATGGCACGCGCCGAGCACGGCACCGGCCACGGTGCGCTGCTGCTGACCTCGCGCGCCAGTTACGAGATGGTGCAGAAAGCGGCCTGGTGCGGGGTGGCGATCGTGGTCGCAGTGTCCGCCCCCACCGCGCTCGCGATCGCCATTGCCGAGCACGCGCACATCACGCTCATTGGTCTCGCCCGCGACGGCCGCTACGTCGCCTACACCCATCCTTCGCGCATCCGCGATTACGCGGCGCCCAGTGAGTGATCGCATGAGCAACAGCGTTGAACATCTGATCGAAATGGCGAACGACATCGGCGCCTATTTCATCAGCGACAAAAATCACGAACGCGCCCGCGACGGTGTGCGCAATCACCTCGAACGTTTCTGGGATCCGCGCATGCGCCGCAAACTTATCGAACACTGGCAGCGCGCCGACGGTGAAGGCTTGAGCCCGCTGGTGGCCGAGGCGGTGCGGGAGTTGGCGGGGCGGATGGGGACGAAGGCTTAGTCTTTGCGATCTCTTCAGGCCGCCAAAGCGCGGTAGCGGGAACCGTCGCGAACGGCGCGCGGCTACTTTGCTTCGTCGGGCAGCGCCTGCCACGCCGCCAGCGAGAGATCGCGGCCTGGATAGGCGACCGCCTGAAAAGGCCAATGCGACGCCAGCCACGCGCGGGTCGCGGCGAACAGCCGGTCTTCCAGCCCGCTCGCGAGTTCACGCTGCCGTGCCCACAGGTAGACCTCGGCGTCGTAGCCGCGCTTCTGGGTGGGCAGGAGGTACACGCAGCCCAGCACCTCCGTCTCGTGCGGATTCACCACGGTGTAGGCAAAGGAGCGTCGGGTCTGGAATTCCTTCTGATGCCAGCCCAGATCGATGAGGTTTTGTTCCAGCGTAAGCCCTTCGGGCCACTCGCCGCCCCACACGGTTTTGCAATGCTCAAGGCTCGACATCACGGCGTCGTAGTCCTTTACCACATCGTGAACGCTCAGCATGCGCAGCCGGAACTCGGCGGTGTCGAGGGTTTGCGGAATCGTGAAATCGTGGGGAACGAACGGGCTTACAGACATGGTGACGGGCTTGCTGTGGTGAGGGGTTTTGATGATGCGCGATGCGGGGTTTGAAGTCTGCCGGGGTCGTCGTCGCGGGCGCTGATGGCGTTCGACCAGCGAGGCCGTTCCGCGCCGTAACGAGGCGTCGCGGCTCACGACCGCCAGGTCTGGTGAGGCTCACGCTACGAGCCGCCACCCAAGCAACATGCCCTGACCTTCACTTCGCATCAGGAGGATGCCGGGATGTCTGACGACACCAAATCACACGCTGAACAGGTCTGGGACTGGGTAGAGGAGAACATGGAGCGCTACCCCCACGCCAAGCGCGTCACGCTCCACGAATTCGAGATCGACTGGGACAAGCTGCGTGGCGCGTTCAACGTGTTGCTCGACGACCAGGCGTTTCCTCACCGTCTCGCCTTCAGTCTCGGCGAATGCGGCAGGGTGAGTTTTCAGCTGCCGATGTTTATCTCGCCGCTCGGCGCGCCGGCCAGTTGTAGTGCGGTGGAATTAACGGACAACACCTACAAAGCAATTAACAAAGGCCTGCTCACCACCATTCCCAAAGTGCTGGGTCTGGGCCTTAATCGAAAAACCGGTCGCGGGATCGAGTGGAGCACGCCCATTCTTGAGCGGGCCGTCGATGAAGAAGCTTTTCTGCTAGCGCGGGCGAAAGCCTCGCAGCCGGGCTATTCGATCACCGTCGACACTGAACCCGAATAAACGCTGCGCAGGAGGATTGCCATGCCCGAACTCCGCCCGGGCTGTGAATGCTGCGATAAGGATTTGCCGCCGGACTCCACCAACGCGCGCATTTGCTCGTTCGAAAGTACGTTCTGCGCGAGCTGTGCAGACGGCGCGCTGCAAGGCCGCTGTCCGAATTGCGGCGGTGAGCTGGTGGCGCGGCCTCGACGGCCGGCGGCCAAGCTCGAGCGATTTCCGGCTTCAAGCGAAAGGGTGTTCAAGCCGGCGGGATGCTTATAGGGACGGCCGCTTTCCAACGTGACAGCGCAAGGATCAATCGTGAAAACACTGACGCTTGATGTTCGTCCGCCGGGTGACGCCATGGCTGAATTCGCCGAGGCCTGGAAGACGGGTAAAGGCTCAAAGCCAGACCGGATTTCCTTTGCCAGCCCGGAATGCCTGTGGAAAGTGCTCACCGCGAAGCGCTGGGCGCTACTCAAGGCGCTCTGCGGTGCGGGGCCCGTCACCGTCCGCGAAGCGGCGCACCGGGTTGGCCGGGACGTCAAAGCCGTGCACACCGATCTCACCGCCCTGCTAGCGGCAGGGGTGCTGACCCGCAGCGAGTCCGGGCGGCTGGAATTGCCCTACGACGCCGTCACGGTGGAGTTCCTGCTGCAGGCCGCGTGATGCCCGTGCCGCCAGCGTCCCGCCCCCGCATCGATCCCAAGCCCCCCTCCGCGCTACCATCGCCCTCCATCTTCACAAGCAACTCAAGGGGACTCCCATGCGCGTCATCAACACGCCCGCAGACATGAAAAACCACATCGGCGAAGACTTTGGCGCGTCCGATTGGGTGTTGATCGATCAGGCCACGATCGACAAATTTGCCGAAGCCACCGGCGACCATCAGTGGATTCACGTGGACGTGGAGCGCGCCAAAACCGAAATGCCCGGCGGCAAAACCATCGCCCACGGCTTTCTTACGCTCTCCCTCGTGCCGCGCCTGTCCGCCACGATCTGGAAAATCGAACACCGCAGCCGCGGCCTCAATTACGGTTTGAACAAAGTGCGTTTCACCGCGCCGGTGGCGGAAGGCGCGCGCGTGCGGCTGCGTCAGAAACTGCTGGCCGCCGACGACGTGAAAGACAACGGCGTGCGCCTCACCTTCGAGAACACGCTGGAGATTGAAGGCGCCAAGCAGCCGGCGCTGGTGGCCGAAGGCCTGAGCATCGTGTTCCCGTAAACACGGGCGTTCGCGGGAAACCGGGGCCGTCCCCGGTTTCCTTGACCAGCCTCAGCCCGCTTCGTCTTCCAGATAGCTGTTCTTCACCTTCACATAGTTGCGTGCGCTGTAGTGCAGTTGTTCTACCTGCGCAGCAGACAGCTCGCGCACTTCGCGCGCCGGGTTGCCCGCCCACAGCGTGCGGCAGCGCAGGCGCTTGCCGGGCGGCACCAGCGCGCCAGCGGCCACCATCACTTCGTCTTCAATCACCACGCCGTCCAGCACCGTCGCGCCCATGCCAATCAGGCAGGCGTTGCCCACCGTGCAGGCATGCAGAATGGCGCCGTGACCAATGGTGACGTCCTCGCCAATCTCGAGCCCGCGCCCGCCCGGTGTGTAGGGGCCGTCGTGCGTCACATGCAGCACCACGCCGTCTTGCACGCTGCTGCGCGCGCCGATGCGAATCGGCGACACATCGCCCCGAATCACCGCGCAGGGCCAGGCGGAACTGTCGTCGCCCATCACCACATCGCCGATCACCACGGCCGCCTCGTCGATGTAGACCCGCGCGCCAAGTTGCGGCCGCTGGCCGCGATAAGAACGAATGCTCATGAGTGGTTTCCTGTTACCGAAGGGGATGCCGGATGGTAGCAGGCGGCCCGGCGTGCGCCTGCCGCGCAGGGCGGCGTTCGCGCATACTCGCGGCGGCCGGGGGCAAGCGCCGAGACTTAGGATTTCCTAAGTCTCGACCCGCGCGGTTTGCCATCCACGGGCCGCCCGCTCGTTCGTTTCATCATTCGACTACTCAGGAGCAGTGATATGACCACCATCGTCCTTCTCGATATTCCCGCCGGCGACGCCCGCGACGCCGTGCTCGCCCTCATGCGCGACGCGCTGCCCGTGACCCGCGCTTTTGACGGCTGCGAAGGCTTGGAGCTGCTGGCCAATCAGGACGACGCCGGCAATATCCTCATCTACGAACGCTGGCAGTCGCGCGCCCATTACGACGCCTATCGCGCCTTCCGCGCCGAAACCGGTTTTTCTGCCAGCTTCCGCGCCATGCTGCCCGCGCTGCCAACCGTGCGGGTGTTCGATATCGACCACGCGTATCCGTGATGGGTCTGGCGGGGTCGTGAGCGCGGCGTCCAGGTGAATGGGCGAGCAGGCTTGCTGCGACGGGGATGCGGTCCAATAATCAGCCGGCAGCCAGTGGAGCCTTAATCCCATGACCACGCTGAAACTCGCCGCATTGGGTAACGCGACCTGCGCGGTACTGCCAGCCGAGATGTTGACCCGTCTTAATGTCTCGCTGGGCGATACCCTGTACGTGACTGAAACCGCCAACGGTTATCTGATTACCGCCCAAGATCCGGCCAGCGAAGAGGCACTCGTCGCTGGCCGCGCACTGATGCAGCGCTACCCCGAAACATTCAAAGCGCTGGCGGAATGACGCCTCCCCGTTGGGTGGGGAAAGAAGCCCTGCTCGTTTTACACGAAGAGAGCGTCGCCCGGTTTGGAGGGGCCTCCGGCTTGCGTGACGAGGGCCTGCTCGATTCGGCATTAGCCAGACCGCGCAATGCCTACGCCTACGATCCCCACAGGTCGATTGCCCAATTGGCCGCCAGCTATGCCTTTGGGCTGGTTAGAAATCACCCCTTTGTTGATGGCAACAAGCGTGCGGCCCTGTTGGCCCTGGGCGTCTTTCTCGCGCTCAATGCTTATCACCTGACGGCCAGTCAGACAGCGGCAACTCGCGCCATCATGGCGCTTGCAGAAGGTTCGATGGATGAAGCTGCGATGGCGGTTTGGGTGGCTGAGAATTGCCGTCTGGGAACGCTGTAAACAGCGCGTAATAAGGGACGGGCCCGGCTTTGCGCAGGGCCGAGAACCGTAGGCGTGAGTAAACCGGGGAAGGGCCCCGGCTCCCTCAGCGAAGACTTCAAGTCTTTTCAGCCACCCGCCGCCGCCACAGGGCAAAGCCGGCCAGCGCGCTCACGAGCAAAGGCAGGGCTGCCGTTACGGGCACTGGCTGTACCCGCTGCACTTGCAGGGTGAAGCTGCCGACGGCGGCATCGCGCCCGGCAGGGCGCTCCCACCGGTTCGAAGCTGATGTCTCGTGGGAGCGGCCTATTGGCCGCGATAGGTTCGCCGCACACCCCCGGCCAGCCTCATCGGCGCTAACCTGCTGGCCGGGGCTGTTAGCCTCAGGTCCGCCCAGTCACCCGCCGCCGCCACGCACCGAAGCCGGCCAGCGCGCTCGCGAGCAATGGCAGGGCTGCCGGC
>CAMCQE010000090.1 GCA_945876945.1 Klebsiella pneumoniae
GCGCAGAACTCGGCGACGCGCTTGGCTTCGTCCATGCGCGACTCGAGCACGAGTTGCGTGAGCAAGCCAATCGCCACCATTTCACCGTGCATGTAGGTGGGATGGAGTTGCGGTAGCACGGTGAGGCCCTGCGCCACGGCGTGCGCGCCGGCGAGGCCGCCGCTTTCAAAGCCGATGCCGCTCAGCAAGGTGTTGGCTTCGATCACATGTTCGAGCGCGAGCGTGACCTGTCGCTCATACACCGCATTCGCGGCGGCGACGCCGTCGGCAAACAGCGTGTTCGCGCAGAGTTCACCCAGCGCGGCGGCGGCGAGCGTGGGCCGCGCGCCGAGCATGGAGCGTCCGGCGGGATTTTGCAGACAGGTGCGCGCCTCATACCAGGTGGCGAGCGCGTCGCCCATGCCGCTCACCAGATAGCGCACCGGCGCCTCGGCCACGACCTGCGTGTCTACCACCACCAGCACGGGATTCTGCGGATAGAACTCCAGCAGTTCGGTGACGCCTTCCGGCGTGTAGATGACCGAGAGCGCGGAGCACGGCGCGTCGTTCGACGCGAGCGACGGGCAGCTCACCATCGGCAGGCCGAGACGGAAGGCGATCCCCTTGCCGGCGTCGATGCATTTGCCGCCGCCCACCGCCACCACACAATCCGCCGCCATAGGCAGGCCTCGGATTGCGACCACGCCGCGCTCGATTTCTTCAAACGAACATTCGCCGCCAAAAATCACCACCCGGCTGTCGATGCCGGCCGCATCCAGACTGCGTTTGATGCGCGCCCCGTCGCGCCGCTCACCGCCGGCGGTGAGGTACAGCACCACGCGACGCGCCGGCACCAGACTGAGATACCCCCCGAGCTGGTCGAGCACACCCGCGCCCTGAATGTAGCGCGACGGCGCGGCGAGCACCTGAGGCAGCGCGCCTGAGGCATTTTGAAAAACGGATTCCGGCAAAAACGGGGACGGCTGGCGCATGGTGAGTTCCCTTCGGTAGCGTGTGTGGCGCAAGCTTACTCGCTGGGTTTCGTGGTAACCGGTTCGCGCCGTGCGATAGATTGGTGGGCCGAAGGCTGCTACGCAACGGCTGGATGCGCTTAGGTGAACAGCTTGGCTATCTGCCCCATCGCCAGGAACAGGCGCAACGGGGTTTGCTGAAACGGCTGGAAATTGAAATGCCGGTAGAAGGTTTCGGCACGCTCGTCCTTCGCATCCACGATCACAGCCATCGCGCCGACGTGCCGAGCCGCTTCCAAACTGCGGCGCAGCGCGTCGACGAGCAAGAACTCGCCTACGCCCTGACCGCCGAAGGTTCGATCCACTGCCAGCCTGCCAAGCAGTGTCACCGGCAGTTGCCCATAGCGCGGCAAGCGCTTCATCAGATCAGGCGGCAGTTCATTAACCGGAATGACGGACGCCGAGAGTGAATAGAAACCCAGTACCGCAGGACTGGCAGGCTGCGTGAAAACAAACGACGCGGAGACGCGCTTTTCGGCGTCTTGCCGAGCCTGCGTGCGCAGATAGTGATTCAGGTCTGCATGCCCGCAATCGAATGACGTGCGGTCGTGAGACTTTCCGAGGGGTTTGATGTGGTCCGGGGCAAGTTCGAGCGCCAATCAAAGCCTCGCCTTCTTCCGGTAAGTCTGGACCGCTTTTTTGAGGCGCGCGCCTGACTCCGGAGGTGCCAGTAACGCGCTGACCAAGGCGATCTGCTCATCCCGGCAGAGGCGAATGACCTCATGCTCCTGCACGATCCTGGCTGCTGCTTCCAGAGTGCTATCGATGACGAACTCGCTTAAAGTGCGCCCCGTCATTTCGGCGGCCCGCTGGAAGAGGTCCTTCTGATCGCTGGAAACGCGTGCTTCCAGCCGCGCGTTGCGCGGCTTATTGGAATTTTCAGGAGTAATCAGCATGCGGGACCTCGGTCAGATGGATTAACCTGTGTCGTGCACAATGTACGACATTCATCCGTACAAGCCTAGACACGGCGCGAGGCACTACCGCTGCCGATCAGCCGCCAGATGTTTCGCATCAGTCGCCGGCCTCGTTGAAGTACCCGCGCTGATGGTGCCCCTAAGCGTTTGATCTGTGATTGCCTTGCCAATAACGGCTTGGCCCAATTCAGGCGATCTCTTGAGCCCATCCTGTATATGACGATTACATACAGAAATGTTGGACTTCTCACAGAGTTGCGACCTGCTGCGTAATCCGCCCGCTGCCGGCGATGACCTCACCCCCGATTGGCGCGCCCAGTGCCAGCGGTGGGGTTAACGCCAAAGCCAGTAGCAGCTTCCGCCGCGTGCCCTGCTTGCCGCGCCCTTTCGCCGTCTCCGCGACCGCCACCAGCGCCTGCCGCGCGTGACTCCAAACCAGACGATAAATGCGGTTCAAGGCGGCGTGCTTTTTCATCGGATAAGTCCCTTATTGCGCGTAGGCCAAGCGCAGACCCGCCCACAGGCGGTCGGCCGCTTGCCAGATAGATTTCCTTGAGAGTTGCGATGCGCGACGGTGATGAACCGGGCAGCGTTCGCAGGTCACCCATAGCGTGCGCGGGTGACTTCCGGAGAGTGCCAAAGCAGTGGGTTTAGGTCACGAACAAAAAGGTGCGAAATGTGGCCCTATTGGTGTAAGGGCTGTCTTGCGATGAGATCTGACCCGCGCTAACCGACCAGATCAGCGAACTTCCGCGCGGAGATGATGCGGGTGGTTTTGTGACGGTTAAGCGCGAGTAAACCGCTCTTGTCGCCCGTTACGAGGTAATCAGCTTTGCCACCTTCGGACAAGCCCAACAGAAAATCGTCAGCGGGATCGGGAGATCGCTCCACGCGAGGCAGCGGCGCGATGTCCTCGGCGAGCTTCTTGATATGGTTAACCAAGCGCCCGGCCTTGTGGGGTTTTATCAGTTCGGCCACGCGCGGCTTCTGCAGCGTCGCGCGCAACTCGTTAAGCTGCGTGGCGCAGGTCAGGAGTGTAAATTTCCCATCCAGCCATGCGCCAACGATCGCGGCAGGCTTGCCTCCTGAAGAGATCAGCGCGGACACGATGATGTTGGTATCGAGCGCAACGCGCATGAGGCTTTGTCGGGCTACCTTGAGGATCGGCGTGCCGTCCGGACCTCGCTGACAGCCTCGTCGACGATCCGCTGAATTTCATCGGGATCGGCCTCGGCGTTCCGTTGCCAGATGTCCTGCACGGTGCACTGAAGCACGCGCCGGTTAACGGCGTCCTCGACGAATTTCGAGAGATCGCCTTTTTTCATCCCCTGCGAACCCAGGAATGTGCGGAGACTCAGATCGGTATCCTTCGACACCTTGAGGCTCCAACGAACAGCTTCTTCGGGCATGTTGCACCTCTACGTTCAAGCGGATAAACGCTTATGTGTTTTTGTAGGCCGGAACGGCGCAAAAGGCAAGCCAGTTCCCAACGCCGTTCAACCCTCCTTGGCCTATGGGGCAGGCGCCGCGCACCATGTTGCTGCCGTAAACTGACGTGCCCACCCATCCACCCCACCCGCCCCGGCGTACTCCCTCCATGCCCCCATCCAAACCCCATAGAGGCAACAAGTCTGTGCTGCCGAGCAAACCCTGCGTGGTCTGCGCGCGGCCGATGAGCTGGCGCAAAGCCTGGGCGCGCAATTGGGACGACGTGAAGTACTGCTCTACCGCCTGCCAGCGCCGTGAGCGCGCGCCCCGCGATGCCGGCTGAGGCGCTGCGCCAGCTGGTGCTGGTGTTGGGTGACCAGCTGGCGCTGGACGCGAGCGCGTTCGACGACTTCGACCCCGCCACAGACGCGGTGTGGATGGCGGAAGTGGCGGAGGAATCCACCGACGTCCGCTCGGGCAAAGCGCGCAGCGTGTTGTTTCTGAGCGCGATGCGTCACTTCGCGCAAACGCTCCGTGACGCCGGGCGGCGCGTGCACTATCTCAAGCTTGAGGATCCGCAGAATCCCGGCACGCTGGCCGCCGCGCTCTCGCTGGCGATCATCGAATTACGCCCCGCGCGACTGGTGCTCACCGCCCCCGGCGACTGGCGCGTGCTAAGCGCGCTGCGGGCCTGCGCGGAACGCCATGGGCTCGCGCTTGAGCTGCGCGACGACCGGCATTTCTTCTGCACCGTGCGCGACTTCGCGGCGCATGCGCACGGCCGCAAGCAGCTGCGCATGGAGTATTTCTATCGCGAGCAGCGTCGCCGCCACGGCGTGCTGATGGATGGCGACAAGCCGCTGGGCGGGCAGTGGAATTTTGATGCGGACAATCGCGAAGCCTTCCCCAAGAGCGGGCCGGTGGACGTGCCGCCGGCGTTTACGGTGCCGCCAGACGCCATCACGCGCGAGGTGATCGATCTCGTTGAAAAACACTTCCCCGATCACCCCGGCACGCTGGTCGACTTCGCCTGGCCCGTCACCCGCGACGACGCACTCAACGCCCTGCAAAGCTTTATTCAAGATCGCCTGCCGCAGTTCGGCCGCTGGCAAGACGCACTCTGGCCCAACGAGCCCGCGCTGTGGCACGCGCAGATTTCGGCCGCGCTCAATCTCAAGCTGCTGAACCCGCGCGAAGTGGTGGCCGCTGCGGAGGCCGCGCTCGCCGCCGGGCACGCGCCGCTGGCCAGCGTGGAAGGGTTTATCCGGCAGATTCTGGGCTGGCGGGAATACGTGCGCGGCATTTACTGGACGCAAATGCCGGACTATCTCGCGCGGAACGCGCTGCAGGCCGAGGCCGCGCTGCCCGACTTCTACTGGACCGGCGAGACACCTATGACCTGCCTCGCCGACGCCATCGGCCAAACGCTGCGCTACGGCTACGCGCATCACATTCAGCGCCTGATGGTGACCGGCCTCTACGCGCTGTTGCTGGGCGTGGCGCCGCAGGCGGTGCACGAGTGGTATCTCGCGGTGTATGTGGACGCCATCGAATGGGTGGAGCTGCCCAACACGCTCGGCATGAGCCAGGCCGCAGACGGCGGCCTGATGGCAAGCAAGCCCTACATCGCGAGCGGCAAGTACATCGAGCGCATGAGCGCCGGCAGCCTCTGCGCGCGCTGCCAGTTCCGCCCCGCCGAGCGAGTGGGCCCGCGCGCCTGCCCGTTCACCACGCTGTACTGGGATTTTTTGATCCGCCACGAGGCGCTGCTGGCGGCGAATCCGCGCACGGTGATGCAGGTGAGGAATCTGGCGCGGGTGGGCGCGGACGAGCGCCTCGCCATCGCGCAGCAGGCGGCGGCGTTGCGGACGAGCAACAAGGCGGATTAACGGCCCGCCAGCCCCCGGTGGCCCGCGCTTGTCGGCTGTCATCCGCACGGGTTGTACAGGAGAACACCTGTTTCACCCCCGCAAAGATTGCAAGGAGCGCATATGGCCAACCTCGTTGGAAGCATCGCCGATGACACCCTGTCTGGCACCGCCGTCGCGGACATCCTGATCGGGGGTGATGGCAACGACACCCTGTACGGGCTGGCGGGCAACGATGTGTTGATCGGCAACAGCGGCGCCGACACGCTGCTCGGCGGCGCGGGAACGGACAGCCTTATCGGCGGCACGGGCGACGATGTCTACGTGGTCGATGTAAGCACCGCGCTCATTCTCGAGTTGGCGGACGAAGGCGTTGATACGGTGCTGTCTTCGAGCAGCTACACCCTCGCCACCGCTCTGGAGCGCCTGACGCTCACCGGCACCGGCAATACCAACGGCACGGGCAACGCGCTGGACAATCTCATCACCGGCAACGCCGGCGCCAACCGGCTGAACGGCGGCGCCGGCAACGACACCCTGCTGGGTGGCTTGGGCGACGATGTCTACGTTGTGGATAGCCTGGGCGATGTGGTGACCGAAGGCCTCAATGAAGGCAACGACCGCGTAGACGCGGCGCTCGACTGGACGCTGGGCGACAACTTCGAAAAGCTCCACCTTGTAGGTGCCGCCCTGCGCGGCACCGGCAACGCGCTCGACAACCTGTTGGTGGGTAATGCGCTGGCGAACACGCTGGAGGGTGGCATCGGCAACGACTCACTCGACGGCGGTGTGGGCGCCGACAGCTTGTCTGGTGGCGCGGGTAACGATGTGTATGTGGTGGACAACGCGGGCGACACGCTCATTGAACTGGCAGGCGGCGGAACCGACCGCGTGCTGGCCAGCGTCAGCTATAGCATTGCCGCGGCCGCCGAGGTGGAACGCCTGACCCTGAGCGGCAGCGCCGCCATCAACGGCACCGGCAACGACGGCAACAACTTCCTTACTGGCAACAGCGCGGCCAACACGCTGAACGGCGGCGGCGGGGCAGACACCCTGAATGGCGGCGGGGGCGCAGATTTGTTGGTCGGCGGCACGGGCGACGACGTTTACATCGTCAATAACGCCGGCGATATCGTCAGCGAGGCCGGCGGCGGCGGCATCGACCGCGTTCGCGCCGGCGTGACTTTCAGCCTCCAGAGCTTCGCCGGGGTCGAAAACCTTACCCTTACCGGCACCAGGGCCATCGACGGCACCGGTAACGCGCTCGCTAATGAAATCAATGGCAACGCCGCGGTAAATACCCTCACCGGCGGTGGCGGTAACGACACGCTGAACGGCGGCGCGGGCGCCGACGTGCTCATCGGCGGCAGCGGCAACGACTACTACATGCTCGACAATGTGAACGACAAAGTGACCGAGGTCAGTGGCGGCGGCGCCGACCGCATTCGCGCGAATTTCAGCGCTGATCTCGCAGATTTCGCTAACGTCGAAAACCTGAGCCTCAAAGGCACGGCTAATCTGAACGGCACCGGCACCAGCGGCGCCAACGCACTGCTCGGCAACGACGGCCGCAACACGCTGAGCGGGGGCGGCGGCAACGATTCGCTGGACGGAGGCGCCGGCGCCGACGTCCTGATTGGCGGCACCGGTAACGACGTCTACGAAGTTGATAACGTCGGCGACGTGGTCACCGAAGCCGCAGGCGGCGGCACCGACCGCGTCCGCGCCAGCATCGACTTTAGTTTGGCGGGGCTGACCCATGTCGAGAACCTTACGCTCACCGGCAGCGCCAACCGGAATGCCACGGGCAATGCGGGCAGCAACGTGTTGGCCGGCAACGACGGCAGCAACCTGTTGAGCGGCGGCGCTGGCGACGATGTGTTCCGCTTTGGCGGCACGCTGGGCGCAGGCAATATCGACACCATTGCAGACTTCGAACGCCCGGGTCTGCCAAGCGGCGACGCGATCTGGCTGAACCACCTCAGCTTTAGCGGGCTGGCCACAGGGGGACTCGCCCCCACGGCCTTTGAAGCGGGCACCGACAATCTGGCCAACGCCACCGCCACTCGCGTGATCTACAACACCAGCAGCGGCGCGCTGTTCTTCGACGCCGACGGTAGCGGGGTCGTATTCAGCCCCGTGCAGTTCGCGACGCTGGCCACGCATCCGGACGCCTTGGCCGCCAGCGACTTCCTGGTGATTTAACACGTCTGGCGGGTAGCGCGTAACGCGGCGCCTCTTGCGGGCGCCGCGGAACGAACATTTTTTGAGAGATGTGTTCGGCGCCCCAAGGGGCGGCCGGCACTCGTTTCTCGCCCCTCTTTCCCAATTGGCATCGCACGCAGGCCAAGTTCGCGTCAAGCCTCAACATCAGGCTATCGTCCAGTTCGTTCCCCACACTCGCCCACCCTGCGTGGCCGGCGCTAACCCGCGTTTACCCGCTGCAAGTTCGGGGAGTACAGTCGGGCACCCGGCTGGCGCAAGGCCCGCGCGGCTGAATAGCCTCACCATGCAGGCCCCACCCAAACTTAAGGAGCACGCCATGCCCATGATGATGAAAGCTGCGGTTTTTGTAGCCCCCGGACGCATTGAAATCGCCGACAAACCCATTCCCGATGTGGGCCCGAACGATGCGCTGGTGCGGATTACCACCACCACGATTTGCGGCACCGACGTGCACATCCTCAAGGGCGAATATCCGGTAGCCAAAGGGCTCACGGTTGGCCACGAGCCGGTGGGGATTATCGAGAAACTGGGCAGCGCGGTAACGGGCTACACGGAAGGCCAGCGCGTGATCACCGGCGCGATTTGCCCGAGCTTCACCTCATACGCGTGCCAGGACGGATCGCCCTCGCAGGACGGTGGCTATCTGGTGGCTTCCGGCCAGTGCGGCAACCACAGCTACAAGGCCACCGCCGGCTGGCGCTTTGGCAATCTCATCGACGGGGCGCAGGCCGACTACGTGCTGGTGCCGGACGCGCAGGCCAATCTCGCGCCCATCCCCGACGGCCTCACCGACGAACAGGTGCTGATGTGCCCGGACATCATGTCCACCGGCTTCAAGGGCGCGGAGAACGCCAACATCAAAATTGGCGACACCGTGGTGATTTTTGCGCAGGGGCCGATTGGCCTGTGCGCGACGGCGGGCGCGCGCCTGATGGGCGCCACCACCATCATCGCGGTGGATGGCAACGACCATCGCCTGGGGATTTCGCAGCGCATGGGCGCGGACATCACGCTTAACTTCCACCGCTGCGATGTGGTGGACGAAATCATGAAGCTCACCAAGGGCCGCGGCGTGGATGCGTCGATTGAAGCGCTGGGCACGCAGGGCACGTTTGAATCCGCGCTGCGCGTGCTGAAACCCGGCGGCACGCTGTCCAGCCTTGGCGTGTACTCCAGCGATCTCACCATCCCGGTGGGCGCCTTTGCGGCGGGCCTCGGCGATCACCGCATTGTGAGCGCGCTGTGTCCGGGCGGTAAGGAGCGCATGCGGCGACTGTTGAACGTGGTGGCGTCGGGCCGCGTGGATTTGGGCGCGCTGGTGACGCACGAGTTCAAGCTGGAGCAAATCGCGGAGGCCTACGACCTCTTCGCGAACCAGCGCGACGGCGTGTTGAAAGTGGCACTGAAGCCGTAAGGCAACACGCTGACCGCGATGTCGCCGTATCGCCTCGTGCGCTACCTGCTGCTCACCAGCCTCGCGCTGATCGCGCTGGGCTGGTGGCAGGAAGACACCCTCCCCGCGCCGTCCACGCTCGCGCCGGCGATTGCCAGCGAGCCCACGCAAACGCCAGTGGCAGAAGCTGCCTTTGAAGTGAGCGCGCAGGACATTCGCTATCGCGTACAGCCGCGCTACGCCTACGAGCTCAACGCGGTGGTGGTGAGCCGTCATCATTCCGATGTGTGGTGGGACAGCGCGCACGAGCAGTGGAACGACCACATCAACCTGCTGGACCTCTGCGTGGTGTGGGGCGAGAGCGCCACCAGCGATGCCTATCGCAAGGTGTCTTTCAGCAACACCCAGTTTGAATGTCACTGGTCGTGGCGCGGCGAGGTGGCGTTCAACAACAATCAGGCGGCGAACAATCATCTGGTCACCGCCGACCCTGCGCTCGGCCAACAGCTCAAAGCCATTCGCGTGGGCGACCAGATCCGCCTCACGGGTTGGCTGGCGGACTACACCACGGTGAAAGACGGCCAGATTCTCGGCACGCGCACGTCCAGCGATCGTCGGACCGACGACGGCCCCGGCGCCTGCGAAGTGCTGTATGTGCGCGAGGCGCGCTTGCTGGCGCCGCCCGACCGGCGCGGGCGAAAGATGTTGCAGCTTGGCGGCGTGTTGCTGCTGCTGGGACTCGTCGGCTGGTTTTTGCTGCCGCCGCGCTTCGACGGCTAAGGCTTAAACGCCCACCATCCCCAAACGCTGAAGCACCGGCAGCGCGTCGGTCTTGAACGTTGCGGCGAGCACGGTCAGTTGTTCGAGGTTGTCTTCGCGGCCGTCGAGCACATGGCCGTCGCGACGGAAGCGATGCCCCTGGGGCTCAAGGATGTGCCACACATACGGCGCCCACAGACGGCTGTCTTCGCCCACCATGGCGATGGCATGGAGAAAGAGCTGGCTCATGCGCCCTACTTCCACGCCGCCGCCGGTGATCGGACTCGCCAGCACCGAGATATCAGCACTCACCGCCGCGCGCCGCGCAAACTCAGCGTTAAGCCGCTGCGCCGAGGGCGCTGCCGCGCGCGCCGAGGCGTCGTCCTGCGCGGGCGCTACTTGCCCGGTGCCCACCAGCACCGCCAGCGCTTCGACGAGCGCATCAAACGAGCGCAGATTCGCGGTTAGGGTCACCGCCAGATCACCGATGGCGTGGGCTTGATGGTCCGCCAGCAGGTCGAGAATGGGCTGGTAACGACGCGCGTTGAGAGAAGACTCGCCCAGCGCGCCGCTGGCTTTCAGCACCACGCGATCGCGCGGCAGTGTCAGCACCACTCGTTGCTGGCGCAGCGCGTCTTCGCGCTCGCTGGCAGCAATAGGACGCGCCCCTTTAATCCAGTAATCCCGCCGGAACTGCCGATTAACCAGGTAGTCGCGGGTGTCTTCGCGCAAGGCTTGCTCGGGGATGGTGCCCAGCAAGGCCTGCTGCGCGGCGCTGAGATTGAGACTGTCGACATCATCCAGCGGCTGCGCCGAACCCGCGTAGGCGAGATCGGCGGCGGCGAGCACCTTCGCGATGCTTGAGAAGTGAACCGGATCCCAGGCTTCGTTGAAGTATTCGTGGGCGAGATAGTTCGCCGAGCGCGACTGCCATTGGTCCACGCGGTCGGCGAGCTGCGGCAGGCCGCGCGCGGCGGCCGGCTGGGTGGCGAACAGATCGGCCATAAAACGCACCGACTTGGCGATGCGCTGTTCAAGCGGCGCATCGCTCGTGCTCGCGCGATTCGCGTGGGCGGTCATGAGCTGGCGCAGCGGTAAAAAATTGGTCCAGCCAGGCAGCGCGTTGTAGCCCAGATAGGCCACGCCGCCGGGGCGCAATTTCTGGCGCAGGAACGCCACGATCTGTTGCTGGACGGCGGGCGTTACCCAGCTCCACACGCCGTGGAGTGCGATGTAGTCGAACTCGGGCAGATCTGTGCGGGCGGCAAAGTCCTCAAACGCTTGGGCACAAACCGCCGCGCCGTTGCTACAAGCGCTCGCGAGCTCGCCCGCCAAACTTGCGTGCTGCGGATTGAAGTCCGTCCCCCACCAGGCAACGGACGAAGCCGCCGCGTGCACGTTGAGACTAATGCCCTGACCAAATCCCAGCTCGCAGGCGTGCTGAACCGCCGGCGGCGCAAATCCTGATAGCAGCAGCGCGAAGCGCATCCGCAGCGGATTGATCTCGGGGAAGTAGCCATAGGTGTAGCCGAGTGCTGCGACGTAGCCGTCGGCTGGGTCTTCCCGCATGGCTCAGGCGCTCAGGTGCCAAGAAAATCGGTGGCCGCGATCTGGCTGGCCGTGGGATGGCTTGTCGCGCCGTTCCAAAGCGTTGCGATCGGCAGCTTGGCCCCGCTGCCACTGCTGTCGGCGTCGTAGTAGCGCTTGCCGGTTTGAGGTGTCGTAGCGCACGTAATCGTTGCTGTCGTGGGCGCTGGGATTAGCGCCTTCCACATCGTTGCCGGCACTCAGCGTGCCGCTCACGCCACTGCCCGGTTCACTAAAGCTGCCGGCGAAAGTTTGCTTATGGTTACCGTTGGAAATCGTGATGCTTCTGGCAGAAAACGCGGTGACGTCCCAGCGCCAGTCCGCGGCGGCGAGAACACTAAAGGGCTGCGACAGTTTTGCGGTGGCCATGCCGCGGTTCCCCCGAGGTAAAAGTGACGTGAGATCTATCGGGTTTCAGCCAGCGTGTAGACGCCGTGGCGTTAAAGCCGAGTGACTGGCTGTTCAATTGCTCAATGGTGCGAATGAGGGATGGGAAAAGGGGCTCGAATTCTCCACGCACAAGTTTTACCCCCGCTCTCGTTGGACCTATGCGGCCACGAACCCGTCCAGCTTTAAGGCTTTGGTGTCGAACGTCGCAGTCGCCCGGCATCCGCGCGCGCGATGGTGGGCATTGATCAGACAGTCGGCGAAATCAGCAGACGAATCTTTCCAGACGAAGACGGCTTCCTCTACGGACGACTCGTCCTCGAACTGCATTTCGCGAGATTCCAGCAGAGCCGACATTGCGGCCACAAGCTCCGACTTGGACACGCCGTAGCGGCTGCGCAGCACCCACTCGGTCTCCAGCAGCACCAGTTGGCTAACGAAGATGGGCTGACCCCGGCTGGTTTCGCGCTTGATGAGCTTCCGCACGCGCTCGAACTGCGTCTCGTCGTCCCTTACGAGAAATCGAACCAGCACGTTGGTATCGATACCGAGCATCAGCGGGAGAGTTGTTCGATGGGCAGCGCCTTGCGTCCTGGCTTATGCAGCTTCCCAGCGACGTCCATCACATTCCGGTTTTTCACCCGCATCAGGACCACGCCGTCCGACATCAGCGTAAACGTGATCCGATCCCCGGCCTTCATCTGGAGGTCGTCCCGGATCTTCTTCGGGATCGTGGTTTGCCCCTTGCTTGTCATTGTCGCGTCGGTGCTCATGCGTATTCGCCCCACTCCTTACCAATCAGGGTTTAGTAAGGGCTATTGTCTCCCGCAATTCAAGCCTTCATGAGGCAAATGTTGCTGACACCCGTCCATTGGGTCGCCGCCCTGCACGCCCTGAATTAGTTTGGGCTCAGAGTCAAAACTCGAAGAAACGCTTGGGGCTGGCGTAAGACCGAATAGTTTTTACGCTGATCCTGAATGTCCCAGCCCTCGGCATGAGGACCTGACTGATCGATGTGTTGACTTGCCGCCTGTGGTCGTCGCCTGTGTGCTGCGCGTCAGCGCTGCGCGGCGCACGCCCGGGGCACCGCGCCTGAATCTTCCCCATTTCGGCTAACACGCGCTCCGGGCTTTTCTACGGGGCGGTGGCGCCGGGGTCTAGCGTGCGGCGAGCAGCGCAAAGTCGCTGACGTAGCCGCGCAATTTTTGCAGCAGGCGCGCGCGCTGGTCGTGCGAGGCCTGATTGATCATGACCAAGCTGATGCTGTCGGCATGCCGGCTGGCCTCATCAATACGCGCCTGCCGGGCGGGATCCGTGCTCTGCCAGAGGCCCGCGAGATAGTCCTCGCACCAGCGACTCGCCGCCGCGGGCGAGGGCTGTTCCCGCGCGATGCGACGGAGCAGCGCTAGCAGCGTCTGGACGCGGAGTTCCCGCTCCTGCAGCCACAGTCTCTCGTAGGCGGGCATTTGACCGGCGAGGCGCTGCAAGGCCTGTCGCTGCCCGTCCGACACCTCGCCGAAAAAGAATTCGGCGCGGTCGAGCCAGCGTTCGACCCGGCCCTCGATCTGGCGCCGGGGATCTGGCGGCAGATACTCCGCATGAAGTTCGTCAGTCCGTTCGGCCAGACGTCGTTCAAGGCGATCAATCTGTGCCCCTCGCAGGCTCAACGCGAGCCCCGCCAGCGGTGGCCCTAGTTGCGGCACCAGCGCAAGCCACGCGCCGTGCACGCGCTCGCGCCAATCCTGGAAAACTGCCGCATCGACCGTCGGCGCGCCTTCCAGCCGCCGCGCGGTCTGCTCGAGATACGCGGCGTAGCCGGGCAGTTCCGCACGCCGGTGCCAGTCCAGCACCGCGCCGAGGTCCCGTCGCGTCGCCTGCGCCTGTTCGCGGTCCAGCGCAAGGTAGCGTTCGAGTTGCCAGACCGTGAGTGCGGGTATCCAGTCGTAGCCCATGCGCGCCCTGGAACATCCCGCCAGCAATACAGCGCAGACGCCCATGGCGAGCGCGAACGACAGCCCCCTGCGTAGCCGAATCAAGTTCATGGGTTTCCCTCGGTCAAGCCTCACAGCGCCGCCACGCATGCCGCGTTGACGTTCTTTACGTTGCACGCGGGAGATCTCGTGCACAAGACTAAAGCATTGAATCAAACAGGCAGAGCGCGCGAGTGTTGCGGGCGCACGCACGGGCACAAGCCGCGCCCCGTTTAATCACTCCAAGCCCTTGATGGCAACGCCAAGGAGGTCTCATTCACTGCCACCATCGAGTTTGGGGGGCAGCGTAAAAACTCGAAGAAACGCTTGGGGGGCCGCGTAAGGCCGCATCGTTTTTACGCTGACCCAGATATCCCGTTTGCCCGTTGAAGGCGCCAAAAGTGTCAGTGCCAGGACTCGCGCTTCGACAGGCTCAGCGCGAACGGTAATCCGGGCTCAGCGCGAACGGTAATCCGGGCTCAGGGCGAACGCTAAATTGATCTGAAAGGTCAAACCCCCGTTCGTCCTGAGCTTGTCGAAGGATGAACGGGGCGGCACTGCTCCCGGCAAGAGAATGATTTTGAGGCCAGCGTAAGGCCGAATAGTTTTTACGCTAACCCTAAATGTGCTGAGACGCTTGAATGGTGCGGATGAGGGAAGCGAAAAAACTCTGCAAGCCACTGCTCAAAAAGAATTTTCCGGAATTCTTGAAAATGAGTTGCCCCCAAACCTGCCCCCGTAACACAGCGCCCACGCGGCATGCAGAACTGCGCGGGGTCGATGCTCGATAAGGATTTTGGGGCCAGCATAAATCCGAATAAGTTTTACACTGCTCCTCGACCAGCGGCTGGCTGTCCCCGGTTAACTCAGGCCATTGGCTTGACGATTAGACCGTGAAAACGCGACCCGCCTATACTGCATGCGCGTTCAACCACATCAATGATTGAGGAATGTCAGCGATGAGCCCACCTGATACGGACGCCTTATTAGCGAAGCTCAAGTCGCTCCCACCGCAGCGCCTGCTCGAAGTGGAGGACTTCATCGATTTCCTGCGCAGTCGTGAAGATGAGCATCGATGGACCGTGAGTGCCAGCGCGGCTTCGCTAGCGAGCTTTGCCAAGGTATGGGAGAACGACGCCGACGCCG
>CAMCQE010000091.1 GCA_945876945.1 Klebsiella pneumoniae
CACCGTCTTCACCCCGCCGGTGGCGGGCGTCACCCGCTGCATCGTGGTGTGGGGCATGCGTCCGGCCGCCTCGGCGCCGCTGCTGTGGCGGGCGATCGGCGAGGCGCGTCGGGCGGGTGCCAAGATCATCGTGATCGATCCCCAGCACACGCGCGAAGTCGCACAGGCCGACGTCTGGCTGCGACCGCTGCCGGGCCGCGATCTGGCGGTGGGGCTGGCGCTGCTGAAGCTGGTAATCGAACACGGCTGGATCGACCGCGACTTCATCGCGGCCCACACGCTGGGCTTCGCTGAACTCAGCGCACAGCTCGCCGGCCACACGCTCGCCAATCTGGCAGCGGACTGCGGCGTCGAGGAATCCGGGCTGCGCGCTGCCGCGGCGCTGATTGGCAGGGAAGGCCCCACGCTGATCCACGCCGGCAACGGCCTGTGTCAGGGCGGGCGTCCCGCGCTACAGCTTGGCCGCAGCGTGGCCTGTCTGATCGCGGTGACCGGCAATCTGGGCCGCGCCGGCGCGCACCAGCTGGGCGGTCCGCCGCGCGATCTGCGGGCCAACGGCGCCATGCTGGATGCCGGGCTGCTGCCGCCGGCCGCGCGCGCCGAGCGCCTCGGCAGCGCGGATCTCGCCTGGCCGAGCGCGGGCTATGGGGCGCTGGACGAGGCGATGGCGCGGGTGTGGTACGGCCAGCGCGACATCCTCAGCTGGACCGCCACCGCGCATGAGCCGGCGCTGTGGCGCGCCATCGAGCACGGCCTGCCCTACCCGGTAAAGGCGCTGATCGTGCAGCACCACAACCCGGTGGGCGCCAACCCGGACGCCGCACGGGTGGCCCGCGCCCTGCAGCACGAGCGCCTCGAACTGCTGGTCGTGCACGATCTCTTCATGACCGCCACCGCGCGGCTCGCCGACTATGTGCTGCCGGCCGCGCACTGGCTGGAGAAGCCTTACTACTCCTACGGCATCGCGTTCATGGGCGCCTTCGGTGACTACGTCGGCGCCGGCCACGCCGTAGTGCCGCCCGCCGGCGCTGCCCGCAACGACTACGAGCTGTTTCGCGATCTGGGGCGGCGCCTCGGTCAGGCCGACGACTGGCCAGAGACCGCGGATGCCTTCTACGACCAGTGCGCGGCGCCGACCGGGCGCAGTTTTGAATCTCTCGCGAGCGCGCCCGGCGGGCTCACCTTTGGCGCCGCCGCGCGCCATCCGGCTCACGCAGACGAGGCGCTGCCGCCGGTCGGCGTCTACGGCACGCCGAGCGGCAAAGTGGAGCTTGCCTCCAGTCTGCTCGCCGACTGGGGTCAGCCGGCGGTGCCCAAGTTGCTCCGGCCTGCGCTGGACGAGACCGCGGGCGACTGGCCGCTCATCCTCACCACCGGCGGCCGTCGGATCGACGGGTTCCATCAGAATGCGCAGCACCTGCCGCGCTATCGCCGTCACCATCCGGATCCGCTGGCGCTGATTCACCCCGCGACGGCGGCCGCGCTGGGGATCGCCGACGGCAGCTGGGTGGAAATTGCGACCCCGCTGGGCGCGGTGCGCCAGCGCGCGCGGCTCAGCGCAGCGGTGCTGCCGCAGGTGGTCGAGGCTGACCGCTGGTGGTACCCCGAAGGCACCGGCGATGAGGCGGATCCCTACGGCGTGCTGGCGACCAATATCAACGTGTGCACCAGCGATGCGCCGGAGGACTGCGACCCGGTACTCGGCACCTGGTTGATGCGCGGTCTGCCGTGCCGTTTGCGCGTGCCCTGACTCGCCGACTGACCTAAGCTTGGGCCACCGCAAAGGCGCGCGCGGTGGCTTGCTGACGGAAGCGCCATCAACCGCTATCTGGAGGCCGGCATGACTCTCGATACCGTGTGGACTTTTCTCAGCAACGAAGGCGTGCAGTTCGCCAGCAAGATGGCCGGCGCACTGGCCGCCTGGATGGCGGCCGCTGGCTGATCGGGGTGGCGATCCGGATCCTCGGCGCAGGCCTGAAGGCCGGCAACAAGGTCGACCCGACGCCGGCCCACTATCTGAAGTCGATCGCGGGCGTAGCGCTGAACATCCTGCTGGTGCTCGCCATCCTCGATATTTTCGGGGTGCAGACCACCTCCTTTGCCGCGCTGCTGGCGGGCGCGGGTCTGGCCATCGGCACCGCATGGGGTGGCTTGTTGTCCCATTTCGCGGCCGGGGTCTTCATGCAGGTGCTGCGGCCCTTCAAGGTAGGTGACTTCATCAGCGCCGGCGGCGCGAGTGCGGGCACGCTGGGCCCAAGCGATCTGCTTTGGCTGCTGGTCGTTGGCGCGGCGGGCGTGGGCTACACGCTGCTCGCCTTGCCCGGCTGAGCGCTTAGCCCGCGCGGCTCGCATGCAGCGGCGGCACCCGGTGTCGCCAGGGCAGCGCCGCTTCCAGCGCGCCGCCAAGCTGCAGCAACAGGTGTTCCTGCGCCGGACCGGCAGCCAGCTGGATGCCGATCGGCAGGTCGTCCGCCGTTGCCGCCAGCGGCAGGGACAGCGCCGGCGTGCCCATCAGGTTGTGCGGCAGCGTGTACTGACAGACCGGGGCAAAGATCTGCGGCGCGAGGTCCTCGAAGGGCACCTCAGCCCGGCCGAGGTTGTAGCGGCCCCAGGACTCGGCGGGGCGCGCGGTGGTCGGGGTCAGCCAGATGTCATAGCGGGTGAAAAACGCACCCAGCGCGCGCCGCGCGGTGTTGAGCGCGGCCATCGCCGGCAGGAACTGCGCGGCGCCCATGCCGCGGGCGTGGTGGTAGGCCTTGAGAATCACCGGCTCGACGGTGGTCTCGTCCACCACACGGCCGGTGCGGCGGGCGTAGCCGTCCAGCCGCACATCGAGCCCGAAGAACCACACGTCCATCATCGCCCGCATGGCCGCCAGGCCGTCAAAGGGCAGGTCGTATTCCTCTACCGCGTGGCCCATGTCGGCCAGCACCGCCGCCGTGCGCGCGACCGCGGCGGCGACCTGCGGATCGGTGGCGACACCCGCCAGCGGCGCGGTGGACCAGCCAATGCGCAGGCGCGGCGCTGGTGCGTGCAAGAGTTCCAGATAAGACGCCGGCGGCCGCGGGATCAGAAACGGGTCGCCCGGCTGCGGCACGGCGAGGCAGTCGAGCAGCAGCGCGGTGTCGCGGAGCGTTTTGGTCTGCACAAAGTTTTGCGAGAGGCCGTAGCCGCCTTCGTCCACGTTGGGCGCGAAAGACACCCGGCCGCGCGACGGCTTGAGGCCCACGCCGCCGCAGAAACTCGCCGGAATGCGCAGCGAGCCGCCGATATCGGAGCCATGCGCCACCGGCACCATGCCGGCGACCACTGCGGCCATGCCGCCGCCGGTCGAGCCGCCGGCGCTATAGCCCTGCCGCCAGGGCGTGGAGGTGTTGCCGTAAAGCGCGCCTTCGGTGGTGCCGGCCATGGAGTATTCCGGTGCCGCGGAGCGTCCGATGATGTTGAGCCCCGCGGCCTTCATCAGTCGGCAGTAGGCGGTTTCGACTTCAACCGTCATGCCTTCGCACAAGCGGCTGCCAAACTCGATTTTCCGCCCGGCTTCATGGCCAAACACGTCCTTCATCAGGAAGGGCACGCCGCGCAGCGGACCGTCGCCCAGCGTGCGCTCGTCCAGCGTGTCGATGCGATCCGGATAGGTTTCGACCACCGCGTTAACCGCCGGATTGACCGCCGCAATCGCCGCCGCCGCGAGGCGCGCGAGTTCGCCGGGCGTGACCTCGCCGCGCGCGACCAGCGCGGCGAGACCGGTGGCGTCGTAGCTCGCGTATTCTTCGAGGTTCACGCGACTAACCCACCTGCGCCGGCAGCGTGGCGTAATGGTCGAGCAGTTTCAGCGTTTCGCCCTCCGACAGCGCCGGCACGCCCATGATGGCGCGATGCACGCCGAGGTCGCGGTAGCGCTTCAGTTTCTCCACATCGTCCGCTGCCCAGAAAATCGAGACTTCGATGTCTTCCGGCTTGCGTTCGTGCTTGCGCACTCTGGCATGCAGGTCGGCGATATCGGCGGCGAGGTCTTCAACCATCATGTCGATCGGCAGCCAGCCGTTGCAGAAGCGCGCCACGCGCTCGCGGCCATAGGGTGTTGAGGCGCCCATCGTGATCGGCGGCCAGGGCTTCTGCACCGGCTTCGGGTGGCTCCAGATGGGGTCGAAGTTCACATAGGTGCCGTGATAGGCCGCGTCTTCCTTGCTCCAGATTTCCTTCATCGCCGCCACGCGTTCTTCCAGCACTTTCCAGCGCGTGTCGAAGGCCACGCCGTGGTTTTCCATTTCTTCCGCATTCCAGCCCGCGCCCACGCCGAAGATAAACCGGCCGCGCGAGATTAAGTCGAGCGAAGCCACTTCTTTCGCCAGCACGATAGGGTCGCGCTCGGTCACCAGCACCACGCCGCTCGCGATCTTGATGTGCTTGGTGGCGACTGCCGCCGCGGTCAGCGCGACGAAAATATCGTAGAGGTGCCAGTACTCTTTGGTGAGTTCGCCACCGCCGGGAAACGGCGTGCGGCGACTGGCCGGGATATGGGTGTGTTCAGGTAGCCAAACCGATTCAAAACCGCGCTCCTCGCAGGCAACCGCGAAGTCGTCCGGGCGCATGGCGAAGTCGGTGGAATAGAGCATCGTGCCAAATTTCATCGTGTGTTCTCCCCTCTGTTTTTATTCAAACTGCTGGCAAATCACGCGCCGCCTATTTGCCGCCAAACACTTTTTTCAGCAAATCCGTGCTGCGCGCAGCGGGATTCTGGCGGATGCTTTTTTCTTCGTTCGCGAGTTTCAGAAACAGCCCGTCGAGCGTTTTCTCGGTGACGTATTTGTCGATGTCGAGGTCGGTGCCCAGCGTGCCGCCCGCCTTGTCGGCGAGCTTTTTGAAAGCACTCGTGGTGCCCGCACTATCGGTCGCCGACTTCACCACCGGCAGGAATGCCGAGGTGAGCGCGCCCGAGGTTTTGCCCCGGAAATACCGGGTAGCAGCGTCGTCCGGGCCGGTGAGGATTTGCTTGGCGTCGGTCACGCTCATGCCGCGAATGGCGTTGCCCACGATCGGCGCGGCCTTGGGCACCGCCTGCTCGGCAGCGCGATTGAGCGCGGACTCAAATTCATCCACGCGCTTGCCCTGACCGAGCATGCGCAGGGTGTCTTCCAGCTTGCGCACCGGACCCGGCAGCGGAATGCGCACCGCTTTGTCGTTCAAAAATCCACCGCTCGCACCCAGGCCTTTGATCGCCCGCTCGGCGCCGACTGCGAGGGCGTCTTTCAAGCCACCGTCCATGTCGGCGGCCGACAGCCCGCTCGCGATACTGCTTTTACCTTTGGCATTTGACGCGCCGCTCGCGGCGGTCGCGGCGCCGGCCGCGTTTTTCAGGGTGTCGCTCCAGTCGGCGTTAGCGCCGACCGCGAGCCCGAGCACAAGGCTGCCGGCAAGGGCAACTGATGTCAGATGACGCATGGGAAAAATCCTTTAAAGAGAGGTTGCGAGGCGGAGCGCGGCCAAGCGCTCGTCATACACGACGCTGGAACCGCACCTGTAAATGCTCCGGGCCCATCGTAAACGCAAACGCTTCGTCTACCGACTGCGCCGGATTGGCGAGTGCGATTTCGAAGTTGCGACAGAACATGGCGAGCACCACTTTAATCTCCAGCAAGGCCAGATTACGGCCCGGACAAAAGCGCGGCCCGCCGCCAAAGGGCACAAAGGCGCGGGGATTATGCGCGCCCCGCTCGGCCTCGCCGCGGGCCAGCCAGCGATCCATCGAGAAGGCCTGCGGCTGCGCGAAATGTTCCGGCTGCGTCGCCATTTGGCGGCTCAACAACACGATGCCGGTGCCGGCCGGCAGCGCCACGTCCTGCAGGACGGTGGCTGCCTTGGCTTCAAAAATAATGATCGGGGCCACGGGTTTAAGCCGCATGGTTTCGTTGGCGAAGGCTTCGATTAAGGGCTGCTGGCCGGCCGTGACGTGGTCGGGCGGGATCGTATGGCTGCCGAGCAGCGCGTCGACTTCGGCGCGCACCCGCCCCAACAAGTCGGGGTGGTCGATGAACAGCTTCATCGCCCAGGCCAGCGTGTTCGCGGTGGTGTCTTCGCCGGCCAGCAGCAGCGTGAACACGTTGGCGATGATGTCGGCGTCGGAGAACGGCAGCTGTTCGGCTTCCTGCGCGACAATCATCGCTTCCAGAAAATTGCCTGGCGCCGCGCGTAAGTCCGGCTGCACGGCCAGTCGCTGGCGGCAAGCGGCAATGATGTCCTTGATCTGCGCCTGCACGGATTGCACCGCGTGATCGAGCGCGCGATCCTGCGCCAGCCGCACCAATCGCCAGTACGGAATGGGGCTGGCCAGCCGCCGGTTGAGCCCGGGAAACACCTTGTCGAGATGTTGCTGGATAACGGGGCCGTCGGTCTCCAGCGTGTTGAAGTCGATGCCAAACGCCAGCTGGGTGGTGATATCCACCGTGTAGCGCATGAGGTCGGCCGTGAGGTCCACCACCGCGCCGGTGTCGGCGGCCGCGCGCCAGCGCCGCTCGAGGCGCTCGGTAGTCGCGCGCATCGCGCCGTAAAACGAATGCAAATGTGCCGAGTTCAGCGCGGTGATGACGATCTTCCGCTGTCGACGCCAGTTATCGCCATCGGCCGAGAACACGCCGTTGAAGCCGAGCTCCGCAAAGACCTGCTCCAGGCGTTCGCGCCGGCTGAATAACTCCGGCCGCTCGCGCAGCAGGGTTTGCGCAGCGTTCACGTCGTAGGTCACCAAAAAGCGCGAAGGCCCAAGGCGCATCTGATAGAACGGGCCGTGTTCGTCGGCCCAGCGCTCGAGCTGGGTATGAAACTGGCTGAAATCTATCTGCGGAAAATTCCCCAGCAGCGGCCAGCCTCTGGGCCCCGGCAAACTCTCGAGTGATCTATGTGCCGCCAGTTCAGACATCGCGCATCCTCAACAAGCCTCGTGGGCGAGCCTGCAGTGTAGCGAGTTGCGCGAGCGGCCCGAGGCAGCCTTGCGTCGGGCTTGATCCTGGCAGAGTACGCAGACCCGTTCTCGCCCGAACGGCGAGTCGCCGCCGCGCGAAAGCTGCCGTTACCTCAAATCCTCACGCGATTTGCCTTGACCCGGTTTGGCATACGCGCGCGGATCCCGGTTGCCCGAAGACTGCGGCGCCTGACGCGGTTCCGGCCGCGACTGCGGCATGGGCATCTGGCGCGGCGCGGGTCTGGGCGGCGCGCTCATGACCGGCGGCGCTGACCGCCGGAATTCAGGACGCGGCGGCGGCGCCACCGGCGCTGGCGCGGGACGAGACACCGGCGGGCCCGGACGACTCTCCGGAGCGAACTGAAACGTAGGACGCGGCTCGGGCCTCGCGGCGGGGGCCGGACGCTGGAAGCTCGCTGCCGGGCTCTGTGGCTGAGGCATCGCCGGCGGCGCAGGCCGAACGACGGGGCGGTCCTGCCGGGGGCGCTGATAGCTCGGCGGCGGCGGCGCGTTGTTCAGACCAGAGGAGGACTGTGGTGCACGCCACCCCTGCCCGGCGGGCACCGCCGGCGGGATGTACGGCGTCGACGGCCGGGGGGTCGCCGGCAGCTTCTGCTGAACTTCGCGCTCGGTCACCGGCGGCACCGTCTGCGGGCGCCCGCCGCCCACGCCGGGATGCGCGCCCTGATAGCCGCTCTGGCCTTTCCAGTCCGGCGCGTTAGCCGGTCGCCCGCCGGGCTGCTGGCCGAACATGCCGGGCGGAGGTGGCACCGTCGGTCGCGCCTTGGGCGGTAGTTGCTGTTGAACCGCTGGCCCATTGACTGGCGGCACCGTTTGCGGACGTCCACCGCCCGCACCGGGGTGGCCGCCCTGATAAGTCGTCTGGCCTTTCCAGTCCGGCGCGTTAGTCGGTCGCCCACTCGGCTGCTGGCCGAACATCGCGGGCACTGGCGGCACCGCGGGCCGCGCCTTGGGCGGCAACTTCTGCTGAACCTCCGACGCCTTCACCGGCGGCACCGGCGGCCCCATCTGCGGACGTCCACCGCCCACACCGGGATACGCACCCTGATAGCTCGTCTGGCCTTTCCAGTCCGGCGCGTTAGTCGGTCGCCCTGCGGGCTGCTGGCCGAACATCGCGGGCACTGGCGGCACCCCGGGCCGCGCGTTGGGCGGCAACTTGTTTTGAACCTCTGGCCTGCCCACCGGTGGCACGGTCTGTGGACGGCCGCCGCCGACGCCGGGCAGAGGCGCCGGTCTTTGCCCCGCACCCGCCGGCGCCAAGTCTTGCTGAGGCCGCTGCGGTCGGCCGTTCACCACCTGGGGGGGCACCGGCAGGCCCTGCGGCGGCCTGGTCTGCGGGCGATAGTGGGTGTTTACCTGCTTGCGCACCGGCGGCGCGACCAAGGCCGGGCGCGGACGATTGGGGGCGAGCTGGTTGTGGTTGTCACCGAAGCGATTGAAGTAGTTCACCTGGGTGTTATGCACGTTTACCACCACCTGCGGGCCGTAGCCCGTGGGTGGGCGCTGCCAGGGCGCAGGCCGGGTCCAGACGTGGGGATAATCCCGGGGCGGGCGATAGCCCCAGCCCGGCCGATAGCCCGGCCGGTAGCCGCCGTAGTAGTAGTTCGGCCGGTAGCGGTACCCGCCCGCAAACCATGGCCTGTCGCCAAAATACAGATAGCCGTAGCCCCAGCGCGGATAGGGGCTGTGATAGCGCTCGTAGTAGGAATAGCCGTGAGACGGTCGGTCATCGCTGAACAAATTGGCCAGCACGATGCCGGCCGAAAACCCGATCAGCCCGGCGGCGAGCACATCGCCACTATCAATCCCGCCGCTCGCCACCACCTCGGTCACGCCCACCTCGCCGGGCACCTCCACGTACTGGACGGTGGTCGGCGCCGGCACGGTGTAGACCGCTTCCGGGTTGTATTGCGGCACGTAGACCACGCGCGGCTGGACGGGCCTTATCTCTACCACCGTCTGCTCGTTCACCACCCGCTGCTCCACCTTTTGCTCGGGCGTGGATTTGAGATTGCCGCGTTCCACGGCCTGGGTGCGCAGACGCTGTACGGCCGCCATCAGCGCGGTCTGGTCGGCGTTGAAGGCCGAGCCCAGTTGCTTCGTCCAGTCGAAGTTCTGACACATCATGTCGAGCACCGACGGAAACGCCAGCAGGGTGCGCGCGGCCGGACCAAAGCCCGCCGTCTGGGCTGCGGTGTCCAGCGCTTTGCCGACCAATGACTTGTTCTCGAGGCGCCAGTTACCGGCGTCCATCACTTCCTGCGGCCGCGACGCCGCGCCAAACATCGCGCCCAGCAGGGTGTCCGGGTAGAGCGCAATCGGCGCCAGCAGTTCTTCGAGCGCGGTCGGCTCCATCGCCTCGGCGCTGGCCGGCGGCGCAGGCTCGGATTCGGCGGTGATGCTGCCCTCCGGCGCGGGCGCGCTATCCGGCGGCGGCGCGCTACCGGGCGGCGGCACTTGGGCGAACGCCCACCGCTGGGGTGCGCCGAGCAGACACACCACAAAAGCCGCAGTCCCCACCATGACAGCGCCACGTTTCATATGACCTCCAGGTCGCGAGTGGCCGAAAGGATGCGCCATTGCAGACGGGAATGTCCTGCGCCGATGGCGTTTTAGGTGACGCCTCGCAAGCAGCGAAGGTCACGTCACGCATGCTCGGCGCGCGAGGCTGAATCAGGCGTTAATGCCCGGCGTGCTTTTGCTCGCGCCCCACAGACGTCGGGTGCTAGATTCCCCTCATGTTCCCCACCCTCCACGCCGCCGTCGCCCAACTGCAAGACTGGGCGCGACAGGAAGACGCCGCCCGCCTCCCCGGCGGCGGCGGGCGCGCCGCCAGTCGCGCCGCGCTGCTCCGCAAATGCGCGCTCGAATTAGCCCGCTGCCCGGATCTCACCGCCGGCCGCGAAGTCCTGTGCCGCTACGCCGTGCAGGCGCGCGACGATCTCGCCGGGCGTTTGCATCTGCTGGCCGCCGTGCTGGTGCCGCCCCGGGTGGCGGCAAATGATGAGGGTGGCGGTGAGTGAGGGAGTTCTGCTGCACTTTGCGCGCTTCGACGAGCGGCGGCGCGAACGGAGCCGGTGTGCTGAAAGCCCGTTAGTGCCTACACCCCCGAAGGCATGGACGGGGCCGATGCGCTAAACGTCCGTTCGTCCTGAACCGGTCGAAGCATGAACGGGCCGGCACTGCCCCGCGCTTCGACGCTGTCGTTGTCGTCAAGCCAGCGCGGCGGGGAAGATGAATCTCGGCCGCGCCAGTAGACTCGCCCTTCGACAAGCTCAGGGCGAACGGTAATCCGAGACCGAAAGTGATTTAAGCCGCGGTCATGCGGCAAGCTAAGGGCGAACGGTAATCCGAGATCCCGAGTGATTGGAGCCGCATTCATACCGACGCGCTCAAGGCCCGTTCGTGCTGAGCCTGTCGAAGCATGAACGGGCCGGCACTGCCTCACCGGAAATCAGCGCGGTAGCTCAGAAACAATGCATGCCCTGTGCTGCCACGCCTCTCTCGCGCTGACGGGAAAGTCCGCCCTTCACGCGACGCGATTGGTTAGGATGGCAGCACCCCCTCCGGAACCCGCACCCGCGCCACGAGGCGCCAAGGAAGCCGCCCGCCATGCCGCACACCGAATGCGTGTTTTGCCAATTACCCGCCGAGCGAATTCGCCACGCATCCCCGCTCGCACTCGCCTTCGACGACGCCTTTCCAATTTCACCCGGCCACATGCTGATCATTCCGCGTCGGCACGTTGCCTCGTTTTTCGAGCTGGAAAACGCTGAACGCGACGCCATGTTCAAATTGCTGGACGACTGCCGCGCCACGCTCCTGCGCGAACATGCGCCCGACGCTTTCAACCTCGGTCTGAACGACGGGCCTGCGGCGGGGCAGACCGTTGGGCACGTTCACCTCCATATCATCCCTCGCTATCAGGGCGACCGCGCAGATCCGCGCGGCGGCGTGCGGTGGGTGATACCGGAGAAAGCGGACTACTGGTCGACGCGGTGAACGGGACGGCCTTGGCGCTTGCAATCGCCAGCTTGCGCGAGGCGCTGCAGGGCCCGCCGTTGCTGGGCGAAACGCGGGCGCAGTATCCAGACACGGCGCTCACCCTCGGCAACCGTGAATTAACGGCGCGCACGCTGCTGGCGGAATCGCTGTCGGTCAGCGACGCCTTGCTGGACCCCGGGCAGATCGGGCTGGGTTCCCGTCTCCAACGACTGCGCGCGTTGGTCGACGACATCAGCCGCTCGCATCCCGAAGCTCACCCGCCTCGCCTGCACACCGGCGGCTCGGGGAGTTTTCTGGACGCGCTGCGGCTGGAACTGGCCCGGTGCACGCGCGCCTCGCTGGCGGTGGCCTTTTTGATGAGCAGCGGCGTGCGCTTGCTGGAAGGCCCGCTCCGTGCGGCCTTGCTCCGCGGCGCCAGCATTCGACTGCTCACCACCGACTATCTCGACACCACCGAGCCGGCCGCGCTCCGCGCCTTAATCGAGATTCCGGGTCGTCTCGATCTGCGCGTTTATGCCAATCCCGCACGAAGCTTTCATCCCAAGGTGTATTGGTTTGAGCACGCCGATGGCTCGGGCCGGGCCTATATCGGATCCGCCAATCTCTCGCGCTCAGGTCTGCTCGACGGTATTGAGTGGACCTGGTCGGTGTTTGATTTTGACTGCGGCACGCCGATGACCGAAATCGCGCTCGCCTTCGATTCGCTGTTTACCGATCCGCACAGCCTGCCGCTGACACCCGACTGGATTGAGCGCTACGCGCAACGCCGGCGGCCGCTGCCTTACGGCCTGGCGCGCGAGACGTCGACCGCACTTGAACCACGCCCCATGCAGCAGCTCGCACTTCGCGAACTGGAGCGGCTGCGCGCCGACGGCGAAAGCAAAGCGCTGGTGATCGCCGCCACCGGTTTGGGCAAAACGTTTCTGGCGGCATTCGATGCGAGCACGTTCCAACGCACGCTGTTCATCGCGCATCGCGAAGCACTTTTAACGCAGGCCGAAGCCGCCTATCGCAGCGTGTATCCGGCGCGTAGCAGCGGCTTCGTGCAAGGTCCCGCGCGCGAGATCGATCGCGACATGGTCTTCGCGACCATTCAAACGCTCGCACGCGGCGAAGTGCTCGCGGGGGTGTCAGCCGGTTATTTCGATCACGTGGTGGTGGACGAATTTCATCACGCTGCCGCCGACAGCTATCAGCGCGTGCTGGCCCAACTGCAGCCCCGTTTCTTGCTGGGCCTGACCGCCACGCCCTATCGCGCCGACAACCGCGACGTGCATCGTCTGTGCGACGACAACGTGGCGTATCAGGTGGGCCTGTTTGAAGCGATCGCGCTCGGCTGGCTGTGCCCGTTTCGCTATTACGGCGTGGCCGACGTAGTGCACTACGACGACACGCTGCTGAACGCCGCGCGCACCGGCTACGACGCCTCGCGGCTCAACCTGCGCTACAACACCGAACAACGCGCCGTACAGGTGCTGGCGGAATATCGGGCGCGGCCGAGTCACGCAGCGCTCGGCTTTTGTGTATCGATCGAGCATGCGAATTTCATGGCGGCATTTTTTACGACTCACGGCGTGCCGGCGCTCAGCGTGCATTCCGGGCCCGAAAGTCACGATCGAACCCATGCCATCACGCAACTCACCGCTGGCACGGTGCGGGTGCTCTTCACGGTGGATTTGTTCAACGAAGGCGTGGACATTCCCTGCGTTGATCAGGTGTTGTTTCTGCGGCCGACAGAATCGATGACGGTGTTCGTGCAACAACTGGGACGCGGCTTGCGCCTGCACGAGCGCAAATCATTTCTGACCGTCATCGATTTCATCGGCAACTATCGTCGGGCGAGTTTCAAGCTGCCGTTTCTGATTGGCCGGGAACACACCGATCCGAACGCGCAACGCGAAGCTTTCAGGAAACTTTCCGCGCATGAAGGCGAACTGATGCTCGATGGCGTCGAGATTCATCTGGCCCCCGTTGCGCTGTCGCTGCTCAAGCAATCGCTGGATCAGGGCCAGCGGCTGAAGGACGCGCTGCGCGAAGACTGGGCTGCACTTGTCGCCGAACTGGGTCGGGCGCCTTTGATGATGGAAGTGGAACTGCGCAGCCGGTTTTCCGTGCGCCAGTTCCGGCAGAGTTTCGGGGACTGGTTTGGCGTTCTTGAACAGTGCGGCGGCATAACTGACGCCGACCGAACGTTGCAGGCGCAGAGCGGCGCGTTCCTGCGCGAATTGGAAACGACCGCCATGACCAAGTCCTACAAGATGGTCACGTTGCAGGCAATGTTTCGCGACGGCGTGTTTCAGCGCGCGGTGAATGCGTCGGCCTTGTGCCAGCACTTCCGCGCGCATTTCGCGAAAGAACAACACCGGCACGACATCGACGGTACGACCATCGCGGACATCCATGGCGTGAGCGAGCGGAGCTTGCTCGACTATCTCCGCAAGAACCCGATCAACGCGCTGGTGGGCGGCAATCAGGCGTCACCCTCGCCGTGGCTCGAGTGGTCCGAACCTGCACATTCGCTGATCTACATTGGCCCGCAGGCCGAAGACGCGGCGGCGTTCTCGCAAGCCGTGTGGCAGCGCGTTGAATGGCGGCTGCACGACTATCTCACCCGGCCTGGGCCTGGCAGCGGGCTGTACAAGATTGTGCCGAGTGGCGATCGCCTATGCGTGATATTCGGGAAAGACGCACCGCTGCCGCGTGGCTGGCAGACGATCAAAATCAACGACGAATATCTCTACGGCAGGTTCGTGAAGATTGCGCTGAATGTCATGAAGACCCAGCCGGATGACAACGACGCGGCGCCGAACCTCATCACCGCGCAACTTCAACAACTCTTTGAGGGCAAGTCCGTAGCGGCACTCCGCAGCGGCCACTACGTCCGCATCACGCGCCTGCCCGGCGAAGACTGCCTGCTCATCGAGCGCGGCAACCGAGCGCTCACCACGCGCCGCAACTCACCCTAGAATTCAAAGCACACCAATAACACCGACGGGGAGAACATCGCATGCAACTGACCATCGAAAAACACCTGCAAGTGCCGATGCGCGACGGCGTGATGCTGGCGACCGACGTTTATCGTCCGGCGGGCGCGGGCCCCTTCCCGGTGGTGATGATGCGTCTGCCCTACAACAAGGAGCAGCCGGTGCTGTTGTTCCTTGCCGGCGACATCCTGCGGGTGGCGCAGGCGGGCTATGCGGTGGTGGTGCAGGACTGTCGCGGGACCTGGGCCTCTGAGGGCGAGTTCAGCCCGTATTTTCAGGAAGCGGAAGACGGCGCGGACGCGATTGCCTGGGCGGCGGCGCAAGTCTGGTCGACGGGCGACGTGGGGATGATGGGCGCGTCGTACTACGGCGCCACGCAGTGGCTGGCGGCCACGCAGGCACCGCCGGCGCTGAAAGCCATCGCGCCGTTCATCAC
>CAMCQE010000092.1 GCA_945876945.1 Klebsiella pneumoniae
CGCGCCACAGATCATCGCCAGATTGTGACCGCAGTCCCGAAACCAGCCTGAACATTCAATCCCCGCCGAGTGACTCAACTACCGACAACAACGCATCACGCAGAGCGGGGGAAACCCTGAACCCTCATGACCAGGAGGTCACAAATGAACGCTTCCATTCGTCTTGCGCTACTGGCTGCACTCGCGCTGCAGCCACTGGTGGCCACTGCTGCCCTGCCGGATCTGGATCGCGACGGCATGCCCAATATCTCTGACCCCGATGTCGACAACGATGGCCTGCTGAACGGCGTCGATCGCAACATCGATGGCGGGGTGGCTGCCAAAGGTCCACTGCGCGGGCGCTACATCGGTGACGAGTTGCCGAACAATGCGGCCGCCGAACTCGACATGGACGCCGACGGTAGGGCCGACAATGCGCCCAACGAAACCGACATCGATGGCGATAGGTTGGCCGACAATTCAACGGCGGAGACCGACATCGACGGCGACGGACTGGCGGACAACGCGGCCAGCGAAACGGACATCGACGGTGACGGACTGGCCGATAACGCCGCGAACGAGATCGACATCGACGGTGACGGCACCCCGGACGACCACAAGGCCGAAGCCGACATTGATGGCGACGGCATTGCAAACGGTGCCGACACCGACGTTGACGGCGACGGACTGGCCAACGGCGCCGACCGCGATTTTGATGGCACGGAGGCGGCAGAGGATTTTCTGGTCACTGCAGCGGGCAATTTTGTAGACGATGACACCGTGCAGCCGGTGATCGATCTGGTAGCGACGGCAGTCCGGAGACAGTTGAATCTGGCGGCCAACGACACGGGCCTGAAGGTGCGGGTGCAGCCGTCCTGGTTGCCCGGCGTGCAAACGGGCATGTGGCGCTATCTGAGTGCGGACAACATGCAGGTGTGGGCGAGGTGGTCAGTCACGACTGACAACCCGGCGGAGATCAAACTGTTCGTCAACTACGAGTACACCGGGCCCCATTCCGGGCGCTTCGAGGATTACACCAATCCGGCGAACTACAAGATTTCCGACGAAAGCCGCTTCTACGGCCAGTATCCGCGCGGTCCCTTCACCTTCCTTAACTGGCTGCCCGGCGAGCCGGTGAGCTTCTACTACGTCGCGCCTAACGAGCAGGCGACCGGAAAGCCCGTGCCGGTCGCCGCGCTGCGCACCGCGCTGGCCACCTATCCCAACTTCTACACCGACGGCAGCGTCTTCTCCGGCCATCTGACGCTAACGCTGAGCACTCTCCAGCCGGTGCTGGAACTGCAGCGGCAATTGCAGAAAGCCACCCGCAGCGCGAGCGCCAAGCTGGAAACCGCGCTAATCGCCGCGGAGTCCGCGGCCGCGAGCAAGCGGGAATAGGGCAGAGTGCCGCGCATACCCCGGCCGCTTAACGAAGAGTTGTTGAGTGCGGTGTCCTGAGGGGACGGTTGGTCGCGAGAGCTCAGATTTAAGGGATCGCCCGTTCATCCTTCGACGGGCGGAGGCACGAACGGGGTTTAGGCGCTTTGCCATCGGCTCGACGGCTCTAAGGCCCGAACAGCGTTTAGGCCTTGTCGCTCGGTTCACCGTTCGCGCCTCCGCCTGTCGAAGGGCAAGCAAGTGGCACGCATCTGATCCAGAACGCCCAGCTCCCGCCAACCCTCACCGCTCCCGCAAATGCCGAATCAAGGCCTCATCCACTTTCCGCTTGGTCTCCAGCACCAGCCTGTCCTGCGACAGCTGTATCTGGTGCAGGAAGAACATCACGATGATGGTGAGGGAGAGCGCGACCATGGTGGAGTTGAAGGTGATGCCTAAGCCTTGGGTCACGCCGGTGACGTCGCCGGCGGCGGCGCGTTGGGCTTCCTGCAGCGCGGCGCCGATGCCGCGCACGGTGCCCACAAAACCCACCGCAGGAATAGCCCACACGGTGAAGCGAATCATGGAGAGTTCGGCGTCGAGACTGGAGGCTTCGAATTCGCATTCTTCGCGCGAGGCGTCGGCCGCGTGTTGCACGCTGCGGGTGGCGCCGAAGCGATTAAGCGCGGTTTTAAGCGCGCGGGGCAGGAAGCGGCTTTGCAGGCCAGGCGGCAGGTTTTCGATTTGGCGGGTGAATTCGCGCACGTCGTCGGGGAACACCACTTCGCCGTCTTTGATAGTGATGTAGTCCTGCGACAGCGCGCGCTGCTCGCGCGATACCAGCCACTGGCGGTAGCCCAGAATAAAACCGGCCCACACCGCTAACACGAAACAGCCTTCGGGCTCGTAGTCGTGCAGGATGACCATCACCGAGCGCGGCATCTTGGCCATGGGGTCTTGCGCCCACACTTCCGCCTGATGCTGTAGCACGGCCTCGGCGCTGGGTCTCACCACGATGGTGTACACGCCGTGCACTATCGTAAAACTCAGCAGCAGCGTGATGAGGGCGTAGAAGAAATCGAAGGGGAAGTTCTTTTTCATACGGTTTTTCTCGGTTGACGCTGAAACCCTTCAGCGAAATGAATTAAGCCCCACAAAGCTGCCGCCGTTCTGGCGGGTGAGTTCGCGCATGAGGGCGGCAAAGCGAATGCCGGTGGCCTGCATCGAAGGCGGGTTGGCAAACTGCGTGGGGAAACCAATGGCGTGAATGCGCACCAGCGGCTCGCCGGATTGATTGGGCCGATTCACCTTGCGCACCACTTCCGCGATTTGGCGGATCGACGGCCCGGTAAATTCGTCGCCCAGCACAAACAAACTGATCTTGCGGTCGGGGCGATAGAACTGCGTTACCGCCGCTTCAATGCCTTCGCCGGGGCTCGATTTGGAAAACACATTCCAGGTGCTGAGTTTGTCGATCACCATGCGACGTCGGTCGGGCGAATCCGGGATCCAGTCGCCGGCAAACTCGGGGAACATGTAGGTGCCCTGATCGTTCATCACCTGCAGGCCTTTCACGCGCGGATACACGCTCAAGGTCTCCACAATCTGGTTCAGCAAGCGCGGCCAGGCGTAATTGAACATGCTGCCGGAGGTATCGATGATGAAGCAGATGTATTCCGAATCGATGGGAATACCGCCAATCAAATCCTTCGGCCGCGCGCGATTTTTCTGGGCGTACAGCCGCGCCATTTCTTCGGTGAGTTGCTGTTGCGCGGTTTTGAGTTCGCCGTAGATTTCCGCATTTTGCGCGGCGTTTTGATCGGCCTTGGCGGCACTGGCCTGCGCCGCGAGCAGCGCTGCGATCTGCGCTTTCACTTTCTTGAGCTCGCTCTCGGAGAGCGCGGCCGTGCTCACTTTGCTCTCGGCCTCGGCCGTGACCTTGCCCAACTCGGCCTGCGCGGCAAACAGCTCGCGCTGCAGCTGGCTAATGGCCACCGCGCGCGGATCGGTATCACTCGGCGGCGCCTCGTGCGGGCGGGTGGTGGTCACCGTCATCAGCAAAATGATCGCGCCCACCCCGCAGGTGATGGTGTCGAGAAACGAGATGCCGATTTCCGGCGGTTCGCGGCGGGTGAGTTTCATGGCCAGTCGTACGCCGGGGTGAGGAAGGAGCCACGCGTGGCCATCGCCACCTGCCAATAGGCCCAGGGCGCCATGGGGTCGCCCTCCATCGGCAGCAGCACCACGTTCAGCGGCGGCGCGGGCTTCGGCAGTTGCGCCAGGGCTTCCGTAAAGAATTCGTTGCGACGCTCGCCCGACACCGGGCGTCCCGTGGGCGCAGACAAACCCTGCGTGGGTAATCCGTCGGTGACCAGAAAGACGTTGTCTGGCCGGGGGTTCATTTCAGCGATTGCCTGCATGGCGCGCGCGAGATTGCTGCCGCCGTCCGGCACCGTGGCTTTCAGGCGCATCACCGCCTGATTGAACTGAATGGCGTTATCCACCGCCAGCCACTGCCCGGCGCTGCCCGGCACCACCGGCTCCGCGCGCGCGTTGAAGGTATAAATCTGATATTGCGTGCCGGGCTGCAGGCGGGCGGTGATCCAGTCCACCGTGTCCAGCGCCTGCCGCCATTTTTCCGAGCGGCGTTTGGCGTTGTCGTCCATGTTTCGTTTGCGCAGCACGTTCACGATCGACACATCCAGCATGCTGGCGGAGTTGTCGAGCAGAATCAGCACGCGCTTGCCGCCGGTGCGAATCCCGGTGAGATATTCGCGATTGCCCGTGCCCACAAACTGCCGCACCTGCCGCGACTGCTGATTGAGGAAGGACAGCACGTCCTGCTTTTCGCTTTCGAGTTTTTTCAGCGCCAGCTTGAGCGCGTCGATGTCGCGCGAGGTGATGACCTGCGCTTTGCCTTCCTGCGGCTTGGCGCGGGTTTTGGCCAGCAGCGCACGGGCGTCGGCAGATTCGGTGACCAGTGCGGCGATGCGCTGATCGATGGATTGGGCGTTATCGCGCGCGGCGGTGATGTCGCGTTGCACCCCGGCGATTTGCGCCTGCAGGGCGTCGACCTCGGTCGACAAATCTACGTTTGCCACTTCCTGCTTCACGATGGCTTCGTGCTGCAAAATCATGAATAACAGCACCACCGCACCGAAGGCGCAGCACATCACGTCGAGAAACGACAGCGTGAAGACGGAGAACTCGCGTCGCTTAATCGGCATCGGGGCCCTGCACCCGAATCGCGGTATAGAGCACGCTCGCGCCTTGCAGCGTGATCTGGTCACCCGCCACCAAGCGCTGAGGGCGGTTAACGGCCTGGCCGTTCACGCGCACCCGGGCGTCGGCCATGGGCTGCAGTTCTAGTCCCTGCGCGGTGCGCGTCACACCGCAAAAACCCCCGGCTTCCGCGCTCCGTGCAAAGCCGCCGCGGCTTAGCAGGTAAACGGGCTTGTGATCGAGGGCGCGCGCGGTGTCGTGGTCGAGGATATGCGTGGGGGCGTCCGACACCGGCGCGGTTGCGGGGATCAATACCTGCACGCTCGGCGTGCGCGCGGCGGGCAGTTGCACCACCAGGCTTTGCGCGGTGCCGCTGGCGCTGGCAAGGCTCGCCATGCCTATAAACACCGCTTTTTCCGGCAATACGGCCACGCCTGCAAAGCACGCGCTAAAGCCCGGCTGCGCGGCGAGACGATGACTCGCGACCGGTGTCGCGCCCGCCGGCAGCGCTTCGCGCAGGGGATTTAGCAACGGGATGAGCGCGTCTTGAATGGCGCTCCGCGTGAGGCGGGTGTCGAAGCGACGGCCGCGATAATCCAGCTGCAGTTTGATTTCGGGATGCTGGCGCAGCATGCCCAGCCACTGGTCGAGCTGGGTCTGCAGAATTTGTTCGGTGTCGGCGTGATGGCGCGGGTCGAAGCGGCAGTGGCTGACGAAGCACTGGGTAATCACCCGGATGCAGGCTTCGCGCAGCCGATTGAGGCCTAGATCTGGCAGCACTTCCACCAGCCCACGGGTCACCTGCTCGTTGACGTCGAGCCGCGTAATCACCGCCTGATGCTGTTGCAGATCGACATGCGCCCAGTGACCCGGCCCCAGCGCGCCGGCGCCGGCGGCCACGGCGCTATCGACCAGCGCGGTGGTGCGAAGCTGAGTGGCGTCGGCCAAACCCAGCAGCAGGGACAGCTGCTCGGTGTGCATGCTGCCGGGTACGGCGAACTGCACCTGCGAAGGATTGCCGCCCCGAGTTTTAAGCTGCTCGAGCTGCATCCAGGCCAGATCGGCGTGGTGGCGCACGCGCGGCCCCAGATGCTCGATGGCCGCGGTGTTGAGGTCGCGCCAGTAGCGGTTTTCGCTGGTGCGCGGATGCGTCCAGGCCACCGCCATCGCGGCGCTGCCAATTTCCACTCGCCCGTCGACCAGCGTGGCCTGACCGGGGCTGGACGCCAGCACCTCGCCACGCGTGGCGAGCCGGAGTTCGTAATCGTTCACCTCAATGACGCAGGTGGTCATGCTGGCCTCGCTGGATAGGGGGGGCGGGAGCGCGCTATGCGATCGACGCTGTCGGGTTAGATGTCTTCCGGAAAGGGCACAGGAAAATCTTCCTGCACTTTTTCGCTCGGGTTAAAGGTGTCGTTCGGCAGGCTGCGCGCGCGGTATTCGGGGCGATCCGGGTTGTCGTCCGGCGCCGGCGGATCCTCTGCCAGCGCCACGGTGGTCGCCAGCAACAGGGCGGATAACAGCCAACGCCGGCTCATTGCGCATACCTCGCCAGACGGAAGCCTAAATCCGGGCGGCCGGCGGCGGCGGCCTCACGCGCGCCGCTGCGCAGTTTCTCGCGCGCTGCAGTGGCCCAGCTCGAGCCCGCCACCACGTGCTGGGCGGCGTTCGGCGGTCCCAGCGGATCGAGTCCAGCCGCCGGGTTGGCGGTGTAGCCGTCGTGCACCCACTCCGCCACATTGCCCGCCAGATCGAACAGGCCCTTGCCGTTTGGCGGGAAGCTGCCCACCGGTGCGCTCCCGGCGAAGCCATCGTCAAAACCGGCGAGCACCTGCGCCAGCAGTTGGCTGGCCGAGCCGTCCGCCAAATTCGCGCCGCGCGCGGTTGGCGGGAAGGCGGCGCCCCAGGGAAATTCCTGCGGGCGACCGTCCGGGCCCACGCCGGCAGCCCACATCCACTCGGCTTCCGTTGGCAGACGGTAGCCCACCGCGTCGGGGTTAATCCCCAGCACGCGGCCATAGCGGATTTGATAGAACACCGGCAGCGAGTCGCGGCGCGAGAGCCAGTTGCAGTACACCGCGGCGGCTTCCCAGCTCACCCCGACCACCGGCTGATTGTCTGCGTCCAGCGCCTGTCCTTCGGCGCCGCGCGAGACATGGTTGGCGATGAAGCGGCGATAGTCCGCGTTGCTCACTTCGCGCAGGCCCAGATAGAACGGCCGCGTGAGCCGGGTGGTCGCGCGGCCCGGCAGGCTGAAATCGCCGCCGTCAAAACGGGCGAGGTCCTGCCCGATCCCGGTGCGCAGACGACCGGCGGTGGCGGGCGGCGGGGCGGCTGCAGCGCTGCCAGGTTCGCGACCGCGCTGCTCGGCCATGGCCTGCTGCACTTCGGGCGGGGCGAACTGCGTCGCGCTCAGGTCGGCCTGCCGTTGGGCTTCGCTGCTGCCCTGCTCGGGATAGGGCGAGGCGTTCTGCTGATTCGGCATCACGGGCGGCGCGTAGGAAGGCGGTGGCGTGTAGGCCGGCGGCGCCTCGGACGCGGCCATCTCGGCGGCGGTTTTCAGGCTGATCCGCAGGTGTTTGTCCACGCCACGGCGCGGCGTGATGAGCGTACGAAAACTCGCATAGCCGGCACGCCGCACCACGATTTCGTGTTCTTTGGTGGGCAGGCTAAGCCGCTGCGTGGCGTTGCCGGCGGGCTGGCCGTTGACCAGCAGCTCGGCGTCGGCGGGTTCGGTCATGAGGTTGATCACCGCCAGTTCGGCGGCGAGTTGCAGGGCGATGTTGCTGGTGGCGTCGGAGGCCGCGCGACCGCTCGCGTTTTGCGGTTCGTGGCCGGCCAGCATGGCGGTGATGCGATGGTCGGTGTCTGGCGTAACGGCAACTTTGAGCGGGGATTCGCCGCGATAACGGCCGTCGACAGTAATCGCCGCGCCGCGCGGTTCGGTCACGATCTCAAGCATGCCGTCGGCTTTCGCCAGCACCACGTCCGGAATGCTGACCGCGCGCCCGGCTTCCACCTGCAGCGTGCGCGACCAGGGCTTGTAGCCGGCGCGACTCACGCTCAGGCGATGCTCGCCGTGGAGCAGCTCGGCGGCGAGCGGCGTTGGGCCCAGCAGCTTGCCGTCCACCGACACCTGCGCGCCGGCGGGCTGCGAGGCGATTTTGAAATCCGCCCAGGCGGGCGTGAGTTTGACGGCAAGCGTTTCGTCCTGCCGCTTGCCGCGCACTTCGAGCTTGGCTACGAACGGCATGTAGCGCGGTGCTTCCACCAATACTTCGCGGGTGCCGGCTTCGATTTCTTCAATCACGCCCGGCGCCTTGCCGGCCTCTACGCCATCGATGCTGACGCGCGCCTCGCCCACCGGCTCAACGCTCACCGTGAGCCGGCCGGGCAGGGGCGTGAGGGCTAGGGTGTGCTGCTGGAGCGAGGCTTCCGTGACGGTGATTTCGGCGTCGAGCGGTTTGTAGCCCGGCGCGCTGCCGGTAATGCGATGGGGGCCGGGCACCAGCAGCCAGTGGCTGCCGATGCGCGGGGCGAAGAAATCTTCAACGCCGAGCTGCGCGTCGGCCGGGATGGCGGTGAGGGAGACCGAGCGCGCCAGCAGCAGGTAGGCCATCACGCCGAAGGTCAGCGCCACCGTGCCGATGGCGGCGAGCATGCCCCAGGGCAAGCGCGGCCAGCGAAAGCCGGTGAGCGCGCTGGGTGGGCTGAAGGCCGTGGGCGTGATGAGGGGCGGCGTTGGCTTCAAGGGGATTCCCGCAGCGTGAGAGTTGAAGCCCGAGTATAGCCAAGGGCGTGATCTCACACCGCAGATGTTTGCTGGATGAGGCTTGCCCTTGATGAAGCGTGCGCCCGAACGGCGAGCCTTCAAGCGCACTCCGCTGATGGCCAAGCTGCTTTTCATCAACGTGCTGGTGGTCGACGCCGCTCGGAGCGGCTGCGAACTGCTGCACCACTACCTCGCCATCGCGACCGGCCTCCACTCGATTGCGGCATTGATAGCCAGCTCGCGCGACCGCGCAAAAAAATCTAAAAAACGCCCGCCAATCTGCGTTTGATCAAAACCTTGTGCGGCCCTCGCGATAGGCTTGTGCGCGAGGGTAAGGATTAACCCTGAGGCAGGCCCGACGCGACGACTCTGCAACGCACATGAAGCTTCCACGATCTACAGCGAGGGTTTCTGCTGATTAGCCGGCAGGAAGACACCGGCACTTCAATCTGCGCAGGAGCAAGTGTCATGAATCAACTCCCTTTCAAAAATCATCAAGAAGAAGTTTTTGCAGTGCTGCTGAGTGTGGCGGGACTCGGGATGTGGGTCTTTCTGGTGTATGAGCTGGCGACGCATCTCATGCCGCCCTTACAGTAGCCCGTCGCCACGACGGTAATTCAGGTCGATTCCGCGTTGGGCTGGCAGTTAAACTGCGGGCTCAACGTGGAGATCACTATGCGTAATAAAGTTTTGGTGGCAGGGGCGAGTGGGGTAGTGGGCGCAGCGGCGGTGGAAGCTTTCCTCCGCGAAGGCTGGGAAGTGGTGGCGCTGTCGCGTCGCGCGCCGGAAATTGCGGGCTCACAGGCCTTTACCCATCTCGCCGTCGATCTACAGGACGCGGCAGCCAGCCGCGCGGCGCTGGGCGCGCTTACCGGCGTGACACATCTCGTGTACACCGCCTTGTTCGAGAAACCGGGTCTCATTGCCGGCTGGCAAGAGCAAGACCAGATGAACACCAACCTCCAGATGCTCAAGAACTGCCTCGAGCCGCTGGAAGCCGCGGGGAATCCGCTGCAGCACGTGAGCCTGCTTCAGGGCACCAAGGCCTACGGCATTCATCTGCATCCCATGCCGATTCCGGCCCGCGAGCGCAATCCGCGCGATCCACACGCCAATTTCTACTGGCTGCAGGAAGACTATTTGAAAGAACGCGCGGCGGCCGCCGGCTTTGCGTGGACCATTCTCCGGCCGCAGCTGATTATCGGTAGCGCCTACGGCGTGGCGATGAACCTGGCGCCGGTGATTGGCGCTTACGGCGCCATTTGCCGTGAACTGGGCGAGCCCATGGGCTATCCGGGCGGCATCTCGTGGGTGTGGGAAGCGGTGGATGCGCGGCTGCTCGCCAATGTGTTTGTGTGGGCGGGGACCTCGCCGCAGGCGTCGGGTTTGCATTTCAACGTGACCAACGGCGACGTCTTTGAATGGCGCGACCTGTGGCCTGTGATGGCCGACACCCTCGGCGTCGCGACAGGGCCGGATACACCGCGTGAACTCAAGCACTGGCTGCCCGAACACGAGGCCGTGTGGGATCGTCTGGTGGCGCGCCACGGTCTGCGCAAGGTGGCCTTGCCGGCGCTGCTGGGGGAATCCCATCACTACGCTGACTTCTGCTTCGCCTATGGCATGACCACACCGCCGCCGGCGGCGTTTGTGAGCGCCATCCGCTTGCGTCAGGCGGGTTTCCATGAGGTCTGCGATACGCAGGACATGTTCACCTACTGGCTGAAGGACTTTATCCAGCGCGGCATTTTGCCGAAGGCTTAAAGTCTGCGGTCCGGGTCTGTGATGAGGCTTGCGGCGACGGGCGCCGCAAGCCGGCGCGTGAGTTGATCGTTTCCCGCTATTGCGAAGGAGTCTGCCATGAGCCAGGACCCGGGCCTGTTCGAGACCATCCACAGTTTGCGCGCCATGCGGCGGCTCAAACCCGATCCCGTGCCAGACGACATGATTCGGCAAATCATCGAGGCCGGCACCTGCGCGCCCAGCGGTCAAAACCTGCAGCGCTGGTCGTTTCTGGTGGTGACCGATGCCGAGGGCAAGCAGTTCTTTGGCGAGCGCTACCACTACTGGCTGCGCAATCGCTTCGCGAACTATATCGAGAGCATCGACCCCGACTCATCCGATGGCCGCGTGATGAACGCCGCGCTCTACCTTGGTGAGCACATGCACGAAGCGCCGGTGCTGTTGTTCTGCTGTGGCAAACGCGACTGGCCGTTCGTGGTGCCGCAGGCCGCGCGCGTCGGGCTCGCGCCGCCGTCTTACGGTTCCATCTATCCCGCCGTGCAGAACATCCTGCTGGCCGCGCGTGGGCTGGGTTTAGGCGCCAGCCTCACCACCATGCATCAAATGTTTGAGCCCGAAATGCAGGCGTTTTTCGGTATTCCTGAGGAATGGGGCGTGGTGGCGGTGATTCCGATTGGTTTCCCGCAGGGCAAGTTTGGCCCGGTGACGCGAGCGCCGGCGCCCACCAAAACGCATTTCAATCGCTGGGGACAGGGCAAGCCGGGGCTGGCCGCGCCGGAGGGCTAAGCCGGCATGTTTGGGGTCAGCGTAAAAACATTCGACCTTACGCTGGCCCCAAACTCTCGGGCTCAGCGCCACCGTTCGCCCTGAGCTTGTCGAAGGGCGGGGGCGAAGGTGCGTTGTCTGAGGTTCTGCCGGCCCGTTCATGCTTCGACGGGCTCAGCACGAACGGGGTTCGGGCCCGGCTGCACCGTTCGCCCTGAGCTTGTCGAAGGGCGGGGGCGAAGGTGCGTTGCCTGAGGTTCTGCCCGCCTGTTCATGCTTCGACGGGCTCAGCACGAACGGGGTTCGGGGTCAGAGCGGGGTTCGGGGTCAGAGTGAAAATTACTGGGGTTTGGGCTCAGCGGCACCGTTCGCCCTGAGCTTGTCGAAGGGCGAGAGGCAAGGCGCAGTAGTTGATGCTGTGTTGACCCGTTCAGGTGTCGACAGCCCTCACGGGCTTCAGGGTTCGTTCTGCTTCGTCTTCGCGGCTGCGATTGCGGCGGTGAGCTGTTTAATTTGCGCCCGATGGCGCGGTCCGGGGTTCGGGATTCGGCGAGCGTCGTCCAAGACCGCCGCGGCGCCGGCGAGATCGGTACCAGGCCCGGTCGCCTTGATGGCCTCCGCCAGGCGCTGCTGCAGCGCTGCCCGGCTGCGGGCGCGGTCGAGTTTGGGATTGAGATCGCCCAGGCCTTTATCCAGCGCGAGCGCGCTGCTGTAGGCGCGTGCGGCGTCGGCCCAGCGTTCGGCCGCTTCGCTGCGCTCGGCCAGCGCGAGCGCGGCGGCGATCTTCGCGGCCGTGCCGCGTTCCACGCTTTGCGCCAGCGCCCCCCGCGCGGTCTCGCTGGGATTGAGTTTGAGCGCACGCGCGAAGCTGACTTTGGCCTCATCGAAGCGTCCTTCGGCCAGCGCCGCATAGCCTTTCGACATCGCGTTGTCATAAGCCTCGGCGCTGTCGCTCTCGGTCAGGCGCGCCAGCCCTTCGCTGGCCGCAGTGGTGGCGGGATCGAGCGCCAGCGCGGCTTCAAACGCCGCCCGCGCCTTGGCGGGATCTTCCATGCGCTCGTATCCCGCCGCCTCGCCCAGCAACGCTTGAACCTGATCGTAAGTGCCGGCACGTTGCAGGCCGGTCTTGGCTTCGGTGGAGTCGGGATCGACCGCCAGCACCTGTTTGAAGCCGGCGACGGCGGCGGGCGCATTACCGGTGTCGAAGGCGTGTTGCGCCGCTCGCAGGCGGCTGGCGATGAGGCCGGGCAGGGCGGCTTCCAGCGTCGCGAGTTGACGACCCGTTTCGCGGTAGAGGCGGATGGCGGCCGGATAGCGCTCTTCGCGGTAGGCCCGCTCGCCGTTGGCGAGCTGCGTTTGCGCGGCGGCCCAGCCAGCGGCGTCCCAGCTTTGGGGGTGGCGGGCGCCGAGTTGATCCATGGTCGTCAGCACTTTGGCCAGGCCCTGCTGCGCTTCCAGCCGCGCGGCGGCTTTGGCCTCGGGCGAGAGAATGGGATCCGGCGGTTCGGCGGGCTTGCTCGCCGCCGCGTCGGTGCCGGCGGGCGGGGTGGCCTTGGGCGCAGGCGCCATCAAGCCCGGCAGGAGCAGGCTCGCCGCGGCCGCTAGCAGTACCGAGACCAGCAGCCAGCGCAGTCCTCCCCGGTGGGCGGTGAGCGGGTTGCGCGGCGCGCGCGGCGCCGGGTCGTCGGCCACTCGCGGCGCGATGGGGGTGGGGCTGAGGCGGGCGGGATCGTGAGACATGCTTGGCCGTGCCCTCAAGGGCGGGTGTACCTTTGATACTCAAGCAGGAGCTTGCGCTTGAGTACCGGGTCTTGCTCGCGCTCGGCGGCTTCGCGGAGTTGGCGGGCGACGATGGCCTGATCGCCGGTCAAAGGCGCCCTGACGGCGGACGCCGCGGACGGGCGCGGGTTAGCGCCTACTTCGCCGGATAAGTCTGGCGAGGCGCCGAGCCCGCTGGCATTGCCGCTGCCAGCCCGGGGTCCGCCGTAGCCATTGTCCGGGGCCTGCGTTTCATCAGCGCTTGAATCATCGCCACCACCGGCGCTTTGCTGGCGCATCAGGCGTTCGAATTCGGCACGATTCTGCTTGAGTTCGGCCGCCGTCGCGGCCGCGTCGCCCAGCGGCATGCCGGCGGGGCCGCGCACTCCGCTGACCGCCGGTGCTCCGCCGGGTGGGCCCAGGCGGCCGGGTGCTCCCGGTGGCGGCGCGCCCGCGTTGCCGTTCATTTTATTGGGGGCGATCCCTTGCGGCACGTTGCCGCCGGCGGGGCCTTGGGCCTGCCCGCGACTTCCCCCATCGCCTGTCGGACTGGCGCCCGCCGGCTTGCTGCCGGGCGGCGGCGGCGGCGTGCCTGCGGGCGTTTCGGTCATCTCGACATAGGCGCCTTGCTCGCTGGGCGGCATGTACCGCGGCGGCGGCGGGGCGGCAGCGGGCGCGGCGGCCGGTGGTGCGCCCGGCGTGGGGCGGGGCGGAGGCGTGAGGTTTTCGGGAGGGGACTCCGCCGGCGCCGGCTGCTCTTTTGCCAGCGCCGCGGCCCGCTTGCGCTCGGCCTCGATCACCGCCCGCAGGCGGCTGTCGTTTTTTACCTGTGGTCTGGTGTTTTCCACGCGGCAGCCCACCAGCGCCAATGTGGCGATCAGGGCGAAAAGCAGGGGTTTCCTCATGCCGCCAATGTACACCGATCAACTCCCGAATAACCCGCAGGCCGGAGCAGGCGAAATCATTCGCCGGAGCGTTTATTGTGAGCGCCCGAATTCCACCTTTTTGTTGAGAGACCGTCATGACCGCCGGCATACCAGCGACCGCTACCCATATTCCCGTCAATCAGGGCCACCTCGAAATCTGCAGTCCCCTCTACCAGCTGGTGGTGGAGGAAATCCTGCCCGGACTCGGCATTGAGCCCGCCAACTACTGGCGCATGCTCGAAGAAGTGGTGACCGAACTGGCGCCCCGCAACAACATCCTGCTGCTGAAGCGCTACAAGCTGCAGGCGGAAATCGACACCTGGCATCAGTCGCGCTGTGACGCCCCGCACGACCACGCCCAGTACAAGAAATTCCTCGAGAAAATTGGCTATCTGCTGCCCGAAGGGCCGGACTTCACCGTCAATCCGCAACACGTGGACGCGGAAATCGCGACCCT
>CAMCQE010000093.1 GCA_945876945.1 Klebsiella pneumoniae
CATCGGCGTTCTCGCCTGGGTTTTGGGCCACACTCGGGCCAAACCCGGCGACGGTGGTGACATTGTTTGGGGTGCCGCTCACAAAATCGATCGCCCGGATCACCCCATTCCCGCTGTCTGCGACGTAGAGCACTTGCTCGTTCGCATCAAACGACAGTTCGGCGGGATTACTAAACGAGGCGGTGAGGGGATTGCCGGTGGCTTCGTCCTGCCAATAGCCGTGGTAGTTGAAGTCGCTGTCTTGCCACTGGCTTCCGGTGCCTGCGACAACGGCGCAAGAGGCCAGCGTCCCGAGGGCGCTTGGCGGGTCACAGGACCAGATTTGGTGGCCGTAATATTGCGAGAGGTAAATCTTGCCGTTGGGCGCTTGCGCAATACCAAGCGTTCCCCATGCTGTGCTTCCATTTTGTTCAATTCTGGCCAGCCGATACACCGGGGTGCTTGAGTCGGACAAGTCGACGCTGAAAACGTTGGAGCTGTCAGGGGTATCCTGATCCGCCGCAAAATCGGTGACCAAGAGGCAGCCGGCGCTGGCGCTGCACGGAGACTGGTAGGACAGCACCATGCCCATCGGCGCTCTGAATGAACCAGTGCCAAATACCCCTGTGTCGGGATTGCTGGTGTCGCATGACCCGAAGACGGTCTGCCCGTCAGTGTTGGTCGTGGCGCTGCTGGTGCAGCTTTTCCCGACAATTGTCGTTACCGCACTGTTCGAAAGATTTATTGCTCGAATCGCACCGTTACCGGTATCCGCGACGAACAACAAGGCATTGTCTGAGGAAATCGCGAGCGCGCTTGGCGCGTTGAATCTTGCACTGGTGCCAATGCCGTCGGCCCAGCCCGCTACGCCGGCGCCGGCCAGCGTGGTCACTGCGCCTGTCGCCAGAACGACTGCCCTAATCGCGTGGTTGTCGGTGTCCGCGACATACATCATGGAAGGCGTGGCCCCCACATTGTTTACCGCGATGCCCTTGGGCGAATTGAATTTGGGGGCTTGGGAAACCAAACCCGTCAAGCCGCCTCCCAGCGAAGACGTCGCCGCAGCATAAGTGTCATCTGCCGCCTTTGATGCCGTGACAACACATCTCCCCAGACCGGTGGCGGTCAAAGTAGAACCGCTTAGGGTGCATGGCCCACTCAACACGGTGTAGCTCACTGCGCCCGTTCCGCTGCCGCCGGAGGTGCTGAGCGTCGTCGTGCCGAGCGGGATAAACATGCCCATCCTTAGGTAGAGCGGGCTTTGGAGTGTTTGCGCCACGGGGACGGTGATAGCTGGTGAGGTTTCCGCAGTCGCAGATCCAGAGGCTGCCTTGGTCGCTCGCACGACACAGTTGCCTGCGCTGATGCCTTTTAAAATCGAGCCCACCAAAGTGCACGGGCCACTTACCAACGTGAGGGTCACCGTGCCCGAGCCGCGTCCTCCGCCCGTCACCAGTTGCGCCGTCCCGTTGATGTTAAAGGCCAGACAAAGATGTCACCTGGATATCGGAAGCGCTGGCCAGCCAAAGTAACAGCGGCCACGGGTTGGAGAAGCTATCGGTCAATCCGCTAGCACCTACGGTGCCCGCGACGGTGGAAATCTTGTGGGGCGTTAACACAGCCCATGCGGGGCTGGCAAAGAGGCTTAGCGCGAAAGCGAGTGAGGCCAGCAATCTCGGAATGCCCAAGACCGATTGGCGCGGGCGGCGAGCATCAGCCGACACGGGGAAAGAATTCAAACTCAAATCCTGTACGGGACGGTGGAGCGCTAAGGTGGCGGCGCGTTTTGGGCGCCATCGCCTCTCATCAACGAGTGCAAGCCGAAGCGAATATTGCCCGTTGCGGGACGGAAGCTGGGGAAAAGAAGCATCCGAAATGGCGTCACCGTGATACCTCCCGGAAGGTCCTCACCGCGTTGCCCCGAGCGCTCAGCGGCGCCAGCGCATGACACTTGAGAAGAATGTTGCCGCTGCCGGCGAAATTCGAAATGCAAGCCTCAAGCGGCTGGCAATGGTTGATAGACCACCTCGCCAGAACGATGAGTCAGGCGCTGATTGATCAACCCTTTGCCGAGGTCTCCGCACCGACATTGTGTGAACCCACCATCCGGATTAGGCGCGAGAACGCCGGGTCGCCTTCGGCGGCCAGCGCCTGCGCGCTGATGTCCGCACTGGCTCTCACTACTGGCATCGGCCGTTGGTCTTCAAGCAGGCCAAGTTCATGCAGATAGTCCGGCACATTGCCCGACACCAGAATCCGCCAGTCCAGTGGCAGGCGTCGTCCGGCAGCCCGCAGCAGGCGGATGACTTCCGTCGTGCAGTTGCTGACAACGGTGTGATAGAAGCGCGGCCGTTGGGCGAGCGCGTTCATCTCGGCCAGATAGGCGAGTAACAGTTTGCGGCGCATTTGCGGCGTGGTGCGTAGCCGGTAGCGCGCCACCTGCTCGCGGCGAACATTGGTGCGCAGCCGGATCACATCGCGTTCGTCGGCGGCAATGACGATGAGTTCGTACGACCGCATAAAGCCGGCCAGCATCGACCAACGCTCGGTGGTCTCACGGCGAGTCTCGATGGAAAAGGCCAGCGGGGCCTGATCGTCAAACACCAGACTCACGATCAAGTGCGCAATCCGCGGGTCGCCCCAGGTGCAGACGAAGAGATCCACCGCCGAGAGCTTGGCGAGCGCGTAGCGCCGGGTTTCCCAGCGTGCGGCGAATTCGCCTTTCCCCAGCCAGTGAAAATTGCGTAGGTCGTGAATGGTGATCGCGTCGTCAACGACCTCGCCGGTCGCCTGACGTTCGTTCTCCACAATCCAGTCGTGGGCAATTGAGGGATGGATCGCCCCCCACCACAGGGTCCAGGCCAGTACTGCACCCGCGAACAGGCCAACGCTCTCATACGGCCACTGCGGCAACAAGGTCGCACAGATCACGCTCAGGCTCAGCCAGGCGAGCGTCCACGGCAGCGCACGGTTGTGCTTGCTGAAATAGAAATACGCGGCGGCGGCGTGGAGCACACCGAGCAGCGCGAGCACTGACTGAAGCCAGATCATGGGGGAGCGTCCCGAGTAGTGCTACGCGGAACAGTCTACGCAGTCAGGCGTTTGGGGTCAGAGTAAAAACTCGAAGAAACAATTGGGATCAGCGTAAGACCGAATAATTTTTACGCTGACCCTTAATGTGTTCGTCCGGACCGCCGGCGGCAGAGCTTGCCGTCGGCGGAGTCTCGCACTCCTGCGCTAGAACTCAATTTCCACGCCCGCCTGCAGCAGCAGCGGCATCCCCACGCGAATGCCGCGCGTGCGGTCCACGATATAGTCCCGATCAAGCAGATTCTTGGCGGCGACGAACAGGCTCACACCGGAGCGCCAGATCGGCGCGGTGGCGGCCGCATTGAACACCAGCGCCGGCTTGATGATGCCCACCTGTCCGTTGCCGTTCGCAGCGGCGACGGGGGTATTCGCAAAGTCGGAAAATTGCTCTGCCGTATAGACGGCTTCCAGCCGAAGATCGAAGCCTTTTTCGTGGGTGAATCCGATGCCTGTGGTGGCCAGATGCTCGGGCGCGTAGGGCAAGCGATTGCCAGCCAGCGAGCCCGCCACCACCGTACCATCGGCGACCTGCCGGACCGGCGTTTCCTGCTCGGCCGTGGGCAGCCAGGTCCACGCTGATTGCAGATAAAAATTGTGGCGTGTGCCGACCAGCTCGCGGCTGTCGAGCCGGGCCGAGAACTCGGTGCCTTCGTACAGCGTTTCACCCTGCGCGAGTGGCGTGCTGCCGCCTGCGATGGAACCCACCTGAATCTGGTTGCTGAAGTCGTTGCGGAAGACGGCCAGCTCCAGTCTGACACCGGGCTGCGGGTTGCCGCGAAAGCCGAATTCCGCGTTCCAGCTGTCCTCGGGATCCACCTCGGTAAACGTCGCCGCGGCGGCGCCGCTCGCGGTCACAATCAGGTCTTCGGTGCGCGGCGGCGAGAAGCCACGATGCACGCCGGCGAACAACGTGAACTGCGGTCGCGGATTCCAGGTGGCGCCAACGCCGGGAATGACTTCCGTGATATCGGTCTCACCCTCTGCGCCGGTCAGGCGATTGGCGCGCTGATTGTCGACGTATTCCACCCGCACACCGGGGGTGAGGGTGAATTCGCCCAGCAGCACCCGGTTTTGCACAAACATTGAGTAGGCATTGACGTCACGTGCGTTGTTTTCGGCCAGCACGCCGCCGCGATCGGTGGCAAAGAGGCCGTTACGCTGCTGGCGGTCCTGGGTTTCGAAGTGCGCACGCACGCCGGCCTGCAGTTCGCTCGTGACGCCCAACAAATCGTGACGCGCCATGAGTCGCGGCTCGAAGCCCCAGGTGTAGTAGCTCCGCAGCCGGCCTTGAGTAGACGCGCAGTCGGACGGGCTAACCCGCACGCCGGCGAGCCGCGCGTTCGTGAAGCTCGCGCCACACTGGCCGTCGCTGGTGCTGCTGGACTGGCGCCACCAGTCGCGGTTGAAGTGGGTGAAATAGGCGCTGGAGATCAGCGACAACGACTCGTCGAAAAAAATCTCGTGGCTGAGCGACGCACCGGTTCGGTCCAGCGTGAAGGAATCTTCGTTAAACGGGTTGTAGCGATAGCCCTGGTTACGCAGTTCGGCATCGGTAATGCCGCTGTAGCTCAGCATCGAGTCTTCGCTGTAGTAGCTGGCTTTGAAGGTCACTGCCTGATTGCCGGCAATCGGCACCACGGTCTTGAAGCTGATGTCGTCCAGCGCGGTGCTTTCATTGTCCCGCGCGCCGTCGGCTTCCTTGTGGTGATAGTCGAAGAGCATGCGTTTGCCACCCAGACGCAGGCCGCCGTTGAAATAGTCCTGATTGCCGCCGGCCAGATTGATTCGCCCGCCGAACGCCTCCGGCGGCCGCGGCGTGAGGTAGTTCACGACCCCGCCCACGGTTTGCGGTCCGAACAGAATCTGTTCCGAGCCTTTCAGCACCTCGATACGGTCGAAGCGCTCGATGGGCGGGTGATAGTAGCTGGCGTTGTCCCCGTAGGGCGCGTAAGCCAGCGGCAAGCCGTCTTCCAATAGCAGCACCTTGGTCGAACGGTTGGGATTCAGGCCGCGCAAGCCGATGTTGGGTCGGAGCCCCATGCCTTCCTCGTCTCGCACGTGAACCCCGGGCGCCTTGCGCAAGGCTTCGTTGGCGGTAAACACCCGGCTCAGGCGGAGTTCGCTCTCATCGATAACGCTGGCGGAACCGGCAATTTCTGGCAGACGCTCGGCGCCCCCGACCACTTCAACGGTAGGCACGACTGCGCTAATCGGTTGCCCGGCTGCGGGGACGGATTCAGCCGCCAGCGGGCTGAAGGAAAGCACGCCCAGCAGCAATGAGGAACCGGCCAGATAGTAACGACGCATGGTGAGTCCTTCTCTCCTGATCAATAATGCGAATTATTCTCATTAAGTATAGTGCTGTGTCAAGGTCCCTGTGCTCGGCTGCCGCGGCCAACAGAGACACGGTCTTCACCGTGAAGGGCTTGAACAAGGCCTTCAAAACGAAAGCCCAAAAATGAAAAAAAGCGGGGGAACCCGGCCTCTTCCGGGAACCGCGCGACACCGTGGTCACGCAGCGTCCGCTCGGCGCCTGCACTCAGGCCTTGCGACGACGAATCAACCCAAGGCCACCGCTGGCGGCGCCCATCAGCTACAGCGCAGTGGGAACCGGCACCGGAGCGATGCGGGCAAGCGTCAGATTTCGCCGTAAGGGTCGTCGACGGCGATGGAGGAACTTCAGGCTGAAGGTGAGGCCTGCAGCATTGTCGAAGGTCTCATACGGCGCGACGCTGTCGGAAGCGCTTAACGGCACATTGGCGTGCAGCGCGTCCGCGTCGCCGCAGATGTTTCCTGCGTCGCCGCTGTGACTCAGTCCCATGCCGGCGACCGAATAGCGTTCAATCGGCAGGCTGGCCGGGGCGCTCGCACCGAACCCCGTGGTCTTGAGCGCGCTCGCACTGCCTGTGGCAGTCTGACCAGCCTCCTTCAGAGTCACTGGGCTCGTGCGTAAGTCGGGTCTCGTTGATTTCCCCCACCGAGCTAAAAACGACGCTGAGCCCGTTTGCCTTGCGTGCTGACGGGACCCCAAAACCTCAGGCACTGTGCGGCTATCTGAGCCGGGTTCCCGCGAGAGGCTTACCGGCTTCCGGGCGCTTGTGTCGCAGGGATTGGCTAAAGCCCCTGAGCGTCCGCTGCCGCCGCCATCTCCAGCGACCAGCGGACTTCTTCAGTGCGGAAAAACAGTGCCTCGCGTTCACCTCGTGAGAGTTGGGCAAGGAGCCTTGCGCAGGCCCCCTCTACCGAGCGGGTTGCCGCCAGCAGAGGGGGGCGGAACGTGCGCGGCAGATCGAGATAATCGGTCATGGCGATGTATTGCTGCTCAAGCAAGGCGTTCACCACCTGACGCCGCGCTGCCGGAAACGCCTCGGTGGTCGCAATCAGGGCGTGGGCGGCTTCCTGCCAGGCGCTCAGCGCGGTGGCTGCCGGTGCAGTCTTGCCTGCCTTGAGCATTGCCTCTGCCTCCGCGAGTTTTTCCCGCGCAATCGCCTCGGCCAGCGTGGGCCGCGCCGGCACCTCGGCCAGTGCGAGCGCGGCGCGCTCCCGCCAGCGATCGGCCGGGTACCAGGGCGAATCCGGGGTGGTGCCTGCAGGCGGCAGCCACGCGATGCCCCCAAATGCGTTCAGCATTCCGTGGCCGGCCCACAGCGGCGATGCCCAGATCAGCAGGGCGCAGGTGACCGCGGCGCGGTTCACGGGGTGGCGGGATTGACATTCAGCATGAAGCGAAACACCACCGGCTCGCCGCCAGGTGCCAGCTGGCAGAACATGACCCACGTGCCTGCGCTGGGGAAAGTGAGCCGCAGCGGCACCGAGGGGCCGGGAAAGACGAGCTGCGCGGGTTTGGCGGACATCGCGAGCATCATCGCGGCGGTCTCGTCGGCGGACATCTGGTGGCCCTGCATGCGCTCCATCATCGCCGCCATTTCGGGCGTATCGCTGTGGGTATGCGCGAACTCGCGCAGATCCATCCGCCACAGCGCGGCGTGGACTTCCGAGCCCAGCCAGAGTTGCAGATTCTTCACCGGCTCGCCCTCGCGAGTGAGCTTGAGTTGCAGCGCGACTTCCCGGCCTGCAGTGAGCGGTTCCGGCGTGGCGGCGAGGGTGGCGGTGTAGGCGCCAACGGTCTGGCGACGCGCGAGATCGATCACCTGCGGCAAGCTGGACGGCGGTTCGCCGACGTCCACATCGAACGATTTGAGCCAGCCACGGTTGCGATGGGTGAATTCGGTCTGCACCCGGAAGCGTCCGCCCTTGGGGAAGGTGTAATCGAACCTGAAGCGCCCGCCGACTAAATCCTCGGCGCTCAGCGGCTGGCTGTCTTCCTGGTGCAGATGGGCGAAGCTGCTGAAATCCCGCGCCACGATGAAGGTATGCAGGCGCCGCTCGTGTACCACCTGCAGATCGGCGACGGGGCGCTCGGAATCGGTTTCCAGCAGCTGAAATTCGAAGCGGGTGGGCTGTGTCGGCAGCGGTGCCGCCGGCTGCAGGCGTAGCTGGAGGTCATAGGGGCCGGCTGGCTCACCGCTCAACGGTGGCGGTGCGGGGGGCGCCGGCCGTTCGCAGCCAGCAAGCAAGAGGGTCAAGGCAAGCGCCAGCGTCCGCGTCTGCATGGGGGTCTTAGGGTGCCGACGCGTTAGCGCTTGCAAACACCAGTCGGCCGGCCGCTTCCTGCGCATCGACCCGTGCGCGCAACGTGGGATCAAGCGTGAACTTGCGGAGTTCGGGGAAGCGTCCTTCGTAGAGTTCTGGTCTCAGGAAGTACTGCTCGGGATCATCGATGAGGGTCTGCGAACGCACTGGTTCCACCAACCACTGACGGCGCATAAATTCCGGCGTGAACATCATCCCGGCCTGCTCCGCGGTCCACTCTCGCGGCTGGTGCCCGTCGTGCACGCTGTAACTCAGCAAGTCCTGCTCCAGAAACCAGTAGTTGGTCATGAAAGCCGCGTAGCCGAACTCCCCACGGGCCGGGTTTTCCTGCTTGGCGTTCCGCACCTCAATCATCATCAGCTGGCCTTTGGCGTCGTATTTCTCCATGCGCAGCGGATAGAAATAGTGCTTGTCGAGCCAGAAAATCAGCGTGTGTTCGTTGTAGCCCGGCAGCACATCCTCGCGCAGGGTCGCCTTAACCACCCAGCAATCGACGCCCCCGTCGGGGCGATAAAAAGGATAGGTGTCGCCCATGGGTTTGAGATCTGCCGTGCGGGTCTCGACATACCCTTGGCCTGGCACATTGAGAAAAATGCTCGGACGCGTGGTCGGGAAGCGGACGGTATGCGCAATCACGTCGGCGCCGACCACTGCCCAGCTGAACTCCCACGGGTCGCGGCCTACCACGTCGTCGAAGGTCTGGGCGTTATCCGGGAAGCGCTGGTCGCGCCGTGGCTGCGGTTGCCGACGCACTCTTCGCAGGGTCGGCGCGTAGACGTAGAACTCCATTTTGGTGGGGTTTTTGACGTCCGTCCGGTAGGGCACCCACAGCTGCTGCTCGGCCTCGGTCTGCGGCGGGAAGGTGCTGTAGATCAGCCAGCGCGAATAGACCTGACCGGCCGGCAGGTCGTGCATGTACGACTCGAAGCCCGGTTTGACGTTCTGCTGGATGTATGTCACGCCGGCGCCCTGGCTGATGTAGCCCGAACTCGTAATGACGCCGAACACATCGATCAGACTGTGCTGCCAGCGCGAAATGTGCACGAATTCAGCCGCCCGATAGCCCATTTCCTCGGCGGTGTAGGGCGCTTTGAATGGCCAGGGTTCTGCTGGCAGATAGTCGAGTTTCGCGTCTCTGGGCGTGTTGGTAGCGAAATCGAGCTGCGCGCGCTCGTCGTTGGTCAGTTGATCCAGCCCGCGCCAGGTTGGCGCTTCGGCGGCCACGTTGCCGGCAACCGTCATCAGCAGGGCCAGCAGCGCGCCGGCCAGCCCACGTCTCACCTGTCGTTCAGAACTCATAGGAAAGCTCCCAGCCCAGGTTGTCCCACTGGTTATATTGCCCGTAGAAATCGGTTGGCCCAGCGGCGTCGTAGCTGGTGTAAATCATCTGGCCGGTGACGAATTGCGAGAACTTGTATTTCACCCTCAGCTTGGTTTTTACGCCCTGCCATTCCTGTACCGGGCCACTGATGACCGGAAACACCGTTAGGGCGGCGCTGAGGCGGTCCCGGCTGAAGGCAAAGGGGCGCGAGACGAAGACCAGCGGGATCAGGCTCCACTCGTCTCCGATACCCCCGCCAAAGCCATAGCCCTGATTGGGCCGCCAATCGATGGTCTGGTAGTAGGAGGCCTGGAAAATCAACGAGGTGTTACCCGGCAAGCCGAATTCGCTCGCCACTGCGGCGCGCAGGGTGTCGTGCAGATCCGTCCCGTCGTTCACCAGACCGGAGCGCGCTGCGGCCTGCTTCGAATAGTCCACATAGCGCACATCCTTGGTGTAGAGCGCCTCAACCCGGAACACCGCTGGCAGCGCGCCGAACAGCGGCAGACGCGGCAAGGTGGTGGCGTAGTCGGCGGTCGCCCCGAAGTGATGAAGCCGCTCGTGTTCGCCCTGCAGCTCCAGCACCCGTTGCCCACCCACCAGGGAAGTGCCCAGCACGCGGTCGGTAGGGTTGCGATCCCACAGGTAGGCATAGATAAAGCCATAGGTCAGCGCGCCCACCGCGCGGTCAAAGCGCATGCCGTATTCGTGATCGCCAAAACTACCGTCGCGTGGGCTACGCACCGGCCGGCGGATATCAAGCCCCGGCGGCGGAATGGCGGGTGAATACCAAGGTGAACCGGGCAGCGCCTGCCGGTCCTCTTCGAAGCCGAAGATGTAGAGCAGTTGCAGCGAATTCAGGCCGAAATGGAAGGTGGTGTTGACCATCCAGGTCGGCAGTCGCCGCCATTCGTAGTCTTCGCTTTCGAGTTGCACCGCCTCGCGGCGGTCCATCCCGTTGATGATGTCGATGAACTGCCCATCCATCTTGCCCCACGACACTTGCTGCTTGCCGATCAGCAAATCAAAGGACGGCGTGCGATAGCTCACGTAGATCTCGCGCAGCGTGCGCTCCGCGGTGTTGTAAACCTCGGCGGTGCGATCGATCCCGTCGGCGTATAGCCCGCGCGAGTCCTGCCAATCGTAGGCCCCGTCGTACATGCCGTGCACCACGGCATTCACGTCGAGCCCAGGCGCCACGTTGTAAGCGGCCTTCAGTTCCAGCAGGTTCTGTAACTGCAGGAAGCGGAAATCCTGATCGCGAAAACCGACCTTGTCCTGCGGATCCAGCAGGATGTCGGTGGACTGACGCACATAGCCCTTGAACGAGAGCCGGGGCGAGAGCCGCTCGATCGGCTGGCGAATGTAGGTGCCGATCGGATTGAAGGTCGCCATTGAACGGTCGAGCTGCGAGAACGCATCGTCCAGCGCATCCGCGTTAGCGCCACTACCAAGCAGCGCGCAGGTCAGGATGACGCCCGCCTGTAGTGAGCGTGTTGTTGAAAGCCTCATGCCGTCTCCCTATGCGTCGCTGCAGGAATGCAGCAGAGTCTTCGGAACCTGCGCGAGCATAGTCGCGCCAGCGACTAAAATCGAGACAAGCACAGTTGGCGCGGGAGTGGCTCCGTACATTTTGAATTCAGAGTAAAACCTGACCAGACAGTTGTGACCGGCGTAAGGCCGAAGAATTTTTACTCTGGCCCTAGCCGGTGCTGAGCGTCGCCATTCCGGAACGTGAAACTGTTACTCAAAACAGGGGGGACGTCGCGCGCACGCGAGTACAGTGCCGCGCACGGTGAGCTCGGTGTGGTTGGCGAAAGCGAACAGCTATCGCCGCCAACGGCACCACTACCCCGCCCCGCCGCTTCAGAACTGGTAGATGAACTGGAACACCGACTCGTGGCGGCTCTGGCCGTTGGAGTGGCCCCAGAGGTCACCGAGCTGCCAGGGTCCGATGTCCTTGCCGCCGAAGCGCCAGAACAGGTTTTGCTGGAAACGCAGCACCACGTGGCTCGAGAGCAGGTAGTCGACGGAGAGCTGGTTGTAGGCGCCGGTCGAGCGCGGGTCGAAGGCGAACACGAAGCGCGGCTGCAACAGGCCGGCATCACCGTAGCTCGTCGAGGCGGAGAAGGTCGTCACTACCTCGTCCTGGTCGATCTCGTCATTGTTCACGCTGACGAAGCGCCCCGGTTGCACTACGCCGTTCAGGCTCGCGGGCAGCACGCTCGGGAGGCCGCGGAAGCTTTCGTCGTAGTCCAGCCAGCGCCGCCAGAAGATCTGGCTGGAAAGGAAGACGGTGCGGTCCTTGTTCAGCCACTTCATCCAGGTCGGGCGATCGGCGGCGAGCATCACCACGCTGCGGCGCGAGGTCTCGAACTGATCCTGCTCAGGATCGACGGACAGGGGCGCGCCCGGCGCGATGGTGATCGGCACACCGGTGGTGAACGTCGTCTCCAGGCGGAACACCGTCTGAGTGTATTTCTCTTCTGAATAGTTGGCGGTGAAGCCGATCAGGTGGTTGCGCGGGTACTTGGTCTCCACCACCGCGTTCAGCGTGGTCGGTGTGACGCGCGTGAACTCGTTCCTGAACTGCGCGCGCGCATCGGCGGAGAAGCCATAGAAATAGTTGAAGCTGAAGTCGACGTTGCCCCCCACAGCCTTGAAACGGAAACCGGCCTGACCGTTCTCGAGTGACTGTTCCGGGCGGCCGTCGATGACCTGCAGGTTCAAATCCAGCAGGTCGTTGCCGACGAAGGCCGAGTTGGCGCGCGCCTGGGCGCCGGGGCCGTACAGCGACCAGGGCTTGTTGGGATTGGTCTCAACCACGTTCTGGCGCACGTCCCACGGAATCTAGACGATTTCGAGAAAGGACTCCTCGAGCTTGCCGATCTTGCCGATGTCGTACACGCCGCGCGCAGCCCACAGCGGGATGCGGATGTCCTCCCAGGACTCCCACTGCCAGTGCCGGTGCGGCATGGGGCGGATCGAACAAGGCTACGATGTGCAGATTGGGACCGATAAGTGCGATGTGCGACGAGTGGTCGTACCACCATTGGCTCCCATCGCCCTCGGACAGCCGGGTGTAGCGCATGTCGAGCTGTGTGGTGAGTAAGTGCAGGCGATCGGGTGCTGCGGTCGCGGCGCGAAATCCGGCGTCGAAGTGACCGACGTAACGCGCGAGTTGCTCGGGCGTGTCGCGCTCGGCGTCGACGGAGACGAACAGCACCTGGCCCCGCGCCTTCCAGGCCGCTTCGTCAGCCAGCGCCGCGCTGGTCTTGGCGAGTATTGTGAGGGTGGTCGGGCACCAGTCCGGGCATTGGGTGAAGCCGATGAACACCAACGACCAATGGCCGCGCAGGGATTCCAGATCCAGCGTTCCGCCCCGCGCGTCGTCCAGCGCAAAGGGCTGCAGTTCGGGCTGTTTCGGCCAGAGAAGGCCGGGATCGTTGGGCGGTGCGGCGTGGCGCACCGCGCCGAGCAGGACGCCGAGCAGGGCGATCACGCAGGCGAGGCTCAGAGGTAGGGTGAACTGGCGCATGGTGCGGCATCGTAACGATTGGCGAGGCCTTCCTGCTACAGCCGCGGTACACCCGCCCACGGCGCGCACTCTGCGACAAGTTGAGTCGTAGGTCAGACCAAAATGGCAGGCTGCTAGCGCAGACGATGGCTGAATGAACGTTGCCGCAGCACACTTCGGGCATTGCCACCCTGAATTGTGCGTTCAGGCTTGAGCACCTGCAGGGCCCTACCTGTCCTCATGTCCTGGCTTTCCAATAATGTGGCCGTCGATGTTGATGGGCCACGGCGATGACATACAGCATGCCTTCCCGTGTTCCATAGACGACGGTGAAGGGGAAGCGCCTCACCAGCATTTGGCGATAGTGCTGGCCACGTCACAGCGCCGATGCCTGGGTTATCCAGAATCAGTGCGGTGGTTCGCTCAACTTCAGCAATGAAGGCATTCCCGAGTCCAGCCACCTGACGCTCGTAATAGCGCACCGCTTCGCGCAGCTCTTGCGCCGCGCCGTGGTGAAACTGGATTTCGGTCACTTCAGATCATTACGGGCTTGCGCAAACACCTCGGACGCGGGAATGGTTACCGCCGTGCCATTTTCGATTTCACGCCAGCGGCGGTCGATTTCGACGCGCCATGCTTCGGCGACATCACCGTCGTCCAGCGGATCGAGTGACTCGATGAGCGTCAGGGCCAGTCGGGCGCGCTCCGACTCCGACAGCATTCGGGCTTGTGATTCAACTTCGGGAAAGGTCGATGCCATGGTCTTTTCGCTCGTGACGCTTGATACGGAAGCTAGGAGCGAATCTGGCCTTGGTCAAGCGGGGATCTGGCGCAGGCGTTGCACGGGACCGTTTCCCTGGTTGGATGGCCGCCAATGGATGGGAATCTGGCTTGGGGCGTGGGCTGCTCCGATGAACTGACCGTTCTTGTCCCTACCCTCCACAGTAGGGACGAGGACGACTGCGCCAATCAGTCCATACGTTTTCGCGCACTGGCCGCAAGGACACGCAGAGGACGACGCCCCGGGCTGCGGCCGACGAACTCAGCCCTGCGCCAACGGAACTCTCCACGCAACGCCGAATCAGACCCGCACGCCGGACCTGAAACCGACTCCCGCTGCGGCAGTCTCTCCCTAGAATCGCCACCCAGTGAACACCGCGTGGCCACGACGCTTATCGTGGCAAAAGGCACCCCTAGCAATCTCAACGGGTGAGGCAGTCGAAAGACTGTGATTGCATTTGTAAGTCCAAAGGGCGGTAACGCCCACTTGTGTTCTCAA
>CAMCQE010000094.1 GCA_945876945.1 Klebsiella pneumoniae
ACCGTGATCCGGATTGAGGCCGGGTCGCGCCCGGCTTCCGCGCACAGGCGTTGCAGCTGATCGATGCCGTCGGTGAGTTGCGACACCGCGCGAATGACCGGCAGCCAGCCGTCGCCCCATTCAACGATGCGCTTGAACACGCGCTTCGCCCATTCATCGCCAAACATGATGCCGCCCAGATACACCGGCGGATGCGGTTGCTGCACCGGTTTGGGGTAGCAGCGCACGGGTGGGAACTGGTAGTAGTGGCCCTGATGGCCGGCCTGCTCCTGCGTCCAGCAGGCCTTCATGACGGCGATGGCTTCTTTCACCTGCGACCAGCGATGCTCGAAGTCGCCGCCCAGAATTTCGGATTCTTCCTTGTTCCAGCCGGCGCCGATGCCGAAGTGAAAGCGGCCGTTGCTGTAGGCATCAACCGACGCAATTTCTTTCGCCAGATGCAGCGGATGGCGTTCCGGCACCAGCAGCACGCCGGTCCCGACTTCGATCGTGGAGGTCGCGGTGGCGGCGCGCATCAGCGCAATCATGGGATCTGGCATCTGCCAGAGGTAATCCGGATCGGGCCCGGCGCCCGGATTGCCGGGATAAGGCGTGCTGTAGGTCACCGGCAGGATGATGTGGTCCGGTACCCAGTAGCTTGCGAAGCCGAGTTCCTCGGCATGTTTGGCGACGATCGCCGGGTCGGCGGCAACGTCGGGCAGGATCGAAAAAACGCCTATCTTCATCTCGCTGCGCCTCGTTTGTTGTTATGCGCCGGAGTGTACCCAAAATTGTCCGACGGACGGTCTGCGCACCAGTCCTGTGCCGGGGCGTCTGCGCGCGTGCTCAAACAACGGGCACCAAGGGATTGCGGATGGCGTTTTCTGCTCGGCTTTTTGGGACTTCACGGCTACGGGTTCGCTTATTGCTTTGCCCTTGGCTATGAATCGCATCGAACAGCTCAAAGCAGATAAAGACGGGCTACGCGTGGGCGAGGACCTCGACCGCTTCGTGGCCCAGGGCCTTGAATCCCTGACGGATGACGACATCGATCGGCTGAAGTGGTGGGGCATTTTTCTGCGCAAGCAGACGCCCGGGCATTTCATGCTGAGGGTGCGCATGCCGCGCGGTATTGCGAATGCCGAACAGTTGCGCGCGCTGGGTGAAATCAGCCAACGCTACGGCCGCAATCGGGCCGACCTCACCACGCGTCAGCAGCTGCAGCTGCGCTGGATCCGCCTGCAGGATATCCCGCGGATTCTGCAGCGCCTGCGGGAAGTCGGGCTGGTGACCCTGCAGACCGGCATGGACAACATTCGCAACGTGATTGGCTGCCCGGCGTTCGGCCTCACGCCCGGCGAGCTGTTTGATGCTTCTGGCATCGCGCAGGCGTTCAACGATTTACTGGTCGGCAATCCGGAATTCACCAATTTGCCGCGCAAGTTCAATGTCGGGATCAGCGCCTGCCGCGAGAACTGCACGCACGCCGAAACCCAGGACGTGGCGCTGGTGCCGGCGGTGCGCTACGTCGACGGCTGGGCCTTGCAGGGCTTCAACGTATTGGTGGGCGGCAAGCTGGGCTCGGGCGGCTATCGCGTGGCCTCGCCGCTGGATGTGTTTGTGCCGCCGGGCGAAGCCGCCGCCGTCTGCGGCGCGATCGCGCTGGTGTTCCGCGACTTCGGTTCGCGGGAGGCCCGCAACAAGGCGCGGCTCGCGTTTCTGATCGAAGCCGAGGGCGAAGCCTGGTTGCGCGCGGCGGTGGAAGCGCGCCTCGGGTACGGCTTGGCCAGAGCCGGCGTCGACCAGCGCGGCGCCAAGACCACGGACCATGTGGGTATTTTTCGCCAGCAGCAGCCGGGCCTGAATTACCTCGGGCTGGCGGTGCCCGTGGGGCGGATTAGCGGGGAAGAACTCACGGCGCTGGCCGCGCTGGCCAGCGATTACGGGACTGGCGAGGTACGGTTCACCGCAGATCAGAACGTGATTTTGCCCAACGTGCCGGACCGTCGGCTGGACGCCTTGACCAAGGAACCCCTGCTCAAGATTTTTCGCTACGACCCGCCCGGCGTGCTGCGCGGCTTGGTGAGTTGTACCGGCATCGAGTTCTGCAATCTGGCCGTGATCGAGACCAAGACCCGCGCCTTGCAGCTGGCGCAGCAACTCGCCACGCAAATCCCGGCGAGCAAACAGTTGCGGATGCACTGGTCGGGTTGCCCGGCGAGCTGCGGCAATCACACGGTGGCCGATATTGGCCTGCTCGGCACCAAGACGCGGGTGAACGGCAAGGTGGTCGACGCAGTGGATGTGTTCGTTGGCGGTGCCTCAGGGCCCGACGCAAGCCCGGGTCTTCGGCTGCTGGAGCGCGTGCCCTGCAGCGACCTGCCGCAACTCCTGCCGGGGCTGGTGGGGTATCTGGATGCGGCCAAACTGCGGCGGCAACTGCGGGCGCGGACTGCGACAGACGAACCCGCCTGAGCCTTTAGGTCAGGCCGCCGTTGCGGCGGCCGTCCATGAATGTGGCTTAGCTGGCGCTCTGGGCGCGACCGCGTTCCAGCACCGCGCGGCGCCGTTCCTCAATCGCCGCCGGATCCAGCTCCGCGTTGTGCGCTACCGCGACAGTCGATTCCAGCGCCAGCGCCTCGCCGAAGGGAAGGGCGTAGCCTTCATCCAGCAGGCGCTTGTAGGAGAGCAGCATGGCGGGCTCAAGGCTCAGCATGTCTTTCGCCAGCTGGATGCAGGTGGGCAGCAACTCCTCTGCGGCCACTACGCGATTGACCAGACCCCAGCGCTCGGCCGTGCTGGCATCTACAAAATTGCCGGTAAGCGACATTTCCTTCGCGCGATTAATGCCGATGAGCCGCGAGAGGCGCGCGCTCAGCCCCCACGCCGGATGCACGCCGACGCGCCCGTGAGTGTCGGCGAAGCGGGCGGTGGGTGAGGCGATGAGGAGGTCGCAGGCAAGTGCCAGTTCAAAGCCGCCGGTCACCGCCGCCCCGTTGATGGCGCCGATGATGGGGCCCTTGAAGGCCGCCATCGCGCTGGTGGGATCGTAGGCCGGGTCGCGCGGCGCTCCGACGCGGGCGGCGCCGCTGCCGAGTTCGTTCAAGTCGATGCCGGCACAGAAGGCACGGCCTGCGCCGGTCAGAACGACCACGCGCACGCTGCTGTCGGCGGCCAGCGTACTGAAGGCGCTGGCGATCTCCGCGCGCAGGGCGCGCGACAGGGCGTTCAGTTGCTGGGGACGATTGAGCGTCACCAGGGCAAATCCATCGTGACGTTCGACGCTAAGCAGGGCTTCAGACATGGGGGCTCCAGGAATGCGTTGGCAATGCCTGCATGATGCCACGGTGGCAGAGGTAAACTGGACGTCCTCAGTCAGCAAACGCCCGCAGCCCATGCGTATCGATCCCGATCCCGACGGCGAACGTCGCGCCCAAACCAAGCGTCGTCTGCAGAAGAAGCGCGCGCCCGGTCTGCGCCTGTGGCGCGTGCTGCGCTGGACGGTGGGCTTGTTTGTGGCGTTGAGCGTGGGCCTGGTGGTCGCGTGCCGGTTTGTGAATCCGCCCCTGACTGCCTTCATGGCGGGAGAATGGCTGCTCGCGAAAGCGACCGGGCGCTGGGATTTTCGCCTCAGTCAGCAACCCGTGCCCTTGCGCGAGATCGCGCTGCCCATGCGCTCGGCGGTCGTGGCCGCGGAAGACCAGCGCTTTATGCAGCACTGGGGGTTTGATTTCGTGGAAATTCGCGCGGCGATGGAGGAGGGGCGCCGTGACGGTCACCCGGCGCGCGGCGCAAGCACCATTACCCAGCAGCTGGCGAAGAATCTGTTTCTGTGGCCCGGCCGGTGGTGGATTCGCAAAGCGCTGGAGGCGTGGTTTACGGTGCTCATCGAAGTCACTTGGCCAAAGCCGCGCATTCTTGAGGTGTATCTGAATGTCGCCCAGTTCGGCGACGGCGTGTATGGCGTGGAGGCCGCGAGCCGGCTCTATTTCGCGGCGACGGCGGCCGAACTCACGCCCGCGCAGGCGGCGTTGCTGGCCGCCGTGCTGCCGAATCCGCTCACGCTGCAAGTGACGGCGCCCAGCGCTTATCTGCGGCAGCGTCAGCAGTGGATTCTCAATCAGATGGGTCTGTGAGTTTGACGCCGCATGGCGGCGCCTCGTTACACTGTGGCCTCAATCAAAAATCAATGAGGGGAGTAGCACGATGAGCCTTGAAGACAACAAAGCCCTGGTCAAAAAGTTCTGGGTCGCTTTTTCGGAGTCCCGTCTCGACGACGCGCTGGCGATGCTGGCGGATGACGCCACCTGGTGGATCGGCGGCGAACTCGCCATCTCCGGCAAATACGCCAAGCCTGATTTCGTGAAGCTGGTGTCCGGCATCGTGCCCGAGTTTCCGAAGGGTATTCAGGTCACGCCGACGGTGCTGACCGCCGAAGACAATCGCGTGGCCATGGAAGCCGTGTCTTACGGCGAGCGTTCCAACGGCCGTATCTATAAAAATTTCTATCACTTCCAGCATGAAATCCGCGACGGCAAGCTGGTGGCGGTGCGGGAATATCTGGATACGGACCACGCCTACCGGATTTTGTTGGCGGAGTAGGGCAGGTTTACGCGTCGTAGCGGGGACAACGGAGGCGGTGCCTGATTAGGGGTCAGCACCGAAGCGCTGGGGCCTCGGTGCTTATCTTCCAAAGTGCTTGCGGCATGGAGGCCGCAAGCACGCAAGGACCGGGAACGACTTAGCGCAGGCTCGCGTTCAGCTTCGCCAGCGCCGCAGAACCCGGGCAGAGTTCGGCTTCGCCGAGCTTGTTGAACGGGGTAGCCACGGTGTTGATGTTGCTGTGTAGTTCTTCAGCCTGGGGGTCCACGTACAGCAGACCCGTGACCACTTCGCCCCGCGCCTGGTGTTCCTGGATGTAGTTCATCGCGGCGATTTTGTTGGTGGCGTCGTAGCTGGTGTCCACTTTGTGCAGTCGTAGCCAGCTGCCGTCGTGCTGTTGCACGTGGACGCTGGTGCCGGCGGCGTACTCGGTGGTGATTTCTTCGCGGCCTTCAATGACGTCCAGCCGGTTCACCGCTTCGTTGTGCGCACGCACGTAGTCGTAGCTCTTGGTACTGCCCGGGTGGTTGTTAAACGCCACGCAGGGGCTCACGACATCGATGAACGCCGCGCCGCGATGACCGATGGCCGCTTTGATGAGGGGCACCAGCTGCTGCTTGTCGCCGGAGAAGCTACGCCCGACAAACGACGCGCCCATGAGCAGCGCGAGCGAGGCGGTGTCAATCGGAGAATCGCTGTTGGCGACGCCTTTCTTGGAGGACGAGCCTTTGTCGGCGGTGGCGGAGAACTGGCCTTTGGTCAAGCCGTACACGCCGTTGTTCTCGAGGATATAGACCATGTTCACGGCGCGTCGCATGGCGTGTGCGAACTGGCCGAGACCGATGGAGGCGGAGTCACCGTCACCGGACACGCCTAAATACAGGAGGTCCCGATTGGCCAGATTGGCGCCGGTGAGCACCGACGGCATACGGCCGTGCACGGTGTTGAAGCCGTGCGAGTTACCGAGGAAATAGTCGGGGGTCTTGGACGAACAGCCGATTCCGGACAGCTTGGCCACCCGGTGCGGTTCGATGTTCATTTCCCAGCAGGCCTGGATGATCGAGGCCGAAATGGAGTCGTGACCGCAGCCGGCGCACAGCGTGGAAATCCTGCCTTCGTAATCGCGGCGGGTAAAACCCACCTCGTTCGGCTGCAGGGCCGGGTGATGCATCTTGGGTTTTGCGATGTAGGTCATGTTAGGCCACCTTGTCCTGCAGCGTCTGCGCGGTAAGCGCGCGGGTTAGCGAGGAAATTTCGCGGGTGATGAAGCGGGCGGTAATCGGCGTGCCGTCGAAGTGCAGCACCGGCAACACGCGACCGGGGTCAACGCCGAGCTCGTTCACGAGCAGGGTGCGGACCTGGCCATCACGGTTCTGCTCCACCACGTACACCTGTTCGTGCTCGGCAACGAAATCCGCCACCACATCGCTGAACGGGAAGGCCTGCAGGCGCAGACCGTCCACCGGCACGCCGGCGGCTTGCAGCGCTTCGAAGGCTTCCGCCATCGCGGGGCTGGTGGAACCGTAGTAGATGACGCCATAGCGCGTGGGCGTGGCGGACTTGGTTAGCACCGGCTGCGGCACGAGGTCCTTGGCGGTATCGAATTTCCGCAGCAGGCGGGTGACGTTATAGATGTAGTCCGGGCCTTGCTCCGAGTAGGTGGCGTAGGCGTTCTTGGTGGTGCCGCGCGTAAAGTAGCCGCCCTTGTCCGGGTGCGTGCCGGGATAGGTGCGGAACGGAATGCCGTCGCCGTCCACGTCCAGATAACGGCCAAATTCCTTGCCAGCGTCGAGCATCTCGGCGGTCATGATCTTGCCCCGGTCGTAACGACGGCTGTCGTCCCACTCGAAGGGCTTGGTCAGGCGCTGATTCATGCCGATGTCCAGATCCGTCATCACGAACACCGGCGTCTGCAGTCTGTCCGCCAGATCGAGCGCGGCGGCGGCGTGCAGGAAACATTCGTGCGGGTCTTCCGGGAACAGCAGGATATGTTTGGTGTCGCCATGCGAGGCATAAGCGCAGGCCAGAACGTCGGCCTGCTGGGTGCGGGTGGGCATGCCGGTCGACGGACCGCCGCGCTGCACGTTGATGATGGTCATCGGAATTTCGGCGAAATACGCCAAGCCGATGAATTCGCTCATCAGCGACACCCCCGGGCCGGAGGTGGCCGTGAAGGCGCGCGCGCCGTTCCAGCCCGCGCCGATCACCATCCCGATCGAGGCCAGTTCGTCCTCGGCCTGAATGATCGCGTAGCGATTCTGACCCGTTTCGGCGTCAACCCGGTATTTCGAGCAGTATTTCTGGAAGGCTTCGGCCAGCGAGGAGGAAGGCGTAATCGGGTACCAGGCGCAAACCGTGGCGCCGCCGTACACGCAGCCGAGACCGGCCGCAGTGTTGCCGTCGAGGAAAATCTTGTCGCCGACGTTGTCCGCCTTCTGCACGCGCAGGCCAATCGGATGCGGCAGGTTTTCCATCACCCAGTCGCGGCCCATTTTTAGCGCGTTGAGGTTGGGCGCGAGGAGCTTTTCCTTGCCTTTGTATTGCTCGCCGATCAGCGTCGCGATGGCGTCGGCGTCCATATCCAGCAGCGCGGACAGCGCGCCCACGTAGATGATGTTCTTGAACAGTTGGCGCTGGCGCGGGTCGCTGTAGGTGGCGTTGCAGAGTTCGGTCAGCGGCATGCCGATGACGTTGATGTCGGTGCGGAACTTCGAGGCCGGCATCGGCTTCGAGTTGTCATAGAACAGATACCCGCCCGGCTCGATTTCCTTGAGGTCGGCGTCCCAGGTCTGCGGATTCATGGCGACCATCATGTCGACGCCGCCACGACGACCCAGCCAGCCGCGCTCGTTGACGCGCACTTCGTACCAGGTCGGCAGGCCCTGAATGTTCGACGGGAAAATATTTCGCGGGCTCACCGGTACGCCCATCCGCAGGATGGACTTGGCGAAGAGTTCGTTGGCCGAGGCCGAACCGGAGCCGTTGATATTGGCAAATTTGATAACGAAGTCGTTGACTGCGGCAATCGCGCTCATGCGGCTTTCCTCGAGGCTTTACGGGTGTCGCAACCATCGTTGGCATGCGCCATCTCCAGCAGGAACTTCTGCATGTCCCACGCGCCGGTGGGGCAACGTTCGGCGCACAGGCCGCAGTGCAGGCAGACATCCTCGTCTTTCGCCATGATCCGGCCAGTTTTCAGCGGGACCGAGACGTACAGGTCTTGGGTGAGGTTTTCGGCCGGCGCGGTGAGGCGTTTGCGCACATCGGCTTCTTCGCCGTCTGGCGTAAAGCTGATGCAGTCCATCGGGCAGATGTCGACGCAGGCGTCGCATTCAATGCAGAGCGGCGGCGCAAACACGGTTTGCACGTCGCAGTTCAGGCAGCGCTGGGCTTCTTCGAAGGCGGTTTTGGCGTCGAAGCCAAGCTCCACTTCGATCTTGATGCTCTTCAGTGCGATTTCCGCCGCGGTCCACGGCACCGCGTGGCGCAGTTCGCGGGAAATGTCGTTGTCGTAGCTCCACTCGTGAATACCCATCTTCTGGGAGATCAGATTCACGTGCGGGGCGGGGCGCTCGGACAGGGCCTGATTGCTCAGGAAACGATCGATAGAGATGGCGGCCTCGTGGCCGTGCGCTACCGCCCAGATGATGTTCTTGGGGCCGAACGCGGAGTCGCCGCCAAAAAACACGTTGGGAATAGTGGACTGCAGGGTCTTCTCGTCCAGCACCGGCAGGCCCCACTGGTCGAACTCAAGCCCAAGGTCGCGTTCGATCCAGGGGAAGGAGTTTTCCTGACCAATCGCCACCAGCACGTCGTCGCAGGGCACCAGTTCGTCCGGCTCGCCGGTGGGCACCAGGCTGCGGCGGCCACGCTCGTCGTACACGGCCTTCACTTTTTCGAAGGTCATGCCGGTGAGCTTGCCGTTGTCGTGCACGAAGGTTTTCGGCACGTAGTAGTTCAGGAAGGGAATGCCTTCGTGCTGGGCGTCTTCTTTTTCCCAGGGCGAGGCTTTCATTTCTTCGAAGCCGGAACGGACGATGACTTTCACATCCTCCCCGCCCAGACGCTTGGACGACCGGCAGCAGTCCATCGCGGTGTTACCACCGCCCAGCACGATGACGCGCTTGCCGATGGTTTCGATGTGGCCGAAGGACACGGAGGAGAGCCAGTCGATGCCGATGTGGATATTGGCGGCGGCTTCCTGGCGACCCGGAATTTCCAGATCGCGGCCGCGCGGCGCGCCGCTGCCGCAAAACACGGCGTCGTAGCCCTGACCGAGGAGTGCCTTGAGGGAGTCGATGCGCTCACCGCCCCGGAATTCCACACCCATGTCCAGGATGTAGCCGGTTTCTTCATCGATCACGGATTCCGGCAGGCGGAAGCGCGGCACCTGCGTGCGCATGAAGCCGCCGGCTTTCGGGTCGCCGTCAAACACCGTGACTTCGTAGCCCAGCGGGGCCAGGTCGCGCGCCACCGTGAGTGAGGCCGGACCGGCGCCGATGCAGGCGATGCGCTTGCCGTTCCGTTGGGCGGGGGCGCTGGGCATCCGCTCGCTCACGTCGCCTTTGTTGTCTGCCGCAACGCGTTTCAGGCGGCAAATGGCGACGGGTTCGGGCTTCTCGGCGTTGTGATCTTCCACGCGGCCACGACGGCAGGCGGGTTCACACGGACGGTCGCAGGTGCGGCCGAGAATGCCGGGGAACACATTCGACTTCCAGTTGACCATGTAGGCGTCGGCATAGCGGCCGTCGCTGATCAGGCGAATGTATTCGGGAACCGGGGTATGAGCCGGGCAGGCCCACTGGCAGTCGACCACTTTATGGAAATAGTCGGGATTTTGGGTATCGGTTGCGCGCAAGGCCTCTAACTCCCAAGGACTTCAGATGTGAGTGTTTTACCCGTGCCGGGCAACGGGCGACGCGCAGTGTAATGGACATACCGAAGCGTATGGAAGGCGCAATTTTTCGCGACATTCGATGCCGCACCGCGCCATTTTTTTAGCGGCTTGCGAGTGCTCGAACGGGCACTAGAATGCAGTGAAACCAACGAGAGGGGAGACCGCAATGGCATTGAACAAAATCCAAACGACGACCGGCACGGCGACACCGGGCGAACTCGGTCGCACCCTGGTGCATGAGCACGTGCTGGTGGGCTATCCGGGCTGGGAGCTCGACGCCCGGGCGCCCAAGTTCAAGCGCGATGAGGCGATGGCGCGCGCGGTCGACCAGATGCAGGAACTTCAGGGCCACGGTGTGGGCACCTTTCTCGATCCGTGCCCGATGGATCTGGGGCGCGACCCGGTGTTTCTGGCCGAACTCTCTCAGAAAAGCGGCATGCGCATCATCTGCGCCACCGGCATGTATTTCGAAGCCGAGGGCAACACCTACACCTTCCGTCATCTTCCGGTGGAAGAAGTCACGGCGATTTTTGTGCAGGAAATCGAACAGGGCATCGGCGACACCGGCATCAAGGCGGGCGTGATCAAGATGGCGACCGGCGCGAATCAGGTGAGCGAGTACGAGCGCAAAATGGTGACCGCCGCCGCCCGCGCGGCAAAAATCACCGGGGTGCCGCTCATCTCCCATACCCAGGACGCCACCTGCGGCCATGATCAGATCGACATCGTGACCGGCGAAGGCGTCCCGGCCGGGCAGCTGCTGGTGGGCCATTCGGACGGCACGCCAGACTTCGAGTACCAGAAGTCGCTGGCCGATCGGGGCAGCTATGTCGGTTTCGATCGCTTCGGCATTTCCATGTTCCAGCCCGACGAAGTCCGTGTGAACAACATTATGAAGTTGCGTGACGCGGGTCATCTGGAGCGGGTGATGATTTCGCATGATTCCATCGTCTGCTGGCTGGGACGCCCGGTGCCGTACGCGATGCAGTTCGAGAAGCTGCTCGAAATGCTGCCCGATTGGCGCTCCACCCATATCTTCCGCAAGATTTTGCCGCAGCTCCGCGAGCGCGGCATGAGCGAGCAGGAAATCGAAACTATCCTCATCGACAATCCCCGGCGCTGGTTTTCCACCGGCCTCGTCGCCTGAAACGCCCTAGCGGAGCTTGCCTGCAATGACCAGGAGAATTTTTAACGACGACCAGCTCCGCGAAATGGGGCGGCGTTCGCTCGACTGCGTGCTGGAACAAATCGATGCCGGCAATGCGGACGAAGCCAAGCGCCTTGCCCAGCGCATGTACAACGAGTTCGTCGCGATGCACGACCTGTATCGCGACTGGATTACCGGCACCCTGAGCGCAGTGGGCAAGCGTTACGGCGACGTGGCGCTGGAAGAAGTGATGAGCGCCGGCATCGATTCCTGGTGGACACCGATGGCGCACAAGATCAACGAAAGCGACGACTTCACCCGCAAGGTCAAAATGTTCGTGGCCGGTCTGCGCGGTCATCTGCAGCCGATGGAGGTGCGCGAGGACGACGAGAAAATCGAGATCCGCATGATGCCCTGCGGCAGCGGCGGGCGGCAGATTGCGGCCGGCAAGTACGAAGGCCCCAACGCTTTCCTGAAAGTGGCCACGCCACAGCGCATGACCTACGGCCGGCCCAATGTGCCGGTGTACTGCACACACGAAATTGCCATGGAGCGGCTGGACGCCATCCGCGACGGCCATCCCTTCGTGATTACCGAGCCCGCGGCAGAGCTGGGCCGCGACTACTGCGTGCTCAAGATCTACAAAGATCCCAAAGACATTCCAGCGCACTACTACGAGCGTCTGGGCCTGACGAAACCCGACGGCAACGCCTGATGGCCGTGACCGGCGGCTGTTTGTGCGGGGCGGTGCGCTTCAGCTTTCCCGCCGCGCCCATTAGCAGCCGGGCATGCTGGTGTCGCCTGTGCCAGTACCTCGGCGCCGGCAGCGGCACGGTGAACGTGATTTTTCGCCGGGAGGGGATGTCGCTCAGCGGCGAGCTTCGCGACTACCAGAGCATCGCCGACAGCGGCAATGTGATGCACCGCCACTTCTGTCCGACCTGCGGCACGCAACTCTTCAGCGCTGCAGAGGCGCGGCCCACGGTGGTCATCGTACGCGGCGGGGCGCTGGACGACCCAGAACTGGCGGCACCCAGCAGCACCATTTGGACAGCAGCGGCGCCGAGTTGGGCCTGTATTAACCAAGAACTCCCGCAATTGGAAGGGCAGCCGCCGCCGGTGACTTAAGCAACCGGCCAGCGCAGTGTTCGCTTATCGGCACGGCTTCATGTGCTGAGGCCGGGGCCAGTTTCCCTCATGTGCCAGGCGAACGGTGGCGCCAAGGGTTCGGGCCTTCGCCCAGAGAAAGCGGTGGTGCCAATGGCCTCGCCCTTCGACAGGCTCGGGGCGAACGATGGCAACAAGGATTCGACGATTCAGCCTGAGCGAGCGGCCCCGCCAAGTTTGAAGCCCGTTCGTGCTGAGCTTGTCGAAGCATGAACGGGGGCACAAGCGTGCCGGCTTGGCTCAGACCCAAAACACGTCGGCGCCATAGCTGGCGCCGATGCTTAACCCCTACTTCCGCAATTCCCGCCGCATGATTTTTCCGCTGGCGGTTTTGGGCAGTTCATCGACAATTTCGACTTCGCGCGGTCGCTTGTAGGCGGCCATCAGGTCTTTGCAGAAGTTCACGATGTCCTCACCGGTGACCGAGAAGCCGGCTTTGAGACTCACGAAGGCTTTCACCGATTCGCCGCGATAGGCGTCGACCACGCCTACCACCGCGCATTCGCGCACCGCCGGATGGGTGTAGAGCACATCTTCCACTTCGCGCGGCCACACCTTGTAGCCGGAGGCGATGATGAGGTCTTTCTTGCGATCGACGATGTAGAACCAGCCGTTCTCATCCATGAAGCCGACGTCGCCGGTGTGGATGCCGCGGGCTTCAAACGCCTGGGCGCTTTCTTCCGGCTTCTCCCAGTAACCGGGCGCGACCATCGGGCCGCCGGACACGATTTCACCCACTTCGCCGGCCGGCAGGGCGTTACCTTCGTCATCCACCACGTACACCACGGCGCCGCACACCGGAATGCCGACGGACAGCGCCCCGGTGTTGGGATCGACCGGTGCGTCCCCGCCCAGCGGCACGGCGTGCGTGGGGCTGGTGGTTTCGGTCATGCCGTAGATGTTGTGGATATAGGCGCCGAACTGCTTCTGGAAGGCTTCGACCTGCGCCGGCGAGACCGGCGCGCCGCCGCTGTACACCTTCTTCAGCGTGGAGAAATTGCGCTTTTTTGCTTCTTCATGGTTCATCAGCGCGATGAAGACCGTGATAGACGCCACCACAAAGGTCACGCCGTGGGTTTCCACCAGCTCGGCGGTGACCGCCGGGTCGAAGCGGTAGTACAGCACCAGCGGGCAGGGCAGCAGCATCGCAGTGGTGACGCAGGCGATAAGCCCGGTGATGTGGAACAGCGGCGCCACGCCGAGGATGACGTCCTGCGGGCTGAGCTGCATCCATTCGCGATAGACGGTGCTGTTGTAGACCACATTGCGATGCAGGTTCATCGCGCCTTTCGGCGGCCCGGTGGTGCCGGAGGTGTAGGTCAGGAGCGCGACGTCGTCGCCCGCGATCGCAATTGGCGCCGGCGTATAGCCAGCCTGCGCGTTGATGACGGTGAGCAGATCTTCCGCTCCGGGACACGTCATGCGCTTCGAATCTTTAAGCAGGGCGGGGCGATTCTCCCCCAGAAACTCGAGCTCCGAGGTGGTGAACACAAATTCGATTTTGGTGTCTGGCACCACGGCCTGCGCGACTTCGTGATAGAGCGACTCCAGCGTGACAAGGCCTCTGGCGCCCGAGTCTTTCAGAATCAGGCTCACTTCCTTATGCCGCAGCATCGGGTTGACCGACACCATGATCGCGCCCACTTTCCAGGCCGCGAGCATGGTTAGCACGAACTGGGGCACGTTCTGCAGATAAGCGGCGACGCGATCGCCTTTCCCAATGCCGCGGGCGGCCAAGGCACCGGCAAGTTGGTCGCTCAGGCGGTCAATTTCAGACACGCTGAGCGCGCTGTCGAAGTAATAAATCTGCGTTCGAGTGGGATCGGCGGCGCGGGCGGCGCGAAACATTTCCAGCGCATTGGTGAATTCGGGTTGGGCTTCGGCGGGCACGCCAGCGGGATACAACTTCAGCCAGGGTTTTTGTTCGTACGCGTTCATGCTGCTCCTCG
>CAMCQE010000095.1 GCA_945876945.1 Klebsiella pneumoniae
AGCTCGATGCCCGGCAGGATGCGCATGCCACCGCTGGCGGTCGGCGCGCCCGGCGGTGGCAAGGTGTCGTGGTCGGTGACGCAAAACAGGTCGACTCCGCAGGCAGCGGCCCGGGCGCAGAGTTCATCCCGTGCCAGCCAACCGTCCGATGCCGTGCTGTGGGCGTGGAGGTCGACCTTCACCGGCTAACGCAAGCCCGAGGCAGAGCCCGCCTCAATGCAACAGCACCCACGCCGCCAGTGCCACGGACACCGCCGCCATGAAGTACCACACGCCCCAGGTTTGTTGCCGTGTAGTGCCGGGCGCGGCGGCTTCGACCCCGGTCGCGCCCGCTTCACCCGCAGTTTCCGCTGCCGGCTCCGCAATCAGCGGTTCAAAGCGGGCGAAGAAATCGCCCGCCAGTTTTTGCGCGGTGCGATCGATAATCGCCCCGCCCAACTGGCCGAGTTTGCCGCCGACATCGGCTTTCACCTCGTAATTGAGCAAAGTGCCGGTGCCGTCTTCTTCCAGCACCACGCTGGCGCGGACCTTGGCATGACCCGCCGGCCCCGCCTTGCCCTCGCCGACCAGCGTGTAACTGACCGGCGGGTTGAGATCCTGCACCTGCATATTGCCTTTGAAGCGTGCCGACAGCGGCCCGACCTTGGCCGCGACGGTCGCTTCAAAATTACCGGGTTCGCTTTCGGTCAAGCCCTCGCAGCCCGGAATGGCCTGCTGGAGCAAGGCCGGATCGTTAAGCGCCGCAAACACCCGCGCGCGCGACGCGTTGATGCGGATTTGTTGTTTCAGTTCCAAGCCATGGCTCCAGTCAGCGGGCGCAGCGTTTAAGCCTGCGCCGCCTTGATTTTCGCCCACAGCGACGACGGTCGCAGGGGCAGTTCGGTGATTTCCACGCCAAACGGCGCCAGCGCATCGCAAATCGCATTGCTGAGTGCCCCCGGGACCGAACTCGGCCGGCCTTCGCCGATGCCGCGCGTGCCGAGAGGCGTGTGCACACAGGGCGTAGAGGCGTAGGTCAGTTCGATGTCGGGCACGTCGGCGGCGGTCGCGAGTTTGTAGTTCTCGAAGTCGGCCGTCATCTGCTGGCCTTGTTCGTTGTAGATGAACTCCTCGTAAACCGCGTTCGACAAGCCTTGTACGATGGCGCCGTGCATCTGGCCGTCGACGATGTTCTGGTTGATGACGTTGCCGACATCTTCCGAGGTCACCCAGCGCTTGATTTTGAATTCGCCGGTGTTGATGTCCACTTCCACGATGCAGAAGTCACCGTTAAAGCAAATCATCGGCTTGGCGGCTTCGAAGAACGCGGTGGCTTCCAGCCCGCCCACTTCGCCTTCCGGCAGATTCACCGGGAACATGATGATGCGCTCCACGATCTCGCGGAAAGTTTTCTTCTTCGAGGGATCGCGCAGGTAAATCACCTCGCCGTTGATGAAGGCGAACTCTTCCACCGTGGCCCGGATGTCCAAATCGTGCGACAGCACGTGGGTGATTTTTTCTTTCAGATCCGCGCAGGCTTTATGCACCGCGCTCACAAAATAAGACCCCGCTCTGGCGCCAATCGTGCCCGCGCCAAACGGCGTTGCGCCGGTGTCGCCGGTGGTCACGATGGAGTCTTTAGGGTCGATGCCAAACGTGGAGGCCACGACCTGTGCCACGGTGGTTTCATGGCCCTGCCCGCCCGGGGCGTCGCCACCAAAGATCAGCACCTTGCCGCGCGGATCCACGCGCACCGTCGCCGCGCCGTAGCCCGGCTGGTTTTCCATCGGCACCAGCAACTCGGAGGCCACGCCGGAGAGTTCCGCCCCGCAGGCAAAACCAATGCCGATGTAACGCCCCTGTTCGCGCAGCGCAGCCTGCTCGCGGCGGAAGGCCGGCAGGTCGATGTTGGTCAGCAGGCTGTCCCACACTTTGAGGAAGTCGCCGCTGTCGTAGTACTCGCCGGTGACGGTGGTGTACGGCAGCTTGGGGATCATGTTCTTGCGGCGAACATCCGAAGGCTCAAGCCCACAGCGTCGCGCCACCATGTCAACGCTGCGTTCCACCGCAAAGCGGGTGGGGAAGTGACCAAACGCCCGTGACGGCGTGAGGCAGGCTTTATTGGTAGAGGCCACCCGCAGCTTCACGTCGCCCTTTTCCCAGGTGTAGACGTTGGGCATTTCGACCTGCCCGAGGAAGGGCATCACGAAGCCCCAGTACACGCCGGTCTGGCCGGTGCCGTTGTTGGCGATGCCACGATTGCGGACCGCCAGCAGCTTGCCGTCCTTGGTGGCGGCGACGTCCATGGTGTTCACCTGATCGCGTTCCTGGCCCACGCTCATCAGGCTTTCATAGCGCGATTCAATCCAGCGCACCGGTTTGCCGAGCTTGCGGGCCGCATGCGCGATGACCACGTTTTCGCGGAAAAATGGCGCTTTCACGCCAAACCCGCCGCCCTGATCGCGTGGCGCGATAACGCGCACTTTCTCGCCCGGCACGTCCAGAATGTCGATCAGCGCGAGGCGGTCGATATGCGGCCGCTGGGTGGTAATCCAGGCCGTGAGGCCGTCAGCCATGGTCCATTCGCAGAGCACGCCGCGCGGCTCCATCGGCGTAATGCCGGTGCGATGCACGCGGAAACGATTGCTCACCACCACGTCGGCCGCTTTGAAAATCGCCTCGACCTCGGCTTCGTTTTGACGCTGCTCTTCTTCTGTCGCACCGCCGGTGAAGGTCATGGCAAACATTTCGTTGCCGGGCTGGTCGTCGTGCACCTGCGGCGCACCGGGTTCCAGCGCGGCCTCGGCGTCGAGAATCACCGGCAGTTCTTCGTAATCCACGATCACGAGTTCGGCGGCGTCTTCGGCGGTGTACTTGTCGCGGGCAATGACCACCGCAATCGGGTCGCCGTGGTATTTCACCTTGTCGGTGGCGAGCGCGAAGTATTCGGGATAGACCGCCGGCAGGTTCGGCAGCAGCACCGGCTGGCGCATGGATTTCACATCGGTCTTGAAATCGTCGCCCGTCAGCACCGCCACCACGCCCGGGGTTTCCAGCGCAGCCGAGGTATCAATGCCGAGAATGTTGGCGTGGGCATATTCGCTGCGCACGAACACCGCGTGGAGCATGCCTGGCAGCACGATGTCCGCCAGATATTTGCCCTGCCCGGTCACGAGCCGCAGGTCTTCCTTGCGCTCGAGTCGAGCGCCCATCCATTGCGTGTTTTCTTTGAGCTGGTTTTCCATGAGCTAACTCCTCAACTCGCGCTGGCGGCGAGCATCTTGGCCGCCGTGCGCACGGCCCTGACGATGTGAACGTAACCCGTGCAGCGGCAGAGATTGCCGATGAGGCCCACCCGGATTTCGTCGTCCGTGGGGTTCGGGTTGTGTTTGAGGAAGTCGGTCATGTTCATCAGGATGCCTGGGGTGCAGAAGCCGCACTGCAGGCCGTGCTCTTCGCGGAAGGCTTTCTGCAAAGCGGTGAGTTCCTCGCCCTTGGCCAGACCCTCAACCGTGGTGACTTCGTGGCCGTCGGCCTGCACCGCCAACATCAGGCAGCTTTTCACCGCGTCGCCGTCGAGATGCACGGTGCACGCGCCGCACACGCCTTCATGCGTGCAGGCCACGTGGGTGCCGGTGAGCGCCAGACGCTCGCGCAGGAAATCCACCAGCAACAGGCGCTCCGGCACCGCTTCCTTGAACGCTTCGCCATTGACCGTAATCGTGACTGTTTGCATGAGGCTTACTCCTGGCGGCCCGCGGCGCGGGCGAAGGCGCTGGTGGCCACGTCCTGGCCCAGCGTGCGGATGAGGTTTTGTCGATAGGCCACGTCGGCCCATTTGTCGCCCTGCGCATCGGCCGCATTCGCGGCGGCATCAAAAGCCTGCGCAATGGCGGCGGCGTCGCCCGCGCTGCCCACCAGCGCCTGTTCGGCGGCGGTGGCGCGATGGGCACCGGCCGAGAGCCCGGCCAGCGCGACGCGAGCGGTGGCGCAGCGATCGTTGCTATCCAGCGTCACGGCAACGCACACGCCCACCACGGGCAGCGCGTCTTTTACCAAACCCCATTTCTTATAAGCACTGCCGCCGCGCCCGGCCGGTTGCGGAATCCGGATGGCGAGCAGCATTTCGTCGTCGGCACGGGCGGTTTCCAGCGGGGCAATGAGGAAGTCTTCCGCCGCCACGCTGCGCTGGCTGCCGTCGGCCGCCTGCAGCTTCATCTCGCCGCCGAGGCCCATGACCACCGCCGGCAGGCAGGAGGCCACGTAGTTCCAGCAGCAGCTGCCGCCTATCGTGCCGCGATTGCGCACCTGACGGTCGCCCACGTGTTGGGCGGCATCGCGCAGGGCCGCAAAATAACCGGTGAGACGCTCGTCGTTGGCAATCGACACGTAGCGGGTCATCGCGCCGATGTGAAACGCGCCCTCGTCCAGGCAAATGCCTTTGAGTTCGCTAATCGCCTGCAGGTCGATGAGGCAGCGCGGGCGCGCCATGCGCGACTTCATGGCCTGCATCAGGCTCTGACCGCCCGCGATAAACATTGCCTCGCCGGCGTCGTAACCGGCGCAGGCCGCAAGAGCCTCGGCGACCGACTGCGGCCGAACGTACTGTTCGATATTGGCTGGAAACATTCCCCTCCCCCTTTAGGCGGAAGCCCGGCGCTAGCGCTGCGCCTCGACCATCGCCCGAATTTTTTGTTAGCGCGACACTTCGGGCACCGGGCACGGCGGGGTTTTAAACCCTCGCCCGGCATCCTCGTAGATTCAGGACCGCAACCGTATCACTACTCGCGACCGCTTCGGCGATTCCCCCGCCCGAGCCCCTTCGGGCGAGGGCGGCCGGCCTAGCCGCGACATGAATTGTTTATCAGACGATAAATAAAATCAAAGCCCCCAAAAATAGAAAATCCTCTGATTTGGGGAGAATCAGGCTTTTTTTATCGAGGCATTGTCTTTTAATAATCGATCGCTCACCATTTAGGCTTGTAGAGACAAAATTTGAACTGGCCCCCGCCGACGCCGCCCCTAGTGCATCAGGCCAGCGCCAGACCCACTCACCATCAGCAGAGGGAGCACCGCGAGTGATCAGAGCCTTGAAAACAGGACGCCCGTCCGGCGTCCGGCAGGAAAACGACGCCCAGGTTCGCGCGACCGTCGAGCAAATGCTGCTCGACATCGAAGCCCGGGGCGAGAGCGCGGTCCTCCAGTACTCGACCCAACTGGACAAATGGTCGCCGGCGTCCTTCCGCTTGAGCGAAGCCGAAATCAACGCCTGCATTAACGCCCTGCCCGCGCAGACGCTGGATGACATCCGCTACGCGCAAACCCAAATCCGGCGCTTTGCGCAAATTCAGCGCCTCTCCATGCGCGACGTGGAAGTCGAAACCATTCCCGGCGTGGTGCTGGGCCACAAGAACATTCCGGTGAACTCGGTCGGCTGCTATGTGCCGGGGGGCAAATACCCGATGGTGGCGTCCGCTCATATGAGCGTGCTGACCGCCAAGGTGGCCGGCGTGAAACGCGTTATCGCCGCCACCCCGCCGTTTCAGGGCAAGCCGGAACCCGCCACCATCGCCGCCATGGCGCTCGCCGGCGCGGATGAAATCTATGTGCTGGGCGGCGTGCAGGCGATCGCCATGATGGCGCTCGGCACCGAAGCGGTGGCGGCGGTCGACATGATCGTGGGTCCCGGCAACGCCTATGTGGCCGAGGCCAAGCGCCAACTGTTCGGCCGCGTCGGCATCGACCTGCTGGCCGGCCCCACGGAAACGCTCGTGATTTGCGACGACACCTGCGACGCCGAACTGGTGGCGGTCGACCTGCTCGGGCAGGCAGAACACGGTCCTACTTCCCCGGCGATTTGCGTCACCACTTCGAAGACCATCGCCGAAGCCCTGCCGGCGGCGATTGAAACCGTGCTGGCCCGCCTCGATACCGCGCCCATCGCGCGGCAAGCCTGGCAGGACTACGGCGAAATCATCCTCTGCGACACCGAAGAGGAAATGCTGGCCGAGGCCGAGCGCATCTGCTCCGAACACGTGCAGGTGATGACCCGCGACCCCGACTGGTTTCTGGACCGCATGACGAACTACGGCGCCTTGTTCCTCGGCCATCGCACCAATGTGGCCTACGGCGACAAGGTCATCGGCACCAACCACACCCTGCCGACCCGCGGCGCGGGGCGCTACACGGGCGGTTTGTGGGTGGGCAAGTTCATTAAAACGCACACCTATCAGCGCGTGCTGACCGACGCCGCCTCGGTGGAAGTTGGCGAGTACTGCTCGCGTCTGTGCGAAATCGAACACTTCTCCGGCCACCGCGAACAGGCCGACATCCGCGTCCGTCGCCTCAAACAATCTTGAGCAAGGAGTCCAAGCCATGAGCTACAAATTCATTCCCAACGCCCGCTATCGCATGCCCACGCACTTCGGCCCGATGTACGGGCCGCGCAATATTCCAGAGGGCATGAAGCTGGACCACACGCGCTTTCCGGTATCCACCGTGGTGACCTATCGGTTCTTGAGCGAGGCCGCCGCGCTGGACGCCGCCCTCCCGCCGGGTTTTGAACTGGCCGGCGAACCGGTGGTGTCGCTCGATCTGGCCTACATCACGCAAATCCCCTGGCTGGCAGGACGCGGCTACAACCTGGGGCTGGTGTCCTGGCCGGCGACCTTTCGCGGCGAAAAGGATGTCATCACCGGCCGCTTTGCCGCCGTGCTGTTCGAGAGCTTTGCCGATCCCATCCTCACCGGGCGTGATGAACTCGGGCATCCCAAAATTTACTGCGAGATCCCGGAGCTCATCGTGGCCGGCGACACGGCGATCGCGCGCCTGGCCTGGGACGGCTTTGAATTCCTGCGCATTGAGGTCTCGGGCTTGAGCGAACAGCAACCTGCCAACGCCATCGACACCTTCCCCACCGCCGGCTGGTTGCAGTGGAAATACATTCCGGGCACGCCGCATACCGCAGGACCCGACGCGAGCTATCCCACGCATTCGCCGGATCCGCTGGCGGTCGACATCCACGCCAACATCACGGTGGACTCCCGTCGCTATGGCAGCGGCAAACTCACGCGTCAGGTGGCGCGCTGGGAAGACATGCCCACCGTGTTCAACGTCGCCAACGGCATCACCGCCCTGCCCCATCTGGAGCAGCGCCTCGCGGTCGTCACCCAAACCCACGGCTGGATTGGCGACGTGGGCGACACGCGTCGGCTGTTCTAGGGCGATCTGATGAATAGCGCATTAAGCGGCAAAGTCGCGCTGGTGACCGGTGGCGCGGGCGGCATTGGTGCCGTGATCAGCCACCAGCTGGCAGCCGCCGGCGCTCGCGTGGTCGTTACCTATCGCGACAACCGGGCACGGGCCGAAGCGCTGATCGCCGCCCTGCCCGGCAGCGGGCATCGCGTCTCCAGCGCCTCGGTGCTGGATAGCCCGGCGCTTGGCGCGCTCGCCGCAGAAATCGCCAGCGCCTACGGACGACTCGATATTCTGGTCAACAACGCCGGCGTCACCCGCGTGGTGCCCCACGCAGATCTGGACGGGTTGGACGACGCGACCTTTGACCACATTCTGAGCACCAACGTGCGCGGCACCTTTGCCTGCGTGCGCGCGTTCCGAAGCTTGCTGGCGGCCAACCACGGCGTAGTGGTGAATATCTCGTCCATCGCCGGCAATACGGCGGTAGGCAGCAGCATCGCCTACTGCGCCAGCAAGGCCGCCATCGACAATATGACGCGCTCGCTGGCCCGCGCCCTGGCACCGAACATTCGCGTGCTGTCGGTAGCGCCGGGCTGGGTGGAAGGCGAATATGCCTCGCGCGCCGATCCCGCTTATTTACAGGCGCAGATTGACCGCTCGCCGCTGGGGCGTATCGCACGACCCGACGATGTGGCGCAGGCGGTGCTCGCGGCGTGCACGCTGCTCGGCTTTACCACGGGTGCGATTATTCCGGTGGACGGGGGACGCCCGCTTGGCTGACACCGGCACCAAGGCGCCGGCCAAAGCCCGCAGCAAGCGGCTGGCCCCGGATGCCCGCCAACAGCAGATCCTCGAAGGCGCCATCGCCTATTTCGCCGAATTCGGATTTGAAGGCGGCACCCGCGCGCTGGCCAGCTTTCTGGGGATCAGTCAGGCGCTGCTATTCCGTTATTTCCCGAACAAGGCGGCACTGGTCGATCGGGTCTACGAGGTGGTGTTTCTCAATCGCTGGAACCCCCAATGGAAGGCGCTGCTGACCAATCGCGAGCTGCCGCTGGCCGACCGCCTGAAGGCCTTCTACAAGGACTACAACCGCAGCATCGACCGCTACGAGGTGATCCGCATTTCGCTGTTCTCGGCGCTACGCAACGAGAGCATCAGCCAGCGCTATGTGGCGCGTTTGCGCGAGCAACTCATCGCCCCCATGGTGGAAGAATGCCGGGCGCATCTTGGCCTGCCCGCCACCGGCGGCTTGCCGCTGGGCTCGCTGGAAGAACAGCTGGTGCTGAGCCTGCATGCCACGGTGATTTACGGAATCATGCGCAAGCATGTGTTTCATGCCGCAGCACCGGGCGACAGCGATTTCCTCATCGAACTCTATGTCGACAGCTTTGTCAGCCACGCCGCGGAGAGTTTTCGGCGGGTGCTGCAAAGAGCCGAACAGTCTGCAAGCATTGCCGCCTGACACGCGCGGCGTGACCCACTTCGCGATATCCATTGCCGAATATCGCTAGTCTTCATCAACCAGAGGTGACCGTGAATTACTCCATCGAATGCGTGGCATCAGACAGCAATGAACTTGGCGAAGGCCCGATCTGGGATATCGCCGAGCAGGCACTTTATTGGGTTGACGGCGTCGGCCGCCGCGTCGGGCGCCCATCAATCTGGCGGCTCGATCCGCGCACCGGCGAGAAACGCAGCTGGTCGCTCGATCACGACGTCGGCGCGATGGCGCTGCGCGAACAAGGCGGCGCCATTCTGGCCTTGGACAACGGCTTCTACACCTTCGATTTCGACACCGGGAAGCTCGAACTCATCACAGCCATCGACGCCGACGAACCGCGCAGCCGCTTGAACGACGGCAAGGTCGACCGGCGCGGACGCTTCCTCGCCGGTGGCATGGACGATAAGGAAGAACTGGGTCTCTGTGGCCTGTGGCGACTCGATCCGGACTTCACCGTTACCCAGCTGGAGCGCGGCATCATCTGCTCCAACGGCCCGTGCTGGAGCCCGGACGACCGCACCTTCTACTTCGCCGACACTTTCCAGCAGCAGATGTGGGCCTACGACTACGACTTGGCCGCCGGCACGCTGAGCAACCGGCGCGACTTCGCCAACACCAAAGACGAAAAAGGCTTTTTTGACGGCTCTACCGTCGACGCCGAAGGCTGCGTGTGGAACGCGCTGGTGATCGGTGGTGATCTCATTCGCTATACGCCGGATGGCGAAGTGGAGCGGCGCATCGGCATGCCGGTGCGTAACATCACCAGCCTCACGTTTGGCGGCCCGAACCTCGACGAGATTTATGTCACCTCCATGGCGCGCGTGCGGCACCCCGCCACCCACGCGCATTTTGCGAAACAGGTGCGACCGCAGTTTGGCGCCGGCAGTCTCTATCGCATCCGGGGGCTGGGCATTCGCGGTGTGCCCGAGCCGCGCTTCGCGGGCTAACAAAGGAACCCCATGACCGCACGCTACATGAATGATGTCCTGCCGACGCTGCGCGAGTGGCGCGCCGCCGGACATCCCGCCGCGCTCGCCACGCTGGTGTTTGTGGATGGCTCGGCGCCCCGCCCGCGGGGCAGCCAGATGGCGATTCGCGCGGACGGTCTGGCGGTCGGCAATCTCACCGGCGGCTGTGCCGAAGCGGCCATCATCGCGGAAGCGCAAAGCCGCCTCGCCGCGGGCACCAACCGCCTGCTGCGCTATGGCAAGGGTTCGCCCTACATCGATATCCGCCTGCCCTGTGGCTCCGGCATCGATGTTTTTTTTGATGTGACGCTGCCGCTCGACGATGTTGAACTCATCGTTAACGCCAACGCCGCGCGTTGCCCCGCCAGCCTGCTGTTCGATCTCGAGCAACTGCAATCACGCGCCGTGGCTGGCGAAGTGACGCTCGAAGCACCGGGCCAATGGGCGCGCTTGTGTGAACCCAAGCCGCGCATTCTGGCCGTGGGCAAAGGCCCGCTGGTGCCGCTGATCGCGCAATTAGGCACGGCGGCGGAGTTTGAAGTGGAAGTGCGCTCATCCGAGCCCGAGACGCTGGAGATGGCGCGCCCCTATGCCGCCGCCGCGTATGCGCTCACCACACCGGACGCCTTTCAGTGCGGCAAGCTCGATCGCTTCACCGCGTTTCTCTCGCTCTTTCATGAACATGAGTGGGAACCGGCGGTGCTCGCCGCCGCGCTAGGGTCTGACGCCTTTTACATTGGCGCACTGGGCAGCCGCCGCACCGCCGAGAGCCGCCGCGACACCCTGCGCGAACTCGGCATCGACGAGGCAGCCATCGGCCGCATTCACGGGCCCGTGGGGCTCGACATCGGCGCCCGCAGCCCGCCGGAAATCGCGCTCGCCATCCTCGGCCAGATTGTGCAGCGTCGACGTCAGCCGCGCGCGTGAGCTTGCGGCTGGGGATTGTGGTGCTCGCCGCCGGCTTCGGCCGGCGTTATGGCGAGGGAAATAAGCTGCATCAAGCGCTGAACGGCAGGCCGGTGCTGGCCTGGACGTTCGACTCCCTAGTCCATTTGCGGGCTCCCGCTGCCATTGCGGTGGTCGCTCCCGACGACGCGCTGGCCAAATCCCTCGCACTCAACGCAGGCTTCACCCCCGTACCCAACCCGGCGCGCGCCACCGGCATGGGCGGGTCGATTGCCTGCGGCGTGCAGGCGCTGAGTAATGAGGTAGATGCCGTCCTGATCGCGCTGGGCGATATGCCGCGCGTCGCGCATTCAAGCCTTCAAGCCTTGCTGGCGGCGTTCAGCACACGCGACCAAATTGTCGTGCCGTGCTGCGATGGTCGGCGCGGGCACCCGGTGTTGTTTGGCGTCCACCACTTCAGCGCCCTGCGCGCGCTCGACGGCGATACCGGCGCACGGGAAATTCTCAAACAGCATGCGGCGCTGGTGCGGGAAGTGCCGGTGAATGACCCCGGCGTGCTGCTGGATGTGGACACGCCGCAGGATTTAGCCGGGGCGGCGAGCGAGATGCCTCGCGGTCCGACTTAAGCAAGCGCGCTACAGACGGAATCGCCGGCACTCGCGCTTCGACAGGCTCAGCGCGAACGGTAGTCCGGGTTCAGGGCGAACGCTAAATTGAGTTCGAAGGCCAAACCCCGTTCGTCCTGAGCCTGTCGAAGGATGGACGGGGCGGCACGGCCTCAACCACCGTGCCCTCGCTACAACTCAAACCCGATAACTCAGGCCGCCTTACGCGCCTTTGCTTTCGCCGCCGGTTTGGCCTTCGCCTTCGCCGCTGGCTGCTTCGCGGTCTTGGCAGTGCCCTTCGCACCTGCCGCCGCCATCTTGGCCGTCACCTTGGCAGGTTTGGCGGGCTTAGCGGCTGGCGCCGCGCTCGCGGTGGAGAAAGTTTTTGCCCGCTTGCGCAGCTTGCCATCCAGCAGCCCCGCCTCTTCCAGCACCGCCATCGCTTCGCGCGAGAACTCGGCCGCAGGTGCGTCGCCCGCAATCACAAACATCAGGGTCGAATACTTGGTTTTGGAACCGCGCGTCACGTTCTCAAACCGGCGAATCACACCCGCCGGAAAAGAGATGACGTCCAGCGGTTCCAGATCCACAAACTCCACTTTGCCGCGCGGGTCTTCCCAACTCGCCCGCCAGGTACCGGTCATGCTGATGAAGGTTTCGTTGGTGTCGTGGTTGTGCATCATCGGACCCTTGCCCGGCAGCGCACGGCAGAAGCCCAGATTGAAGCCTTCGGAGATCTTGATAGCCGACATGCGCGCGGCCTTGTCACCGACCGGCGAAACCATCCCGCCCTCTTCGGTCGGCGGCGGCTGAAAACCGATCACGTTGTACAGAATGCGCTCGGCGCTCGGGTGATGGCTGTCGGGCAGTCCGCCATCAGAGCCTTTCACCTGCGAAAAGCGCGCAACGCGCTTCAGCATATCGCGACGTGTGACCGGTTTACGTGGAATCTGTTCTTCGTACGACATGTTTGCCTCCCGTTTGATGACGCCGGAAGTTAACGCATGAACGCGAAGGCGTATAGCCAATCGCCGGCCACTTGCCCGAGCGGGCCGCAAAAGTCCGTCCAGTCGTGACCCATCCCTCGCTTTTCCCGCCACCGTTCGCAGGCAACCGCTCAAGTCCGGGTGCTTCCCCGAAGCTAACAACCTTCAACCAGACCGCAATCGGTAATTTTCCGCAGAAAACGTCCAAAGCGCCCATAAAACTTGCCCGCGCGCTACGCCGGCCCGTTACACTGCCCACCATCGACTGAAGAGTTGTTTCATGACGTCTACTTTTCATTTTATTTCCGGCCTACCGCGTTCAGGCTCCACCCTGCTCGCGGCGATTCTCCGCCAGAACCCGCGCTTTCAGGCCGGCATGACCAGCCCCGTCGGCGGCTTCGTGAGTGCGCTACTAACCCAGGTGAGTGCGAGCAGCGAATTCGCCAATCAGGTCGACCAGACCCAGCGCAAGAACCTCCTCACCGGGCTGTTCCATTCCTACTACCAGCAAGACGCCGAGCGGGCGGTCATTTTCGACACCAACCGCCTGTGGTGCGCCAAGTTACCCCTGCTGCTCGACCTCTTCCCGGATGCCAAAGTCATTGCCTGCGCCCGCAACGTGGCCTGGGTGATGGACAGCATCGAGCGCCTGTATCGCAGCAACCCCTACGAACAAACCAAACTCTTTGGCGCCAACCCGGCCCGCACCACGGTGTATCAGCGTCTGGAAGGTCTGGCCCAGCACGAGCAACTGGTGGGCTTTGCCTGGGCGGCGCTGCGCGAGGCCTTCTATGGCGAGCACGCCAAATCGCTGCTCGTCATCGACTACGACCTGCTGACGCAGGCGCCGGAGAAAGTCATCGGCCTCCTCTATGACTTCATCGGCGAGCCGCACTTTGCGCACGATTTCGACCACGTGGAATACGACGCGCCGGACTTCGACCTGCCGCTGGGCGTGCCCGGCCTGCATCGCGTGAAGCCCAAAGTGGCGTTCACCGCCCGGCGCACCGTCATTCCGCCGGATCTCTTCGACAAGTATTCAAAAATGACCTTTTGGACCGACCCCAGCGGCAGCGCCGCTAACGTCATCGCTCCCAAACCACAGATTCAGGACTCTGCACCATGACCCAGCTTGAAAACGCCGTAGACCTCGCCATTGCCACCGGTAATTTTGAAGCGGCCGCGGCGGTCAATGCGCCCATCGACGCCGGCGCGCTGGCCATCGTTCATGACCCCCTGCTGGGCCAAACCCCGAGCGCCCGCACCGAACTCGTTTTCATTGAAAGCAATCTCGCGGACATCGCCGCACTCGAAGCCGGCATTGGCGCCGGCCGCGAAGTGCATGTGCTGGACGCAAATCAAGACGGCCTCGCGCAAATCGCCTCGGTGCTGGCCGGGCGGAGCGGCATTGATGCGCTGCATCTGGTGACCCACGGCAGCGCGGGCAGGGTGAATCTGGGCGCGCTGCTGCTGGATAGCGCGGCGCTAACCGCCCACGCCGCTGAACTTGGCGTTATTCGCAACAGCCTGAGCCCGACCGGGGACG
>CAMCQE010000096.1 GCA_945876945.1 Klebsiella pneumoniae
CGAGACAAGACGGCGATCGTCGGCATTGGGCACACGGAATACTCGCGCGACTCCGGTCGTAGCGAACTCACGTTGGCCTGCGAAGCGATTGGGGCGGCGATTGCCGATGCGGGACTCACCCCGGCGGACATCGACGGCATCACCAAGTACACGATGGACAACAACGATCCCATCGATATCGCCCGCAATCTGGGCATTCCCGAACTGCGTTTCGCCGGCGAAGTGAACTACGGCGGCGGCGGCGGACCGGTAGGCACCATCCTGATGGCGGCCATGGCGGTCGCCACCGGCCAGGCCAAGGCGGTGGTGGCCTTTCGCGCGATGAATGAACGCTCGGGCCGCGGCACGCCGCGCTTCGGTCAGGCCTCGGCCGCCGAAGGCGCCAGCGGTCTGCACAGCTATCAGGCGCCTTATGGGCTATTCAGCCCGGCGCAGATGGTGGCGCTCGCGGCGCGTCGGCACATGCATTTGTACGGCACGGAATCGCGGCACTTTGGGGAGATTGCGGTGACCTGCCGCCACCACGCCAACCTCAATCCCAACGCCATGATGTACGGCCGACCGATGACGATCGACGACCATCAACACTCCCGCATGATTGCCTCGCCGCTGCATCTGCTGGACTGCTGTCTGGAAACCGACGGCGGCGCGGCGCTCGTGATCACCACCGCTGACCGGGCGCGGGACCTCAAACATCCGCCAACCTATATCTCCGGCATCGGCTTTGGCGCCGGCCACTGGAACCATCGTTCTATCGTGAAAGACATGGATTCGGTGCACAGCGAATCCACCGTCATCGCCAAGCATGTGTTTCGCGATGCCGGCATCACGCATCAGGACATCGACGTGCTCTTCATCTACGACCACTTCACCCCGCTGGTGTTGATGGCGATCGAAGACTACGGCTTCTGCAAACGCGGCGAAGGCAAGGATTTTGTGTCCAACGGCCGCCTGCGCTGGCCGGACGGCGAACTGCCAATGAATACCAGCGGCGGCAATCTGTCTGAAGGCTATATGCACGGCATGCAGAACACGATCGAAGCCGTCCGTCAGTTGCGCGGCGTCGCGCGCTGTCAGGTCAAGAACGCGCGCCACGCCTTTGTCTCCGCCGGCAATGCCGTGCCCACTTCCGCGATGATTCTGCGAGGCTCGCTATGAGTGCTGACCTGGCTTTCCCCTACCCCATTCCTGAGTTCGGCACCGAGCCTTACTGGGAAGCGGCCAATCGCCGCGAACTGCGCGTGCAACACTGCCTCGACTGCGGCCGCCTGCGCTGGGAGCCGGCGCCGCTGTGTCTGGACTGTCAGTCGCAGCAGCACGAATGGGCGCTGCTGTCCGGGCACGGCACGGTGTATTCGTTCACCGAAATCACGCATCCGGTGCACCCGGCGGCCTTCGCCAAAGTGCCCTACATCGTGGTGGAAGTGGAACTCGCCGAGCAGCCCAATCTGCGGATGATCAGCAACCTCGTGGACACCCCCGCTTCGGCGGTGAAAATCGGTGCGGCAGTGAGAGTGGACTTCATCGCGCACCCCAACGGTCAACACCTGCCGGTGTTCAGACTGCAGTCTTAAGCCTTCTCGGCGGCGCTGCGTGTCAGCGCCGCCGCCGTAATCCCTATGCAACGCGACGCCATCGTAAAGCTGCATCAGCAGCAACAGTTAAACGAAGCCCTGCCGGCCTATCAGCAATACTTGCTGGAACATCCGGATGACGCCGGCATGTGGGCCAATTTCGGCGTGCTCTTGCGTGCCCTGCGGCGCTTTCCTGCCGCCATCGCGTGCTATCAGCGGGCACTCTCGCTCAATCCCAACGATGCCGGTGTGCTCAGCAATCTCGGCAATGCCTTGAAAGATTGTGACCGGCTCGAAGAGTCCGTGGCCTGTCAGCAACAGGCGCTGGCCCTCAAGCCCGCAGACCAGAGTATCCGTTTCAACACCGCGATTGCCCTGCGTGAAGCCCGCGCGTTTGAGGCCTCACTCGCCGAACTCAACACCTTGCTGGCGAGCAAGCCCGATAAAGCCGATTGGCAGTGGGAGCGCGCGCTGGTCAATCTCCAACTCGGTCATTTCGCACAGGGTTGGCAAGACTACGAGGCGCGTTGGTCCTTGGGTGAGCTGCCCGCACCGCCGTGGCGCTGCCCCCGCTGGCGGGGTGAAGATCTCAATCACAAACAACTCTTGCTGAGCACCGAACAAGGCTTTGGCGACACGCTGCTGGCGGCCCGGTTCATTCCGCTGATCGCCGCGCGTTATCCGCACTGCACGGTGAAACTCGTCTGCAAAGTAGATTTGCACCGTATTTTCAGTGGGCTCCCGGCCAGTGTGCAGACGGAACTCCCGCCGGACGAGCCCGCTGATTTTTACTGCCCGCTGATGTCGCTCATGGGCGTGCTGGGCATCGATGACCACAACGTGCCGCCGCCGGCGCCCCTGACTATCCCGCCGGGCGCTGAAGAAAAATTCACCTGGCTGGCAAGCCATGCGCCGGGCCGCAAGAAAATCGGCATTGTCTGGAGCGGCAGCCTCACCTTCCGGGACAACGCCAAGCGCGCGGTGGGGCTTGAGTCATTTATTCCGTTTGCCGAGAACGCTCGCCTGCAGTGCTACAGCTTTCAAAAAGGACCGCGCGAGCAAGACCTTCAGGCACTCTCTGCCACCCCACTCATTCACGACCTCGCCGGACAGTTCGGCGACTTTGCCGACACCGCAGCCGCCGTCATGCACATGGACGCGATTGTGATGACCGACAGCTCGCTCGCGCATCTCGCTGGCAGCCTCGGCAAGCCGGTGATCAATCTGCTGCAGTACAAGCCGTATTGGCTCTATGGCACAGACCAGCGGATGAACGCCTGGTATCCCAGCATGCGTGCCATTCGGCAAAGCGCGCCGGGGGAATGGTCACCGGTGTTTGCGCAAGCGCAGCAAGTCCTCGCCGCGCTCTAGGGCAGCGCCTATTTCTTCGCGATGTTCTCCGCCGCGAACTGCGTCGGCCAGAAATCGCATGCCGCCAAACCTTCCAGCGCGAGACCATAGGGCAGTTGTTCCAGCATCGCGCGCTTCACCTGCATCAGCATGGCTTCGCGAGTCAGGCGCGTGGTCAAAGCCGGACGCCGCTGCACGATGCGGGCGAGTTCCCACGCGCGATCGAGCAAGGCGGCCTGCGGCATGACTTCGTTCACCACGCCCAGATTGAGCGCTTCGTGCGCGGACAACTGCTGGCCGGTCATCAGGAAGTAGCGCGCGCGATTCAGCCCCAGCAGCAGCGGCCACACCACATGCACGCCGTCGCCGGGCACGAGCCCGCTGGGGTAATGCGGCGCGTCCTGAAACACCGTGTGGTCGGCGGCCAGCACGATGTCGCACAGCAGCGCTAACTCCGCGTGCACGGTGGCCGGGCCATTCACCGCGGCAATCATCGGCGCCTGAATTTCGAGCAGATTGGTGAGCAGACGCTTGGCATCGGGCAACACATGTTCGGCCCAGATCTTGGCGGTCACGCCGCCGCCACCCAAATCTTCCTTGTGAATAAAGGTCTCGCCCGAGCCGGTGAAAATGATGACCTTGTTTTCCGGATCGGCCGCGATGTCCGCAAAGGCGTAGCCGAGTTCCTGATGCGGCGCGAAGCCCCACACGAGATCGGCGTTATCGCTGTGCAGGGTGAGTTGCAGAATGCCGTCTTCGCGGTGGAATTTGATGTGCTGATATTTTTTTGAGTATTCCTCGAGCGTCGGCAAAATCATGTGCTTCTCCCCTGCTTATTTTTGTCGGAATCGCCGTCTAAAGCCTTAGCTGGCGGCGAGCAGCCCGCCGTCTACCGGCAACACCGCGCCGGTGATGTAAGCCCCCGCGCGGGACGACAGAAACTGTGCCACGCCGCCGATGTCGTCGCCCTCGCCCATTCTGCCGAGCGGCACCGCGCCAATGATTTTCTCGCCCATGGTGGCCACCATCGGCGCCATCATGTCTGTGGCAAACGGGCCGGGCGCAATGGCATTGACCGTAATGCTGCGCGCGGCGAGTGAGGTGGCCAACATGCGTGTGAGGTGATGCAAGGCGGCCTTCGACGGCCCGTAGGAGAAATTCTCGAACGCCGGCATGTGCATGCCGTCCACCGAGCCAATGTTGATCACGCGCGCCGGGTCGGTCGGGCTCGCCGCCTGCTCCAGCACGGGCAAGAGTTTCTGGGTGAGAAAAAACACCGACTTCACGTTCAGATCCATCACCTTGTCCCAGCCCTGTTCGGGGAAGGCTTCGATGGACGAACCCCAGGTCGCGCCGGCGTTGTTCACCAGAATATCCAGACGCTGCTCGTGCGTGGCGAACTCCGCGGCCAGGCGCTCCACTTCGCTCATTTTCGACAGATCTGCCGGCAGGGAATGACATTCGCCAAAGGCACGCAATTCTTCCGCCGCCTGATCGCACACGCTGGCCTTGCGCGAAGACACATACACCTTGGCGCCGGCCGCAACGAAGGCTCGCGCAATCATCAAGCCGATGCCGCGTGAGCCGCCGGTGATCAGCGCCACCTTGCCGCGAATGGAAAAGAGTTCACTCATGTTTAACGGTCCTTGTAAGTGGGTGCGCGTTTTTCAACGAAGGCGTGAAACGCTTCTTTCACGTCTTCGGTGTGGCCGCAGAGTATCTGCTGGCGATCTTCCAACGCCATCGCGGCATCAAGACTCGGCGCATTCAAGTTCTGGTTGATGCCATCCTTGGTCAATCGCAGGCCGAGCGGTGAGGCGCGAAGCATGTCTTCCGCCATCGCGCGCCCCGCGGCGTCCAGCGCTTCTTCCGACACCACCGCAGAGACAAGCCCTGTACGCTCGGCGCGGGAGGCGTCGATGAAGCGACCCGTGAGCATCATCTCGGAGGCCACCGAACAGCCCACCAGTCGCGGCAGAAAATAGCTGGTACCCACATCGCACGACGTCACACCCAAGCGAATAAACGCCGCGTTGAAACGCGCAGTGGGTGTGGCGATGCGCACGTCGCTTGCCAACGCCAAGGCCATGCCGCCACCGCTCGCCGCGCCGTTAATCAACGAAATGATCGGCTGCGGCACTTTGCGCATCAGTTTGATGATGTCTGCGACGCGCTGTTGTACGCGCAGCCCCAACACCGGATTGGCAATATCGGTGGAGAGATCCACTTCCTTGATGTCGAGGCCCGCGCAATAGGCCCGCCCCGCCCCGCGCAAAATCACCACGCGAGTGTCCCACTGGCGATACAGCGTTTCGAAGTAATGCTGGAGCTCAAGCTGCATGCGTATCGACAGCGCGTTGAGCGCTTCGGGTCGATTCAGCGTGAGCCAGTCAATCGCACCGTCCCGACGGATAAGCAGCGTTTCATAGGGTTCGGGTTGCGGGTGATAGAGGTCTTTCATGAGCGCTGCCTTTTAACGGTTGCCACGCGGGCGGGTGACCGCGACGATACCCAATCAGTCCCACGCTGGAAACCGGAAGGAAGCTCTCTCATGTGTCGTGCGCTGCTATATCTCGGTCGTCCGGTGTTGCTCGATCATCTGCTGTATCAACCGGACAGCGCGCTGGTAAGACAGTCGTTCAATCCGCGCATGTTGCACCTGCTTAATCTGGCCGGCTTCGGCCTGCTGGCCTGGGACCGCGAGTCTCATGCGCCGGAGCTGCCGTGGGAATATCGCTCCACCGCGCTGCCGATCTTCGACCGCAACCTGAAGTCTTTGGCCGGCAAGGTGAAAGCCTCGTCGCTGCTCGCGCACGTGCGCGGCGTGGCCTACAGCACCGAGGTCAACATCTCCGCCCAGAACACCCACCCGTTTCGTTTTGAAGGGAGCACGCTGGCGCTGGCGCATAACGGAGATCTGTATCGCTTCGCCGAGATTCGCGACCTGCTGGCGCCCGCCGTGGCGCCGCGCTGGCGGCGGCAAATCTGCGGCACCACCGACAGCGAATGGATTGCCGCGCTGGTGATTTCGCAACTCGCCGACCCGATAAGTTTCTCCGCCGACGAACTGGGCGCGGCAGTCATTGCCGCGCTGGGGATCATTCGTGAGGCGCGACAGCGCGCCGGCATTGCCATTTCGTCGTCGGTCAATCTCTTCATGAGCAACGGCGAGGTGGCGGCAGCGGTGCGCTACTGCTTCGACTTCGGGCGCTACCGCACCGACGATCCGGCGCGCGTGAATGAAGCGAATCTGCGCTATCTCTCGCTGTGGTACACGCTGGGCCACGACTTCGGCTGGCATGAAGGCGAGTGGAAAATGGTCGGCGCGGAGGACTCGGCGGACGCCATACTCATCGCCTCGGAACCGCTGACGGCGGATGTCTCGTCGTGGATCGAAGTGCCGGAATACGGACTTCTGACCGTCGACAGCAGCGCCCGCCGGCCCATGCTGAGTACCACGGACATTCGGCTCTAGCGGACGTCAGGCCAGCCGTCGCGCCAGAATGGTCTGCGCCCGCTGCAGGCCCGTGTTCTGGGCGAGGCGGTTGGACAGGCGCAGCATGCTGTCTGCCAGTTGCTCGGCCACGGCGCGCAGCAGGCCGAAGGCAAATTCATCATCACCCGCGAAGCAGGCCTCGAACGCGGCCTGCGGCAAGTGCAGCACCAGACTCTGCTCGCGCGCCCGCACCTGCCAGTCCAGCGCCGAGCCGTCGAGTACGGTGGGCAAGCCGACCAGACTGCCGGGGCCGAAGATTTCCATGGCCTGCGCGTCAGGCATCGTCCCGGGCAGGCTTTCGAGCGCGCCATGCACCACCAGCGCGAGACCGGGCGCGGTCGTGCCCGGGTTCAATAAAGGCTCGCCGCGAATCAACAGACGCGGCGGTGCCAGCGCCACCAGGCGATCCAGACCCGCTTCGCCCAGCGCGGGCGCACAGCGCAGCAAGGGCAGAAAGCGGCGAAAGTCGAATTCGGCCATCGGCGGTGTGTCGGCCGCAGGCTGCCAAAGCGGGCCCGGCGCGGCCTGCTCCTGCAAGGGAGCGGTCAGTGAGCGCAGATGGGCGCAGACCCGTTGCATCACGCCCTTCAGGATGGCGCGTGCCGCCGGCTGCCGGGTGCGGCAGGCGGCCGCAAATACCGCCCGGTCAAAGACCACGACCTTCACCGCGTCCAGCGCCCTGGCACTCGCCATGCGGGGCAGCTCGGCCAGCAGGCTCATTTCGCCGACCACACTCCCCGGTCCGACCTCGGCCAGCGGCAGTTCGCCGCCCCCCGGCAAGGTGCGAAGCACCGCCACCTGTCCGGCGACTATGGCGTAGGCGCAAGTCGACGCTGTGCCCTGCCGCAGCAGGAACTCGCCAGGGGCGAAGGCCGCGGTATGGGTCAGTGCGGCCACCGCCGTCAGCGCCTCGTCTGACAGGTCGCGACAGATTGGCAGGGTCTTGAGTAACTCAAGCGGGCTCATGGCGTGGGGGCTGCCCGGCGCGCGGCGCGGAGCGCCTTGATCAAGAGCAGGACGGCCCAGACTTCAAGCCCCAGACCGGCGCCGAGCGCCGCGCCGCTGAGCATGGGTTCCCCCAGCGCCGGCACCGCCGACGGCAGCACGATGCCCAGTACGCCCAGTCCCAGCAGCAGGCCCGACAGGGCGCTGGTGACAAAGAACAGGGCCGGCAGTTTGAGCCGAGGGCGTGCCCCGGCTTCGGGTGTGTTGTTCACGCGTGTTCGTTGGATGGGCATGAGTGCGTGAGCATCGCGTTCACCTGCCAACACCGTCAACGGGTTACCAAGCGGTCGCACGCGATTGGGACCAGACAGTGTCGCCACTGCGGTGGCGCCTAAGGGGGCGATGGCCCTCGTCGTCGCTCGCTGCCAACGTGGGACGCTGACTCGTCTACGCCCTCCTGGCCCAGAGACTGCCCACCGTCTTTGGACGGTGTAAGCGGACTGTGGCATTGCGGATCAGCCGCCCATCAGCACGCTGTCGAAGCGATCAGTTCAAATCAGGAGACCGCCGTCTGACCGCGGGGCAAGGCGTAGGTCCCCACCGCGTGCGCTACCGGCGCGGGATGCCCGTCGGAGGAAATGGACACCTCCCCCACCACCAGCGTGCGCCCGACTTTCAGCAGGCTGCACACACCGATCAAATCGCGGTCCGCTGCCGGCCGGCTCAGGAAATTGATGTTCAGGCTTGAGGTCACCGCCATCGGCATAATGCCCAGCGCGCCAAACAAGGCCACGTACAGCGCGCTGTCCGCCACTGCGAACAACACCGGCCCGGCTACCGTGCCGCCGGGCCGCAGGTCGGCCGAGCTGACCCTTCGTCGCACCGTGGCGCTGCGCGCGTCGAGGGCCTCGACCTGACAGGGGTTTTGCGGAAATTCGCGGGCGAGGAAGGCGGTGACTTCGGCGGGCGTGACCATTTGGGGCTCCTGAAATTAGTGGCATGCGGCGGATGAGGACGCGCGCTTTGCGTCGAGGTCATCAGGGTCGAAAATTTGGGGTCAGAGTAAAAACTATTTGGGCTTGCGCCGGCCTGAGCTTTCCTTTCAGTTTTTACTCTGACCCCAAATGAGATGAGTTCAGGCGCTGCCCTGCTCCAGAAAGCTGAAGATCAGGCCGGCTATCTGTTCCGCCGCATGGCCGGTGCCATATTCAGGGATGTCTATGCGGGGTGTCCGATACGCGTCGTCTTTCCACAATCGATTCCAACCGGCTTGCACGGTCTCCACCCACTCGGTCTCCTCGCGCAGGGTAACGCAGGGAACGCGGTGGAAGTACGCCTCTTTCTGCAAGCCGCCAGAGTCCGTCAGCACCATCCGCGCACCGGCCAGCAGCCGATGCATCTCAAAATATCCGGCCGGTTCCAGCAGGCGCATGCCGTCGGTCGCAAGGCCCGTCGCGGCGATCACCTGGCGGGTCCGGGGATGAACGGGAAACACCACCGGGTATTGCCCCGCTTGCGCCCGCACGTAGGCAAGCAGCTCGCGCAGGCGCTCGGGCTTATCGGTGTTCTCGCTACGATGCAGCGTGCAAAGCACATAGCCGCCAGCCGCGAGCCCTAGCGTGGTGAGCACATCGGTCCCCACGCTCGCTGCCTCACGGGCAAAGCGGGTGGCGTCAAACATCACATCGCCCGTGTGAAAGACGCCCTTGGTGATGCCTTCGCGTTGCAGATGGGCCACCGCTTCGGTGGTGGGACAAAGCAGTAACGCGCTGACATGGTCGGTCATGATGCGGTTGATCTCTTCGGGCATCCGGCGATTGAAAGAGCGCAGCCCGGCTTCCACATGCGCGACCGGAATGTGCAGCTTGGCCGCGCAGAGCGCGCCCGCGAGGGTTGAGTTGGTATCGCCGTACACCAGCACCAGATCCGGCGGCTCGGTCATTACCACCCGTTCGATGGCCTCCAGCATCCGCCCCGTCATCTGACCGTGCGGACCGCCGTGGATGTCGAGGTGGTGCCGCGGCGGCGGAATTGCGAGTTCCCGGAAGAAGACCTCCGACATATTGTCGTCAAAGTGCTGGCCGGTATGGATGAGATCTTCATGACAGCCGCCGTGTGCGCGAAGCGCACGACTGACGGCAGCCGCCTTGATGAACTGCGGGCGGGCGCCAACGACGGTGGTGATTCGGTAGGTCATAGGAAATAAACGCTCTTCAATCCGGCAGGCTGAGAAAACGTGGTTGGTCAAACGGTGGGCAAGGGCATCACGCCGGCATAAACATCCAGCAGTCGTTTCTCCCATCGCCCCCAGTGATTGCTCGCGATGAAGCGCTGGCAGTTCTCACGGGCTATCGCCAACTGATCATCGGTAAGCGCGGTCACCAGCGAGACGATATCCTCCGCAGAAAATTCGCGGGGTAGCAGAAAGCCGAATCCGTATTCGCGAATGAACCGTCCCATTTCTTCGAGATCGCTTGCCAGAACCGGCACGCCGGCATTGGGGTATTCCCATAGCTTGTTGGGTGTGCAGTACAGATGATTAAGACTGGTGTTCTCGTAGGGAATAGCGCCCAGAGAAGCGCCAGCCGACCACAGCGGCAGTTCGGCATGCGGCACGCCGGGCAGAAAACAGACCGCAGCGCAGGCCTCTCGCGCAGGCTGGGCCGCCACCCGCGCGCGCAGCTCGGCCTCGATGTTTCCCCAGCCCATCAGCACCAGCGTCCGGTCAGGCGGAAAATTCGGTGCGGCGTCGATTAAGGCCTCGATGCCTCTGTGACGCGCGAAGCCGCCTTGAAACAGCAAAATTTTCTGGGTCTCAGGCAAGCCCGCCGCGCGATGGAGACGCCCGTCGTAGTCCGGCAATGCCTCCACCACCGTGGCGTTCATCACAACCGTCGCCGGCGGCATTGCGGGATACTGCTCACGATAGTACGCGGCGATGCTGTCGTTGATGGTGATGAAGGCGTCAATAGCGGTGTGGTTAGCGGCGATGATCTCTGCGTTGATTCGACTTCTCGCAAGCTCTGCACCAGCCATCTCCTGATAGATCTCGTGCGCGTCCCAAACCAGCTTGGCGGTGTATTGCTGCTTCAAGGTCGAGGCCAGAGACAGCGCAACGTGATCGTGCAGATGAAACACGTCCGGCGCGGGCCGTGCTGCCACACTCTTGAGCAATGCCTGCTGGAAACGATGGAAAGCAGGCGGGGCAGCGGCCTCTCTGGCGGCAGGAGGCTTTACCGAACGTTCCAAGTCGAAAAGCCGGAATAAAAACAGATCTGTCTTGCGTCGCCCGAACCACAGCAAGATAGTCAAAAACCCAGCCAGCAAGCAGGCACCAATGCCCGCTGGAGTGATGCTCTGGTCCCCGACTACACCCCAGCCTGACCATCGCCCACCTATTCCGAGAAGCAATATCGGGGCAAGGACGGCAGCCCTTACCGCAAGCGAGATATTTCTGCGCCACGTGTTTCTTCGCCGAGGGACGGCAGTCCGCACCTGAGGTGGGCGGACCGGCTTCGGCGCGGGCGATAAAAACAGTGGAATCTGGCTGCCCGGCAACTGGTCTGCCACGCTCTCCGCAGTCGCTGAAATACCGTGCACCTCAACCGCGTAGCCCGCCTGCTGGAGCGCGGTCGCTTCCTTCATTACCCGGGCGTCGTTTTTCACCCCGTTGTGGACGAGCATTGCCACCCGGGGCGCCGCATTAGTTCGCTCGATCACTGCCGGCCTCCCTCAATACCGAAACTCTCGCAATTCCTGAAGCGGACGACATTGCCGTAGCGCTGCCTGAATTTACTAACCCAAAACTTACATCGCTGTGTGAGCCACGGCAAATAGATCCGAATTCGTTCGAATGCCCATACCTCCCCAAGTATTCCCTCACCCCTCCTCCCCCAACACCCGCAAAATCTCCTCCCCATACGCCTCCAGCTTCTTCGCGCCCACGCCGGCGATCGTGCCGAGGGCCAGATAGGTGCCGGGCACGATACGCGCCATCTCGGCCAGCGTGGCATCGTGAAACACCACGTAGGCGGGGACGTTGCGTTCGCGGGCGGTGTTCGCGCGCCAGGCTTTAAGCCGGGCGAGGCGCGCGGCCTCGGGTCCAACGGCCTCGGCTGCGGTCGGCGCGCCGGCACGGGCTTTGCGGCTGCGCGTGCGGGTTTCGGCGGGTTCGCGCATCAGCACGGGGACCGTGCCGCGCAAGACCTCGCGCGCGCTGCCGCTGAGCGCCAGCGTGTGGTATTCGCCTTCGGCGCTCACATGCCCCAGCGCGATCAACTGCCGCAGCACGCCGCGCCACTGGGCCTCGGACAGGTCGGCGCCAATACCGTAGGTGCTCAACTGCTGATGCCGATACTGCTGCACCCGTTCGGTCTCCTTGCCGCGTAGCACGTCGATCAAATGCCCGCTGCCAAAGCGCTGGCCGCCCTGCTGCAGAAACCGGTAAATGCAGGACAGCAGCTTGCGTGCGGCATCGGTGGCGTCCCAGGTGACGGGCGGGTTAAGGCAGTTGTCGCAGTTGCCGCAGGGGGTCCCGGACTCGCCGAAGTAGGCGAGCAGCCGCACGCGCCGGCAGTCGTGCGCTTCGGCCAGCGCCAGCAGGGCGTCGAGCTTGGCGCGCTGCAGGCGCTTGAAGTCTTCCTCGGCCTCGCTCTCGTCGATCATGCGGCGCTGATTGACCACATCGGCCAGGCCATAGGCCATCCAGGCGTCCGCCGGCTGGCCGTCACGTCCGGCGCGCCCGGTTTCCTGATAGTAGCCTTCGATATTGCGCGGCAGGTCGAGGTGCGCCACAAACCGCACATCCGGCTTGTCGATGCCCATGCCAAAGGCAATGGTGGCCACCATCACCAGACCGTCCTCGCGGAGAAAGCGGTCCTGGTGGCGCCGGCGCTGCTCGTTGGGAAACCCCGCGTGATAAGGCAGCGCAGGCACGCCTTCCTCGCTCAGAAACTCGGCCGTCTCCTCCACCTTCTTGCGGCTTTGGCAGTAGACAATGCCGGCCTCGCCGGCATGCTCACGCTGGATGAAGCGCAGCAGCTGCCGCCGGGGGTCGCTCTTTTCAACGATGGTGTAACGAATGTTGGGGCGGTCGAAACTGGTGATGAAACGCTTGGCGTCCGCCAGCTGCAGGCGCTCGATGATGTCCGCGCGGGTGTGTTCGTCGGCGGTGGCGGTCAGCGCCACCCGCGGCACGTCAGGAAAGCGCTCATGCAGACTGCCCAGCCCCAGATACTCGGCGCGAAAATCATGCCCCCATTGGCTCACGCAGTGGGCTTCATCAATCGCGAACAGCGCGAGTTGGCCGCGCCCGTGCAAGGTCTCGAGCAGCGTCGCGAAGCGGTCGGTCAGCACGCGCTCGGGTGCGGCGTAGAGCAGCGTGAGCCGCCCGGCGAGGAGATCCTGCTCTACCTGCCGCGCCTCGGTCAGTTCCATGGAGGAGTTGAGAAACGCCGCCGGCACGCCCAGTTCGTCCAGCGCACTGACCTGATCGTGCATCAGCGCGATGAGCGGCGAGACGACCAGCGTCACGCCGTGACCGGCGCGCTGACGGAGGATTGCCGGCAGCTGGTAGCAGATGCTTTTACCCGCGCCGGTCGGCATCAGCACCAGCGCGTCGCCGCCGTCCACGAGGTGTTCGACGATGGCTTGCTGGGGCCCGCGAAACGCCGGGTAACCAAAAACTTCGCGGAGAACCGCGGTCGGACTCGTCACGTGTTCGATAACTCCGACCGCCGCAAACTCACGCGCTGCCGCGCACCAGGGCGGCAGATTCGCTCCAGTCCAGCGCCTCGTCCTGGATGGCAATCTGCACTTTGGACCAGCTAAGCCGGGTGGCCTCGCGGGTGCCGCCCACGCGCAGCTTGAAGTTGCCGAGGTTCAGTTCATCCGCCGACCGCCCCAGCAGCTGCGCCACGCTTTCCGCCGCTTCATAGGGCTCCAGCATGCGCGGCTGCCAGCGGCCGAAAACTTTGGGGTTGTCGGCATATTCTTCGGTCATGCCGGTGCGAATGAAGGGCAGCATCAGGCAGGCCGCGCTGACCAGCCCCGAAGCCTTGCCCAGATTTACCCGCAGCACTTCCGGCAGCCGCAGCACCGCCCAGTTGGCCACCACGTAACCGGGCACGGCCACGCCGGGCTCGAGCGCCTGCATGGAAGAGATGTACATCAGCTGCAGCGGCTGCTGGTGATACAGCGCCTCGCCGGCCCACAGATGGGTCATGGCGACCGCGCCTTCGATCTTGGTGTTCATCACGAGGCTCGATTCGGCCAGGTTTTCGATGAAGTCCCGTCGCACGCGGGCGCGGCGCTCGGCGCGCG